>JANQQN010000242.1 GCA_028289325.1 Myxococcota bacterium | reverse complement strand
GGTCGACGGGAGTCGAAGCGCCTCGGCGAGGCTCGCGAGGCGAGCCTGGCTGGGCGTTTCTGCGGTGTCTTGCCACGTGTAGAGCTCGACCGAGGTGGGACCATTGTCCGCGGCCAGCGCGTCACGAAGATGCCCGGCCGCGTCTTCGAGGTCGGACATCGCGCCGATCCAAGCCAGGCTTCGCTGCGGTTGCCCCTCCCGCGAGTATCGGATCTCCGCCATGGGGTGCCGGCCGCCGCGGATGTCACAAGATACCGTGGCGTCATGGGTACGATAGTACCGCCGAGCCAGGACCTCGAGGTGAACCCGTCGTTGTTCGAGGCTGTGGGGCGCGCGTCGCAACAGCCGACTGGACAGCGATACCGGACTCCCGACCAGACGCTGAAGCGCATCCTCCGACGGCGCAGTGAGCAGCGCGTCGACGTCCGCTTCCGCCTGCGCGTACAGCGCGTTCTTCTTTTCGGCCAGATACGGACCGTCGAACAGGCGATATCGGGCCGCCCGCGCGGACTCGCATACGCCGGGCAAGACGACCTGCGTCGCGTTGATCAAGCGGTCGAGCAGGGCGCGATAGGTCGAATCCACATCGGTAGGCGCGACGGCGTCCGGCCGCGCGTGGCGGCCGAGGATCGCCAGAACCACCAGTACGAGATCCGCCTGAGAAGACAGGGCCATGTGAAAGCGGCAAAGCGCTTCGATGACCGCGTTGGCGTCTTCGAGATCCGAAACACCGTACGCCTCGAGCGCCGACCGTAGGCGCTCGACGAATCGGCCGGGCAGGCCCTCCAGGTTCGGCGTGACGCGGGTCAGGAAGCTTCGCAGATACTCGCTGTGGGTGAGTCGAAGACCGCCCTCGGCGTCCTCGACTTCCGGCGACGCGGGCGCCAGCTCTACGAGGTGCGCGAATGCCCGAAGGACTTCGATCTCGCCCAGGAGCCGGTCCGTTTGCAGCCGCGAGTCGTCCCGGATCGCGGCGAGCACGGCCGAGGGCCGAACGTCGTAGCCGAGGGTGAGGGACATGGCCGCCTCGAGGGGCGTGAGCGGTTTCGAAGTCGACGCTACAGGCGCGAAGTCGATCCGTGTCCCCAGCGCCGTCGGTGTGGGGGGACCGTCGGGATCCACGCTGAACAGCGGGGTGCCCGGCTCAACCGATTCGCTGGGCCGGGCGTGCAGCCAGCGGACCCGGCCGGAGACCGGTGACTCGACCCCGAGCTCCATCTTCATCGCTTCCAGCCGAACCACCGTCGCTCCGGCCTCGACCCACTCGCCTTCGGCGGTCTCCACTGCGGCCACGAGGGCAGGAATCGACGCGCGGACCACGGTCTGAGCGCTGCGCCGGACGACGTGGGGCTCACCTTCGACGACGACCTGATGAACCCGGTCGCGCCGCCGTGCGGTGACCCGGTGACGCTCGCCGCCGAGCCATAGGGTGTGCTCGTGAATTCGCCGGTTGGTGACGGACGCGCGGATCATGCGCCCTTCGACCTCGACGGCGTAGCTTTCCGGCCCGGTGGCCGCGACCTCCATCGAGTACAGATGGCCGGCGTGCTCGAGCTCGATCCGTCGGGGGCTGGAGGCCTTGGCGGCGGGGCGCCCGCTCAGTCCGGCCGTCCGAAACGCCTTGCGCACTTCGCTTTGCTCGAGCTCGTACGCTTCGATCGCGACCTCGATGACCGCCGCCGCCGCGTGGGCGCGGGCGGCGAAGCCGTCGGGCTCGCGCAGGCAGGCCTGCCAAGCGTCGACGTCGACGGGTCCTTTGGCCAGCGCCGGTTCAGCGAGGATGCGGATCAGAGGGCCCACGGACGTCTTGCCGCCGTGAACCAACACCGCCGAGCTGGACAGCGCCCGACGCATACGGGCGATGGCCTCGGGGCGATCGATTCCCCACGCGGACACCTCGGCGATCGACGACCCTGGCGCGATGCGGTCGCCGGTCGACGCTGCGTGATCCGTGCGGGTGCCGGGACCGGTCGCGGCGCGCAGGTGGTCGAGGACCACCGGCGGTCGCTGCCCAGCCACGCGCAGGTGGGCGACGAACGTGACCCCCCGCGGCTCGGGGGGGCGACGCAGGCTCTCGCCTTCGCCGAGCGACAGCAGAATGCGGGTCTTCGCGAGGTCGACGCCTCGAAGAACCTCGGCCGCGGCGTGCTCGCCGCCCCGGCCAAAGTCGTAGCCGAGGAACACCGAAGACCGATCCCGCGGGTTGAACAGGAACGCCATGGTGCCGAGATGCTCGTGCTCGAAGGCCTCGGCGAGGGTCAAAGCCAGCCGCCGGAGGGCGGCGGTGGTGTCCTCGTCGAGCCCGGCCGCCGGGGCCTCGACGAGGACGGAACCGTCTCTGCGGCGCAGTGACGCGTCGATGACGTCGAGCGCCCATCGAGGTCCGCCGGGAACGCTGACCACGGGGACCCCCAGCCGGCGGACGCCGGTGAGCAGACGCTCGAGGATCACGTGGTGACCGCCGGCCTGCGCACACGCCGATTCGAACACTTCGGCCAGCTCGTCCGGCCGCCGGGCGATCCCGAGGCCGGTCTGAACGGTGCCCACGCTCCGGCAGAGCAGCGGGTAGCCCAGCCGCTCGGCGTGGGCTCGCGCTTCATCGACGCTGCTGACCGGCGCCCCGCTCCAAGGCACGGTGCGAACGCCGGCGCGTTCGGCGACCTTGCGAAGCTCCACCGGGTCCAAGAGTCGACGCAAGCAGGCCGCGCTCGGGCCGATGAAGCGCCAGCCGCGACGCTCGCACTCCGACGCCCACTTGAGCGCTAACCCGCCCGCGTCGCTGCTCGCCAGCAACCAGTCGTCCGAGAGATCGGCCAACCGCTGCGCGATCATCGGGACATCATGAATCGATGCCCCGTCCGGCAAGCCGATAACCGTATCCGCGTGCCGGTCGATCCAGCCGCCCCGCTCGGTGACGGGGCGAGCTCCGACCAAACGGAACGATCGGCCCGAGCTCATAGCGAGTTCACGAAATGCGCGCGCCATCCGCGACGTACCGACGCCTTGTCCGACGAGCGCAACTCCCGTGACGCTGGTGCTGGCGAGGTTCATATCAGATTCCTTCTCCTTTGAACGCTTGGCTGAACGGACCGACGAGCTCATCGGGCAGCTCGCCGGGCAGGGTGGCGGTCCGGTAGCCGATCAGCGCGAGTCGCACCCGACCCTCGGTGTCGACGATCCGAACGTCGCTGGCCCCGTTGACCGCGGGGGACACCACGGCCAGCAATGGCCCGTCCGTCGGGCTCAGGTCGAATACCTCGACCCGGTCGAGTCCGGCGGGAAGGGCCATGGTCTTCGTCTGGCCGATGTTCCGAACGCCTTCCGCCTGGAAGGCCGCTTCGATCCACCGCGGGGCCACGGTCAGCGGAAGGTCTTCGGGCTGGTGATTCGGCGGAAGGTTGCGCGTGAGCGCCCCCACCGCGTCGTCCCCGACCCGACGGACAGCATCCATGACCTGGTAAGCCGGGCCGTGGAAGTACACCGAGTAGATCGAGCTCCGGTCCACCACGGGGCCTTCGTCGCCCGACAGCTGCACGTGGACGGCCGGGGAATCGGACGGCGGTGCCAGTCGAACGCTCGCACTGAAGTGCTGGGTCAACACCTCCGTGTCGAGGCCCGCCGGTCGCCGGCGACCGATCAGCGTCGCGTGGGCGACCACCCCGTCGTCGACTCGCTGCAGACGGCAACGGATCTCGGCGACCCTCGGCTCGTCGCGGAAGATCTTGAACGGCGCGTCGAATCGCGCGTTGTCGATCGACACCACCGACAGCGGTTCCGCACTCACCGTCGAAGCCGCGAACGCCGCGAGCTCCGCGAACCCTTCGAGCCCCATGACCCCCGGCAGCACCGGGGTGCCTTCGATCCGGTGATCGTCGAGGAACGGCGCGGACGCGGGATCGAGGATCACCTCGGTCTCGAATCCTGAGAACACCGGCTCGTACCGGCGAACGGCGCCGAGCATCGGGCCTCGCGGGTCCTCGGGCAGCGCTGCGCCATCGGTCCGGGCATCGGTCAACACGCCGAGCGCCTTGGCGACGACAACCTCGCTGGCCCGACCGCCCACCGTGAGCTCCCGGCGGACGTAGGCGATGCCCGCGTCGGGGGGCAGCATGTCGATGCCCGCCTGGGCCATCATCGTCGGGATGGACCCGCGGGTCGCCATGCCGATGCCGCCCCACGCCGTCCAATCCATGACCATCGCTCGCACCCCTCGTGCCCGCAGTGCGGCCGAGGTCTTGGCGAGCAGGTCGTTGGCCGCCGCGTAGTCCGTCTGCCCGGCGTTGCCGAACCGACCGGCGATCGACGAAAAGCACACCGTGGCTCGCGGCAGAATGTCACCGCAGCCGACGAGCGCCGACCACCAGCCCTGAGCCTTCACGTCGAAGACGAGGTCGAACTCGTCCGCCGACTTGTTGGGGAGCATGCGGCTGATCTCGAGGCCGCCGGCGTGGACCAACAGGTCCAGACGCCCGGCTTCGCGCACGATCCCGGCGAACAGGTCGCGCATCGCGTCGTGATCCCGCAGATCGAGGGCGTGGTAGTGGAGCTTTCCACCGCTCGCCTCGATGGCCTGGATCGCGTCCAGCGCCGCGGCTTTGCGCTCCAGGCCCGCCAGCTGCTTCTCGATCTTGACCGGGGTCGGCTTTTCGCCGGCCTCGACCATCCGAGCGGCCAGGGTTCGCTTCAAGCCATCACGGTCGGTCCTGAACGCCACCAGGTCCGGATCCGCGGGATTCGGGGCCGGGGCCAGATCCAACAGATGGAACGTCGCCCCGGGGGCGATCTGGACCAGGTCTCGGGTGATCGCCGAGGTGATGCTGCCCGCGGCGCCGGTGACGGCGATGACCGAATCGGCACCGAACGAGGTACCGCTTTGGCCGTCTTCCGCCGGCTCCTCGGTGAGCAACACGCCCACCCGGTCCGCGCCTCGACGCCCGACCTCGACCACACCGGGATGCGCTAACGCCTCCTCGATGAGCGCCGCGGCGACGGTGCCTTGGTCCGCGCCGTCGAAGTCGACGGCCTTGACCAGGGCCTCCGGCCGCTCGCGGGCCAGGGTCTTCGTAAACCCGGTCACCGAGCCGCCCAGCGGCGCCGTGGCGCCGCTCGCGCCCACGCCGTGCTCTCCGCCCATCCGGGTCGCGGCGACGAAGAAACGACCGCTTTGTGCCCAGCAGTCGTAGAGGACCTGCGACCATCGGTGCAGTTGCTTCACCCGAACCCCGACCGCGGCGCGGAAGTCGTCGATGGACATCTCGGTCAGCGGGCCCTCGTCATCGAGCGCCGGCAGCCAGAACAGGCCGTCGATCTCGCCCACGTCGGCGGTCCCGCCGTCGCGGTCGAGCATGATGACCTCCACGTTTCGCGATCGCAGCTGGTCAGCCAGCGCGCCGGCGACCCCGCCGAGGTCCGGCATCACCGCGACTCGACGTCCGCCTTCGAGGGTCACGCCGGTCGAGGCGCCCCATTCGATGCGGGGGAGGAGGGCGGCGGTCGGAACTCGCCTCGGGATGGCGGCCGCTGCTTCCAGCGAGCCCTCGATCGAGGTCGATGGGCCGGTGTCCACGGCGGCCGCGGTGACCGCAGCCGGCTCGCCGGCCGTCGCTTGGCCGTCGCCGGCCGGTCGGCGGGCGATGACGAAGTCCACGACCTTCTCCAGGGTATTGAACTCCCTCAACTGCAGGTTGGCGTCGCGCTCGATGTCGTACGCTTCGCGCACGGCCGCGAACATCTCGGCCTGCTTGACGGTATCGATGCCGAGGTCGGCTTCGAGGTCGAGCTCGGGGTCGAGCATGTCGGGCGGGTACCCGGTCTGCTCGGCGATGATGCCGGTGATCTTGTCACGAATAGCATCCCGCTCGCTCGCGGGCTGACCGGCCGGCGCTTCCGCGGCCGGCGCGGCTGTTGCGGCGGACGCCGCCGCGACCTGCGGGGCCCGGTCGCGCACGAAGCCCACGACCTTGTTGAGAGTGTTGAACTCCCTCAACTGGAGGTTGGCGTCGCGCTCGATGTCGTACGCTTCGCGCACGGCAGCGAACATCTCGGCCTGCTTGACGGTATCGATGCCGAGGTCGGCTTCGAGGTCGAGCTCGGGGTCGAGCATGTCGGGCGGGTACCCGGTCTGCTCGGCCACGATGTCCGTGATTCGCTGCAGCACGTCGTCCGCGATGGCCGGGGAAGCCGCGGGCGCGGCGACGGCGCCCGCCGGGGCTACCGCGACCGGCGCGATCGCGGGCTTCGCGGTCTCCGGGGCGCGCTCATGGACGAAGTCCACCACCTTGTTCAGCGTGTTGAACGCCCGCAGCTGAAGGTTCGGGTCGCGCTCGATGCCGTAGGCTTCGCGCACGGCGGCGAACATTTCGGCCTGCTTGACGGTATCGATGCCGAGGTCGGCTTCGAGGTCGAGCTCGGGGTCGAGCATGTCCGGCGGATACCCGGTCTGCTCGGCCACGATGGACATGATCCGCTGCAGCACGTCGTTGCTGGGGGCAGGGGCGGCGGCGGGCGCCGCCGCGGCGGGGGCGGCCGGCGGTGGGGCGATCGTCGCCTTCACCGTCTCCGGGGCCCGTTCGTGCACGAAGTCCACGACCTTGTTCAAGGTGTTGAATGCGCGCAGCTGAAGGTTCGGGTCGCGCTCGATGCCGTAGGCTTCGCGCACGGCCGAGAACATCTCCGCCTGCTTGACGGTATCGATGCCGAGGTCGGCTTCGAGGTCGAGCTCGGGGTCGAGCATGTCCGACGGGTAGCCGGTCTGCTCGGCCACGATACCCATGATTCGGGCCAAAACCCCGCCATCGGCGGGGGCAGCGGGGACCTCCTCGCGGGCGGGCGCTGGCGTCGGCGCCGGCGCTTGGACCCGCGCCGCGGCGGGCGCGGCGGTCGTCGCTTGGGCGGCGATGACCGCGGATAGCGGCGCCACCGGCGTGGTCGTCGGGGCGACCTGCGGCGGGGCTGCGACCCGAGGCCCGCGGACGACGCTGTCCGACGGCCCCTGATCCACGACGCGCAAGGTTCGTTGCTTGACCTCGACCTCCGGCGTGTCCTGGCCGCTCATCTCGGACAGCCACGCTCGCCAGCGGGCGCCGTCCTCGATCCGGCTGGTGTAGCCGAGCTCGTGGGCGTTCCGTCGGGGACCGGGAATGCGGCGGATGAGCGACAGCGCGAGCTGAGAGCCGAAACCGGCCCCGAGGCGCAGTGCGTACTCGACCGGGTAGCTGCCGCCGCGGGAGAGGTTGAGCGACCCGAGCTCGGGATCGACTTCGCGATGATTCGGCACCGGCGGCACTTCGCCGGTCTCCAAGGCCTTCACTCCGAGCACGTCTTCGATGCCCGTGCCCATGGCGTGGCCGGTCATGCCTTTCGTGTTGGCGATGACGATGTCGTCCGCGCGGTCTCCGAACACCGTCCGCAGCGCACGGACCTCGGTCTGGGCCGAGCCGCCCCGCGCGGGGGTGAACGTCTCGTGGGAGATGAAGACCATCTGGGGCGCCATCGAGGCCCGCCGCAGTCGGAAGCGGCGCTCGACGTCGGCGACGAGGGCTTCGACCTGAGCCGTGATGTGGGTGGGATCCAGGCGCGTACCGTGAAACGCGCTGTTCACGAACCGGGTTCCCAACACCTCGGCGATCGGACGCAGGCCACGCTGGGCGGCGTCGTCCGCTCGCTCGACGACCAAGCCGGCGGCGCCCATCCCCAGGATGAGCCCGTGGCGGCGACGATCGAAAGGCAGCGCGGCATCCTCGACCCGCTCGTCGGTCGCCGCGGCGCCCGAGGCCAAGAAGCCGGAGCCGATCCACGGCATCAGGGACTGGCTGGTCACGTTGTCGGCGGACAGGACGACCACCCGACGGCAGCGACCGGCTCGAATCCAGTCTTCGGCCAACCCGAGGGCCTGCGTTCCGCTCGCACAGGCCGCGTTGACCTGGGTGTTCGGGCCGCGGGCCCCGATCAGCTCGGCGAACTGCGAATGCCCCATGGAGAGGATCCGGAAGATGAAGCGGCGATCGAGCACGTAGCGGTGCCGATCGATCTCACTCTTCACGGCTTCGATCCGACGATCGATCTCGGTCCGCATCGAGCTGGTCAGCTCTTGGCCAAAACGCTCTTTTAGCGAAACCAGCTCCGTCTGCCGCGCCTCGAGCTCACGCTGGCGTCGGAACGCCTCCGTCTCGTCCGCGAACTTGTCCAAGCCCGGGAACGCGGAGCCGAAGATGACCCCGGTGTCGTCGCGCAGCGCCTCCGGAAGCATCCACCGCTCGGGCAGGTACGTCCCGCGCGTCGTCTTCTTGTAGTGCATGACGAGGGGCAGGCCCGCGTCGCGCAGGGCCTCCAAGCCGGCCGCGATAGCGAGGGCCGTCGTCGAGTCGAGCGCTTCGGCCCGGTCTTCGGGGTAGCCGAAGTCCTCCACCAGCCGGATCTCGCCCGGCTGTCCGGCGAGCTTGATGCCTTCGCCGCTGGATCGGATCGTCTCGAAGCTACCGGTACCGTCCGCGGCCTTGACGAGGCGGGTGACCTGGCGGTCCACCATTCCCTGTCGAGTGCGGACGGGGATGGTGTCGATGTTCTGGTGTCCGCGAAGGAGCCGGACGACGGTGTCGTCGCCGAAGACCGTCGAGCCACCGGGCAGTCCCAGGCTGGCCCCGGTGACCACCACTGAGACCTCGTCCTCGGCCGGCGCGCCGAGCAGCGACTGCGCCTGCTCGACGAAGCTCGCGAACATGCGTCCGACCTCCGCGATGCTACGGTCGCTGCCGCCGGCGAGGGACGGCACGGCCCCGAACGCCGGCGTTTCGACCCGGTGATGGCCGTTGGTCGCGCCGTTGGTGGGCCGGGTCGTCGCCACGGCGGCCGCGGGGGCGATGGTCGGCGCGGTCTCGATCGAATCGCCGGCCCCTCGGCAGTACAGCCCGACCAGCGCCTGATTAAACGCGGTGACGTCGGTCTGCTTGGGATGGTTGGTGAACAGGGCCAAGACCCCTTCGCGGTCTCCCAGCACCTCTTCCGCGAAGCCGTGCAGGGCCTTCTTCGGGCCGACCTCCACGAATACTCGAGCTCCGGCTTCGTAGAGCTTCTCTAGACCGGTGACGAACTGGACGGGAGAGGCGACCTGCTGCCCCAGAATCTCCACCATCCTTTCCGAGGCGTCGGGTCCGGTCGGATAGAAATCCCCGTCGACGTTGCCGACGACAGGGATGGATACCGCCCGCAGGTCGAGGCGTCGCAGGACGTTCTTGAGCGGCTTGCTCGTCGGGGCCACGATCGACGTATGGAACGCGTGGCTGACGGGCAGGAGCTGGGCTCGCATCCCGCGGGCCTCACACAGCGCGACGGTGCGCACGACGGCGTCGCTCGCGCCGCCGATGACCGCCTGTTTTCGGCTGTTGAGATTGGCGATGACTACGTAGCCATCGATCTCGTCGATGATGGCCTGGACCTCGGTAACCGGCCCCATGACCGCGGCCATCTTGCCGTTGTCGTCCATGGAGACCTTGGTCATCTCCGCGCCGCGCGCGGCCACGGCCTCCAGGGCGTGGGCGAAGTCCATGCCGCCGGCGGCCACGAGCGCGCCGTACTCGCCGAGGCTGTGCCCCATCACCATATCCGGGCGGATTCCGTACTGGGCGAGGAGACGGGTCATCGCCGCGTCGACGGTCAGGACCGCGGGCTGGGTGATCGCCGTCTGTCGAAGCTCTCTTTCTGCGGTCTTCACCGCGCTTTCGTCGTTCGGGTCGGCGAAGATGTACGACGTCAGCGGGCGGCCGAGGATCGGGGTCATGACCCGATCCGCCTCTTCGAAGGTCTCGGCGACCACCGGCTCCCGCTCGCGCATTTCGGCGAGCATGTTCACATACTGCGAACCCTGACCGGTGTAGAGGAACGCGATGGGCGGGGTCGGACCCACGCCGAGGTGGATGCCGCGGGCCCGAAGGGGCGCCAAGGCTTTCGGGTTGCCGGTGGCCAGGGCCTTGTCAGCCAGCTTGAGACGATCCGCGAGCTCCTCGGCCGACCCGTAGTCGACGCCGAGGCGCATCTGCGCCTGCAGAACGGACCGCTCCGGAGGCGTCGGCGGACCCACGCGTGCGCTCTGGGCGGCCTTGAGCAGATCCGCGAGCGAGGCGCGGACAGCCTCCACCGACGCGCCGCCGATGATGGCCGCCCCGCGCAAGGGCGCTTTCGCGGCGCTCGTGACGGGGGCCCCGCCGGAGATTCCGGCCGTCACCCCCACCGTGCTGCGACGCGATCGAGTGAGGCGCCCGGGCTCGTACTCTTCGAGCACGGCGTGGAAGTTCGTGCCGCCGAAACCGAACGCGCTGACCCCGGCCCGCCGAACGCCGTTTCGGCTGCGGTCCCATGACCGAAGCTCGGTGTTCACGAAGAACGGGGAACGCGCGAAGTCGATCTTCGGGTTGGGCGTCTGCAGGTTGATGCTGGGCGGAATCGCTTTGTGATGAAGAGCGAGGGTCGCCTTCAGGATGCCCGCGGACCCCGCCGCGCCCTTGAGGTGACCGATGTTGGATTTGATGGACCCGAGGGGGATCGACTGCGGCGGAAGCCCGTCGCCGATCGCCTCGCTAAGGCTGTTGACCTCGACGACGTCGCCGACGCGAGTCGACGTTCCGTGACCCTCCATCAGGGTGTCGAGGTCGGGTCGCTCGCCCGCGAGCTCCCATGCGCGGCGCACCGCGAGCCGTTGGCCCACCGGGTTCGGCGCGGTGATGCCTTTTCCTTTGCCGTCACTCGCGCCGCCAATGCCACGAATGACCGCGTAGATGCGGTCGCCGCGGCGTTCGGCGTCCTCCAGGCGCGACAGGACGAACATGGATGCGCCTTCGCCCATGATGAAACCGTCGGCGCCGGCGTCGTAGGGACGGGTTCCGGTCGGCGACAGCGCGCCGATCTTGCAGAACTTGACGAACGTGGAGGGCGACATGTTGGCGTCGACCCCGCCCACGACCACCGTGTCGTAGTGATGCTCGGCGAGCCCTTCCACGGCCGCGGTCATCGCGGCCATCGCCGACGCGCAGGCGGCATCGGTGACGTAGTTCGGACCGTGGAGATCGAAGATCGCCGCGATTCGGCCGGCGATGATGTTGGCCAGCTCGCCGGGCATGGTGTCTTCGGTGATGTCCGGGACGCGCTGACGGATCCCTTGCAGCATCTGTCCGGCGACCGCGTTCCGCACGTCAGCGGGGAGCTGTTCGAAGGCTTCGCTCGAGCCGAGGGCCTCCATGACTTCGGGCGCGAAGATCCGCATCGCGGAGTAGTAGTGAAGGTCGCCGCCCATCGCGTTGCCGACGATGACTGCGGTTCGTTCCCGGTCGAGCTCTCGGTCCGGGAACCCGAAGTCCATGAGCGCTTCCCGCGCGGCCGCGATGGCCCATTTCTGGGTGCGGTCCATGCGGTCGCCGACCTTCGGGGGGATGGGAAGCTTCCACGCAAATGGGTCCCAGTTGTCGGTAAGGACCCAGCCGCCGATCTTGGAGTACGTTTTGTCCGGCGCCTTCGGATCCGGGTCGTAATATTTGGCAGGATCCCATCGATCGGGGGGCGTCTCGACGATCGCCGACCAGCCTTGCTGAAGATTCTCCCAGAGGGAAGAGACATTCGGGGAGCCGGGGAGGACCGCGCCTACGCCGACGATCGCCACCGCTCCACTGTCGTTCGTGTCTTTCATGAGGGTCTCACTTCTATCCGTAGAACCGGGTCAGGCCGTCGCGTAGAGGGCCGAGTTGATGGTGTTCATATCGTCGATGTTGCCCGCCTGAACCTGGAATATCTGATTCAAGCGCTGAGGATCGAGACCCGCCGCGCCGCCATCGGCGCCGTGGATCCACCGCAAGCCTTCCGTTGCCACTCGCAACGCTGCTTCGCGCGCATAGACCCGAGAGATCGTCGCCGTGACTTCGGGGCTGAACCGGCGATCGGCTTTCGGTTCGAGACTTCCGTCGAGGGCCGACGCCGCTCGTCGAGCCAGGGCCACCGAGCCTTCGGCGTAAGCCACGAGCTCTCCGAGCCGGAACAGGACGTGCTGGTTGCGGGTCAGCCGCGCGACGCGCATGCGTTCCATGACCTCGGCCAGGGTGATGCAGGCCAGGGCCGCGGCCTCGGCGCCGCACGTCGGCGAGGTCCGATGGAGGCTCAGCATGGACTCGCCCATCTGAGAGAAGTGGCCGCCGCGGGTGCGCAGGTGGTGCTGCCAACGATCGCGGGAGATGGTCATCTCCATGATTTCGGAAGTGCCCTCGTAGATGGTGGTGATGCGGACGTCGCGCTTGATCTTCTCCACCATGTATTCGCGAGTATAACCATACCCCCCGTGGGCTTGGATGGCGGCATCCGCGGCTTGGTTGCCGGCCTCGGTGGCCAGGTATTTGGCCACCGCGCCCTCGGTGTTCAACTCAGTTTCTCCCGCGTCCAACCGAAGGGCGGTCTCCTCGATGTAGGCGCGCCCCGCCTCGAGGTGCACGACGTGGGGAACGATGAGCTTATGTGTATATCCTTGTTTCTCCGACAACGGGCTCCCGGCCTGAATCCGTTCAGTGGAATACGTGATCGCCCGATCCAAGGCCGCCCAACCCGCGCCCAGGCCGAATGCTGCGACCATCAGCCGGGTGAAGCCGAACACCTTCTGCGCCTGCTGCAGGCCTTGGCCCTCGACGTCGCCGACGAGGGCGCTCACATCGACGTAGACGTCTTCCAGGGTCAGGGTCGATGTATTCGAGGCACGGATGCCGTGTTTGTCTTCCGGCGAGCCCCACGAGAATCCATCGACGCCCCGCTCGACCACGAACCACGACGGCCCGCCCGGGGTGGCGGCGAGGATGGTATACAAGTCGGCGAAGCCTCCGTTCGAGATCCACTGCTTGTTACCGGTGATCTTGTAGCCGACGGTCTTGCCGTCTTCGACCACGGGCGTGGCGACCGTCTTGAGCGCCGCGAGATCACTCCCGGCGCCCGGCTCGGTGGCCCCGTACGCCATCAGGATGCCTTCTTCGGCAATGCGGCCCAGCCATCGCTTCTTCTGCTCGTCGGTGCCGCCGTAAAGGATCGGATCGCTGCCCAAGAAGGTGGCCAGAACACCAGTGGCTACGCCCACATCGACTCGGGCCATCGCCTCACAGATTCGATACACGTCGAAGGCGCCGCCGCCCATACCGCCCACGGCTTCCGGCAGGAACAGCAGCTGAATACCGAGTTCGGAGTGCCCGAGGGCCCGAACGGTGGCCTCCGGGAACTTATCGTCGTGGTCGAGTTGCAGGAGGGTCGGGTCAGGCAGATGCTCAGCGACGAATGCGTCTAGCGCGGTAAGGGTGAGGTCGAGCGTTTCTTTATCGAGGGTAGCCACGATCGGTCCCCGTGCAAGATACGGGACACTCAACGGTCGGTCCGCGTCGAATTGTACGGCCGAAGCGAATCCCTAGTCCCCACATGGGAATGGCGGCCGATAACGGAAACGATCGAGGCTACGGATCGTCTTCGGTCGTTCCCATGCCGGAACGGTCTTGCGCTCCGTCCGTTTCGGGCTCGCAACATAGCTGGCGGACCGAGGTCCCGGAACTCGGTTGAGCAATCGCCTGACCATCTCAGGGTCCGTGGGGCGCGAATGCGGACTCAAGACGAGGACCGAGCCGGACGCCGTCGACAATCATGCGATCGATCCGCTTCGACTCGGCGCGCCATAACCCCCACTTGTGCCAGGATGGCAGGCAGGCTCATGAGTCCGATCCGCATCCTTTATTTTTGTCCTCAAGCTCACGCGTTGACGGCGCTGGTTCGCGAGCTCGCGGCGGCGGGTCATACCGGCATTATCGAAGGCGACATCTTGACCGTGAATGTGGCCGGCCAAACGCTCAGGGTTAGCCAAGAGGTTCATCCAGAAGGCATCCGGCGGCGGCTGGACAGCGAGTACGTGGCCTTCCTTCTCATCGATCTTCGGCCTCTGCGCGGGCCGTCTTCATTCGAAGACCGGCGGCAAGCGGCGCACGCCCTGATCCAGAGCCTTGATGCGGTGCCCGATATCGATCTCAGGTTCGGCTTTCATCGCATCGGACTTCTGGTGTCGGACGGCGACCACGCCGCGCTGGAGCCCGCGCTGCTGCGCTTTGGCGCGCAAGGCATCCGCATCGCCTGGAGGGCCCGCCTCTATGATCCCAAGTTCATGTATCGGGTGCTGGATGAGATCGTCCGGACGGTCCACGGGCGACGGGTCGGCAAGAAGGCTCTGTGCCTGTCGGGGGGCGGAACGACAGGCATGTACTTCGAGCTGGGCGTGCTGAAGTGCCTGCAGGACTGCTTGCCGGAGGGCGCGCTCAACAGCATGGACATGTACTTTGGCATCAGTGCCGGCGCAGTCATTGCGAGCTTTTTGGCCGTCGGGTTCTCGGTCGACGAAGTCATGACTGCGATCGCCCGGGAACCCGGCGGCCGAATGCCTATCGCAGACATGCGGTTGGTTCGAGCCGGTAACTACGATTTTGGGCTCGCGACTCGTCGTGCCGTTCGCGCCGCGCGCAACGGAACCGTAACTATGGGGAAGATCCTTCGACGCAAAGAGTCGCCTTCCCTGAGCGGTTTCGCGGCCGAGTACCGGGATATGTGGGCGCCCCCGTTCACCGCGGCCGAACTCGAGCGATACCTGAGAGAGGCCTTCGAGCTACCCGGGGCATCGAATCGGTTCGAGCAGCTGGATCGAGAACTATTCATCGGAGTGACAGATCAGGACACCCGGCGCCATGTGCTGTTCGGCGCTCCCGGCTCGCCCGAGGCCACCATCAGCAAGGCGGTTCAGGCTTCCGTAAGCTTCAATCCCGTCTTTCAGGCGGTGCGGATCGGGGATCGCGTCTACGAGGATGGCGCGGTGACCAAGACTTCGAACTTCGGGACGGCGATCGAGCGCGGCGCGACGTTCGTCATCATCGTCGACCCCTTCGTGCCTCAGGTCAGCCACGAGCCCGGCGCGCACCTCGACCGGGGTCTGTTCTTTCATATCGACCAGAACGTGCGCACCATGTCCTTCAGCCGCTTTCGAAGCGCGAGAAACGCGATTCTTCGCCGACATCCCGAGATCGACGCCTACACGTTTTTGCCTTCCAACCGCCAGCGCGGCCTGCTCGCGGACAATCCGATGGACCACCGTTCCTACCAAGCGATTTGGCGCGGCGCGTATCTGTCCACCCTGGCTCGAATCGAGCGATGTCGCCCCAAGCTCGAAGGCGATCTGGGTGCCCACGGGCTGACCCTCGATCCGGAGCCGGCGCAAGTGGTCGCTCGCCAGCTCGAGGCGGTCGAGACCCCGACGTTGGCCGACTTCTATCCCGGCCGCGTGGTTCGGGTAGCGAGGCCGGTTCTCACCGCGGCCCGGCAGCATCAAAAACAGCTGGCGGCGGGGGACGCGTGATCGCGCCGCCGGTCCCGCTTGGACGCAGAAACCCGGGCGCGGTCGCGGGCCGGGTTAGCGACCTTCGTAGAGGCCGCCGCGATAGTACTTGGGGCGTCGATCGAGACGAACGTGGAGCCAGGGCACGCCCGCGCCCGCGGTGTTGAGCCAGACCCGGGGCTCGGTTCGCAGGCGCGCTTGCATGGCCGAGGCGACCGAGCGCCACAGAAGATGGCGGGCGTCGTCGGGGGCGGAGCGAACGAAGTCGGCGAGATGGCCGTACGCTTCGTCGCCTTTAGGTCGATTGGGGACCACCAGCACGGCGTCTCGGCCCAGGTTTTCGAACGTCACGATCGGTCGAGGGTCGGCCTCGAGGTGGGCACGAAAGGCGGTCGCGTCGGCGGCGGCGCGTTCGAGGCCTGGACTGTCCACGATCAGAAACTCGAATCGCCGATCGAGGGCGTCGGCGGTGATGCCTGGGCACTCGAAGCGGTACGCAGAAAATCGGCAGGCGCGAAGCGTTTCATCGAGCGCGGTTCGGAAGGTGGGGTCGCTGGCCATGGCGTCGAGGGCTCGCGCGAACGAGACCGTCGCCGCCGACTCGTGCTCGACGGTGACGTGGATGCGCCCGGAGGCCGTTTGGTCATGGGTGAGTATTTGCCACATCGTTGGTCGCTCGTGGGTGGCGGGTAGCAACCCGCGGCCCGCCGTCAAGGCGACGAGCAGGTGGATGTCCAGCCTTCGACCTGTCGGTCGACGACCCGCTGGTCGTGGTGACACTGCGGCGTGTACGCATAATACAGCGTGCCGCCTTTGATTCGCTCGAGGATGTCGGGCGCGCGGTCCGACGCGAACGCCGGACAGCCGTACGAACGGCCCATGATGGGCCGGAGATCGTTGTACCAGGCGCCATGCATCACCACCCCCCGTCGTCGCGCGTGGCCGTTGATGCCCGGCGTCAGGCCGTCGAGGCGCAGGCCGTTATACCGCGCGTGGCGGTCGATGAATGGCCACTGCCGAACGCGCTGGCCGTTCACCCTCCGGAATCGCGTGTGTTTTTGGGACCGATAGAGCTCCGCCGTCCTAAAAAAGCCGGGACGGGTCATGTTCGTGCGCCGACCTCGCCACCGACAACGGTCGAGCCGTCCGTCGTGGTCGGGATCACCTCGCTTGACTCCGCGCTGGTGGCCCGAGCCGTGCGAGACCCGCTCCCGGATCACTTGTCCGGTTTGCAGGTTGAGCATGTAGAACCGCGGGGTCGTCGATGGCGCGCCGTAGTCGGCGATCGAAATCCAATCGCGCCGAGGGAGCTCGTGGGACCGGTCTTTAACGAAGGTGAGCGCCTGACGTAATGGCTTGGCCGGTACGCCGGCCCGGCGAAAGGTCTCGAAGTACCGGCAATGGTCCGGGGGCGTCGCGGCAACAGGGACGGCGAAGGCGAGCGGGAGCGAGAGCATGAGGCGCGGCAAACATCGACGCCAGCGGGCGGCGACGACGAAAGCTTACCATCGTTTGGTCCACAGCAGGTCCGCGGCGCCATTGCCGCGGTCTCCGAACACCAGCTCCACCAACCACGGGCCGACGAATCGGTAGCGCAACAGCCCCTCGCTGGTGTTTTCCGTCTGAGCCGCGCCGTGGCGATAGGTGTACGCGATGAACAGCCGGTCGGTGACCCACTTGCCCAAGCTGACGTTGGCCTGGCCGCTTCCTGTCCCGTCGCCGAGATCGACGGCCAGGGTGTCGATGGGTAGATTCTTCTTGAGCTGGCCCTGTAGCTGGCCAAGAAGCAGGCCCGCGGCGGCGTCGATGCCTTGCTGTTCGGGGGTCTTGTCCGGATTCTCCTCATCGGGCGACGCGCCGAACATGAAGCCGAGCAGCTGCTTGTCGTCGTAGATGTCGGGCTCCGCCGAGAGCTTGAGCTTCGGGTTCGCGACCGGACCGCTGGTGTTGATGAAGAACGTGCAAGCGCTGAATTCGTAGCTCAACAGGACGTCGATCCTCGGCTGGGGCGGGGTCTGACCACCGAGCAGGACCTGCGCCCGCTCGACGGTGTAGCGACGTCCGAATAGGGTCACCGTGCCTTGTTCGACCCTGACGTCGCCGCGGACGGTCACCCCCCGCACTCGGGGCCGAGCGGTGACATCGAGGTTGACCACCGCGTCGATGGGCTCTCCTCGCACCCGGATCGGCTTGGCGCTCCGGACGCGCACCGAGACCCGGCTCGACGTCGTCGGCCGCGACGTCTTGGCCATGACCGAATCCCATCGACTGCGCTGGTAGACCACGTCGGCTCGCTGGGTGATCGGGTGGAGGGTCCTCGAGCTGCGGTCGGGGAGTCTCACCAGACCATCGCGCAACAGGACCTCGGTCTCCAGCCCGGTTTCGGAGCGCCGGCCGCGGATCTCTCCTCGGAGATCGAGACTCATAATCTGGCCCCCACCGGCGAGCTGGACGTCGTCGACGCGAAACTGACCATCCAGCACTGAAGGGGCTTCGGCGTCCAAGGCCGCGTTAACTTCGGCTCTGATCGTCCCTGGTCCGGACCGCGCGTCGACGCGGACCGCGGCCCGCTGGCCGTCGAGGCCGACGGTCACCGTGCCGTCCTTGATCGGGGGCGCGCCCGGCACGGCGACCCGCAGCTGCGACGCGATCAGGCGTCCGTCGTACGCGGCGCCTTCACCGGCCCCTCGCATTTCGATGCGGCCGTCGAGCTCGCCATCGAGCCCGGCGCCGGCCTGCGCGATCTCGGCCACGGTGGCCAGGAACCCGAGCCGAAACCGCCGGGCGTCGATCACCACGGCCACCGGCCGGTCATCGGGTGCGTCCACCGCGGCCGTAACCCGCCCCCCGCCGCGCTGTTCGATCCGGGCGCGGGTCGAGCGGACACCGGCCCCCTGGCGGTGGCTGGCCTCGAACCGATCGAAGCGCGTCTTGCCGATGCGCAGTCCGTCGAGGTTCGTCGTGACCGCGACGATCGGTTCGGCGGCCGTCCCTGAGATGTCCGCCGTCAGCGACATCCGGCCCGCGAACGCTCGGCGCTGGCTGGCCTCGGCCCACGCCTTTGACAGCGGATAGGCGCGACCACGGATGGCGCCGTCGATCGCGAGCCGTCGCGCGTCGAATCCGGGCCGAAGGCTGGCGCCGACCGTGGTCGGTGAGGCGACCCGAGCCGAGAGCAGTCGGTGGCCACCCAGGTCGATGGACGCTCGAACGGTGGTCTGGGTCGATGACGTCGCGAGTCGGATGTCGGTAACGAGGGGGCGGAGGGCGCGATGGATGGCCACCGCGCGTCCGGTCACCGTCGCCGAAAGATCGTGGAGACGACGGCCGGCGTCGACGCGCACGTCGACCCGGCCGCCCAGGTCGTCGATCGATGCCCACGGCGCCAAGGCGGCGAGGGACACGTCCGTGCTGTCGAGTTCGAGCCGTTCGAGTCCCGCGGCCACGCTGGCCCCGTCGAAAGCGGTGGGGATCCGCGTCCGAAGCCAGAGGCGATGGCGCCCGAGGTCGGGCGCGCTGACCGAAGCCGACGCGGTGGCCACCGACCGTCCGACGTTGGCGATCACGGTGGCGGTCACCGGCGGCGCCCGAGGGGTCAGATGCACATCGCGCAGGCGGATGTCGGCCGTGAGTTGCGGCCCGCGGCGGGGGTCGTGGCGGCCGTGGGCGCTGACGGTCAGGACGCCGTCGACAGGGGGATGCGGTGGGCCCGGCCTGTCCGCGAAGGGCCGCAGCCCGAGAAGCGCGAGAGGAAATCGATCCACCCGAGCCTCGAAGTCGCCGCGGATCGACGCCAGCGGGCCGGCGGTCAGGGCGGGGATGGAGGCCGCGATTTGTGCTCGAGCGTCGAGCGCGCGGCGACCCTCTATGTCGGCCCGCAGCGCGGCCGAGATCCTCTGATGGTCCGAAACGGCCTTCAGCCGAAGCTGGCTGACCTCGGGCAGGCCGCGAAGGGCCACCGATCGCCCGTCGATCGCTGCTGTCAGCCGCTGCCCTCCCTCCTGGAGCCGGACCTCCCCTCGAGCGGTTCCTGCGACGAACGTCGTGGTCCGGGCGCGCGCGAGATTCACGTCGAAGTCCAGCTCGAGGTCGCGAAGCGGCGACCACCCGGCCGCCACCCACGCCTGAGGATCTCGCCAGTCGTCGGGTGCGAGGTAGCGGGCGGAGGCCCGGGCCCGGCCCCATTGCCGGCCGGACAGAACCGCGTCCAGCCGGGCCTCGGTTTCGGTCACCGCCCCCGCGATCTTGGCGGAGGTCCGCGGCCAAGCCTTCGACCATCGGGCACGGTCGAGGTCGAGGTCGACGTCGACCCGGCCCGCGCCGCCATCCACGTCTATTCGCCCGCTGAGCTGGCCGCGCGGCCGGGCGATAAGGGCCGGGTGGAGGCCGCGAAACGCGGCCAGGGGTAGGGCGTCGAGTTCGATAGATGCCTGCGACGTCGGGCCCAGGGGCGCCTTCGGATTCACGTCGGCGCGAAG
>JANQQN010000241.1 GCA_028289325.1 Myxococcota bacterium | reverse complement strand
CTCCGGGCTTTCCCGAGACCACGAACTTCTCGATGCGAAACGCGATCATACGCCACTCGTCACCGGGCGCGGGCGGGCCGCGCACGCCGCGCAGACCGGCAAACGGGACCCTCCACTCGCTGGTCCAGCCGCGGTCGGGTCGCGGATCGTTGAGGGTTCCGTCGATCGCGGTGCCCACGGTCTGATCGGCGTCGTAGCTCTTGTTCATCCCGCGGCGGGGTCCGTCGAACGATGCGTCGAAAATCACGCCGCCCGGCGACGCCTGCAGCTCGACGTAGGGACCGGTGGCCGGCGCGATGACGTTCGGCATGACGAACAGCTCGACGGTCTCGTGCTCGTAGATCGGGTCGTCGCGCTGGGCGTAGCGCTCGGTGACGTCGGCGTCGACGGCCTCGAAGCCGACGTAGAGGAATCGATCATCGTACAGCAGCCGCAGCCGGGTCGGATACCGGATGCGGACGTCGCGGCCGAGCGAGTCGGCGAAGGTCAGCACCGGCGCCGCGGCCCAGTCGGGCTCGTCGAGCGCACCGTCGGGCTCGATAGGGCCTCGGGCCCGAGGCACGACGACCAGGGGCAGACCGTCTCCGGCGGCGGCCGGCGCCGCAGGGGCGCGCGAGGCACCGAGCGGGGTCTTGAGCACCAGCAACCTGTCCTGCCCGTCTTGCCTCCCGGGTGCCGTTTGAACCGTCCAGCGGGCCTTTTCCCGATCGAGTCCCACGTACACCATCAGGTCCCCAGCGGGTGCGGTGGCCGGTATCGAGACGACGTGGCGGTCAGCCCATACGTCGCCGGCCCGCCAGACGGAGGTTCGAAGTCGACCATATAGCGGGGGGTGGTCGGCTCGCGCGACGAGCTGTCGTCCCACCTCCGCTCGAACCGCGACCTTCGCGTCGCTGATCGGCGCCGTCTGCACCGCGAAGTAGTGGGTCAGCGTAAGCGCGGTTCCGGGCTTGGGGTCCGGCGGATCGAAATCCAATCCGAGATACTTCAGGACCCCGGGCCCCGACGGCTCGAAGAGCAACGCGTCGGCGCGATGCTGGGGGGCCGGGGTGCGCGCGGCGAGATCCGCAGCTCGACGTCGCTGGGTGTCCTCGGACGAAGGGCACGCGGCGACGGTCAGCGCGAGACCGGCCGTCCAGGGGATCCATCGGCGCGGGGGAGGTTTCCGCATGATTAACCCTGCCGGCTTCAAAAACCGGTGTCCGTAAAATACCGGTCCACGTCGATTCGTAAACGGGGGGCTGCGGTGACGCTGGTCAACCGGCCCCGGCTATACTGGCCGAGCGCCATGACTCATCTTTCGACGACGACGACCTACCCGGTGGTGAAGGCCGCGGTGCCCACGGGAGCGGTCATCGCGCTGCTGGCGGGGGTCGTCGGGCCGGCCTGTGCGCCGCGGAATGACGACATCAACCTCGTCCAACCCGGATTCGTCGATAAGGCGATCTTCGCCGCCGATGACGAGTGGTACTACCGCCGCACCCTCGTCGAAGCAGAAACCACCAACGCCTACGCGATCGAAGGCCTCGGCGACTGGACCGTCGAGCGGATCCGGTTCGAGATTCAGGAAAACGTGCTCCTGGCGTACAAGGCCGACGAGAGTATCCCCGGCGCCGGCACCCAAACCTTCGAAGGAAACACGTTCTACAAAGGACCGGTCGTCGCCGCATGGCCCATCGAGTCCCACTTCGACATCCAGCGAGGGTACGACTCGCTGACGAATCGAGTCACCAACGTCATCGATGAGAACACCGCGGACCGCCCCTGGTACGACCGACGGTACATGCGCGTGGATTTCTCCAGCAACCTGATCGAGGACAACACGCTGTACGGCGACTATGCGCTGACCTGGTTCCCCATTCGCCTGCTATCCACGGGCAGCTACTGGAGCAACCTCGACACTCGCCCCACCGACCCCTTCGCGTCCCGATTCTCGAGCGACTACGTCGAGATTACCGACAACGTGATGATCGGCAGCGACGTGTTCACGTGCGCCGCGTTCGTGGGGTTCAGCCTGGCCGGGGTCGGCAACTGCGGTTTCGGGGAAGCCAAGGTTCGGCACAGCTTCCTGCGCATCACCGAGGCGTCCGACTTTCTCCCTCGTGACTATCCCGACGCGGTCGTTCAGACCGACGAAGACGGTCAAACGGTCTTCGATCCCGAGACCGGGGAAGTGGTGCGCGAGAACATCTACGGACGGTTCGGCTTCTTTCGGTTGGAGTTGCCGACCTACGACCGTGGCTACGGCTACACGGAGAGCGGGCGCCTGTTTCGAGCCCGCCTCTACGACCTGTGGGAGCGCTCGACGGACCCGGCGACCGGTATGCCCCTCCCGTACGCCGAGCGAACGCCGAAGCCCATGACCTGGTACCTGAACGTCGAGTATCCGATGCGATGGATGGCGGCGGCGGAGACGACCGCCGCCGAGTACAACCGGGTCTTCTCGTCGATGGTGGCCGACCTGATGGGAACCACGACCGACGCCATCCCGGCCATGTTCCAGCTGCGGGTCAACGACTGCAACGAGCAGAACGTGATCGACTTCGTGAGCGAAGAGCCCGACCTGTTCTTCGCCGTCGAGCGAGCGGTGTGCGCCGAAGGGGAAGCGTGCGCGGTCACTCTCGAAAACATGGGCGAGCACGTCGGCATCGGAAATCTCAAGAGGGTGTGCACTTCGCTCGAGGCCGCCACCCGGGATCCGGACACCGGGAAGTCGCGGTTCGAGTGGCAGCGGTTGGGGGACCTTCGCCACAACATGCTGATGTTTCTCAACAACCCGCAGGCCAGCGGTTGGGGCGGCCTGGGGATCTCGAACGCGGACGCTCGGACGGGGGAAGTGATCTCCGGGACCGCGTACGTTCGAGGACACTATTACGAGCTGCAGGCGTCCCGGGTGAACGACTACATCGCCCTGATCAACGACGAGCAAACCACCACCGATGTCGTTTACGGCCAACAGATCCGACAGCACATCGAGGCGACCCTCGCCCGACGACGCCAGGAGCTTCAGGCTGGTGGCGGCAGCGGAGCCAAGCTCGCGGATCGGCTCGACGCTCGGATCGCCAGTCTGGGCGTCAGTCGAGACGACAAGCTCGTGGAGCTGCGCAACCCCGACCATTTGAAGAATCGTATGGAGCGCGTGAAAGGAACCCGCGCCGAAGAACAGCTGGTCACCGAGTTCGACCTCGCCCTGGCCGGGTTCGGACAGTGGCGACCGGGGATGGCGGTTACCGACGAGCTGTGGGACCGAGCCGCACCATGGGGTCGAGCATCGGAGCAGAGCCCGTTTTCCGCCCACCTGGAGCGGGCCCGCGCGGCATTCGGCGACGCGGGGCTGTGCTTCGTCGAGGCCGACTTCGACCCGCACTGGGCGGGCCTGGCCTTCAACCTGCGCGACGTCGAACCGGCCGCCCGCTACGAGATCATCGCCAACCGATTGCTCGCCCACGTGTTCCTGCACGAAGTCGGACACGACGTGGGCCTCACCCATAACTTCGAGGGATCGTTCGACGCGCTCAATTACAGCCTGAAGTTCTGGAACAACTCCTGCGTCGACGGGGTGGACGTCCCCGACTGCAGCGACCCCACCGTTCGCGCGGTCTACGATCAGCGGCGCATCCAGTCTCAAGTCGACGAGGAGAGGCACTCGACGGTCATGGAGTATCTGTCGAGCAAAGGTCTGTTCGCGGACTTTCTGGGGCGGTACGACCAGGCCGCGATCCGATTCGCGTATGGACAGCAGGTCGAGGTGTTCGACAGCCCGGCCGTGCAGGCGGCGGGAGGAGAGGCCCTTCGGTCGTGGCGATACCTCAACGACTACCGAACCTTGCCCAATCATCTATGCGGCGGGACGTGCGCCAGCCCCGAGGAGGCGCGAGCGGTGATCGGCGATCGCCGGTGGGTCACGTTCGATCCTCAGAACCCACCGCCGAACGAGGTGCCGTACCTGTTCTGCGACAACAGATTCGACCGGATGACCCCGTTCTGCGCGACCCGAGACTTCGGCGCGTCGTTGACCGAGGTTTTCATGAACTACAAGTCGATGTGGCAGGACTACTTCTTCTTCAACAACTTCGTCCGCGATCGCATCGTTCCCAGCGCCTGGGACCCCAATTCCGCGCTCGCCCCCCTCGCGTTCGTGGGCGACTTCAGCGACGTCGTGGCCCAATACTTTTACATCATGACCGTTCACGCTCAGAGCGACCCTCGCGACCCGTTCGCGTCGTCCTTTCTGCGTGACGACATGGCCGCGGTGCTCGGGCACAGCCTCAATCTGGCCACCGAGGTCATGGCCACCCCGGAGCCGGGTCGAATGTGCCAGTGGACGTCGAACCCCAGCCGCTATCTGCCGTCCGCCAACCTGAATGACTGCGACGATTACGCCCCCATCGACAGCAGCTACGCGACGACGCGAGGGATGATCGAACTCGGACTCGGCGACGGTCGACCGGCGTCGCTGGGCTTCACCGAAGACTACGAAGACTACGACTGGGCGTTCGTGGGCTCGTTCTTCGACAAGGAAGCGCTGTTGCGCCGGCTGGGAACGACCCGGCCCCGGCTGCTTCGGTTCAACTACGATCTCGACCTTCGTAACAAGTACGTCAGCCAATACCGGCTATTCGAACCCGAGCTGCGAGAGTTCTTCGGCCGGGTCATGAGCTACGACAGCTTCTTCATCCGGTCGCAGACCGCCGACGAGCTGGGATCGTTTTGGTGTCGGTCGCCGGATGCGCCGGGGTTACCTCATCTCGGATACTTCGAGCCCCGGCGGATGATCGATCTCGACACCCTCGAGCCGTTCCCGGGGGCCAGCGCCACCTGTACCCAACCTTCCGTGCTGTACCCGACCATCCTCGCCAACATTCCCTTCAGCGCGATGTATTACGCCCACGCCCTGTTTTCCTCGGACTTCGACGCGCAGGTCGACATGGGCAAAGAGCTCAAGGTGTTCGTGCGCGGGGCCGACGACGACTTTGAAGACTGGGCGAGCTTGCCCAGCTGTACGGTCGCCGCCGACGGCGAAGACTGCTACTGCGCGATGGTCGATACGCTCGTCGGCGTCGAGTACCGCAGCGTCCAGCGGTCACCGGCCGAGGCCAGCATGGGTTGTCAGATGATCGAAAGCGCGGAGCAAGCGCGCCTGGAGTACGAGGCGTCAGACTCGAATCCTGACTTCAAGGACTATTGGCGCGGCCGGGTGGAGCTGCTCGAGTACGCACGCGATCTTTACCGCGTCTACCACAACCGATGAGGTCCTCGATGAAAGCGATCGTGTCAATGCTACTTTCGAAGGCTTCGTCCTCGGTCGGTGTGGTCTCGTTGCTCGTTGTCGTAGTGGCCGCGGGGTGTTCGGTGGAGGTTCGCAGTATCGACCGCACGCAGCCCAACGCGCTGCCCAAAGAGATGTTCTCGGGCCTATGGTATCATCGCGCGACGGTGGTGGAGGCGGACCCCGACAGCCCCCAGTACGTCGGCTTCTTCGGGGTCTCGACGGTGTTCGAAGGTGTGGTGTCGACGACGGAGAAGATCCGCTGGGAGATCACCGAAGACCTGCTGATCGCCTATCGCTCCTTCGAGTTTCTGCCCTACGCGGAGGGCTTGACCGAGGAAGGCGAAGACTTCTTCGGCGCCCCGGTCGCGGCTTTTCCGATCGAGAGCCACTTCGACATTCAAAGGGAGTACAACCGAACCACCGGGGTCGAAACCAACGTCATCTCCGAGAACACCACCGATCGGCCGTGGAACGAGCGACGATACTTTCGTGTCGACTGGTCCGAGAACCTGGTCCGCCAGAACACCGCGTTCACCATCGGCTTCAACAACTATCCAAGCGGAACGCTCAGCGGTCAGGCGGCGGTGAAGTTCTACGTCCAGGGCAACGAAGAGACGAATCCCGACCGCCCGTTCTTCACCGAGGACTACTTCGACGTCACGAACGTCTATAGCCTGGAACCGTCGGAGTACATCTGCTTGATGATGCAGCTCGCGCAGGGCGCGGGGCGATGCGGGGCCGCGAACGCGAAGGTGCGCCTGTCGTTTCAGCGGATCGACCCCGACGACGACTACGAGTCGTTGTATTATCCCGACGTCGTTGAACTGAAGGATGACGACGGCCGCGCGATCGTCCTCAACTTCGAGGGGCGGCCGTGTGAGGGCGCTCGGGACCCGAGCGAGTGCACGATTCAAACCTGGGATTACGACGGGGCGTACGGCAACTTCCGGACCCTCCGCGTCGCGTTCGACCGCGAGCGGTTCCTTACCCGGACCGGCCGCATCTACCTGGCCGGGCGGTACGACCTGTGGCGAGACTCCTTCGCGGGCTCCGAACGGATCCCCTACGCGGGCCGCGAGGCGGAGCCGATCGTCTTCTACGGCAACACGACCTTCCCCGAGGACCTGGTGGACAGCGCGACCGAGATGGCCGAATCGTGGTCGATACCGTTCGACGAGACGGTAGCGATGTTGAAGTACCACGAGGACGCGCTGCAGAGCGGGACTGGCGTCCGTCGTTCGCAATTGTTGTCCAGCGTTGAACGCGTGCGATCCGAGGTCGGAGGCGGCATGTTCCAGTTCGCGGTCAACGACTGCAATCCGGCCGGCATCACCGCCTACGCGGAGGCTAACGGGCTGTCCGACGTCGTAGCGCGAGTGGTGGCCGACACCGGACGGGTGGCGAAAGGGAACGTCGAGCAGGTCTGCGCGGCGGTACAGTTCGCCGAGCTTCAGCAGGGCAAGACCCTCGACCCGAAGATCGCGGAGCGAGACGGGGTCGAGCTCGCGTTTACCTGGCAACGGCTGGGCGATCTTCGATACAACTTCCTGAATTACATCGATGAGAACATTCAGGGGCCCCTGGGGATCGCGCAGTTCGCTCAAGATCCGGAGACCGGCGAGTTCATCGGTGGGAACATCGCGAACTACTTCGGCAACGCCGGGGATCAGATCGCCCAGCGAGAGGTCGACGTTCTGCAGTGGCTCAACGGAGACCTCGACGAAGAAGAGCTGTTCCGGGGCGACATCACTCGGCGGGAGATCGTGTCTCGGCGCACGATGCAGAACAACGGAATCCGGTCCCAGGTCCGAGGCCTGCTGATGAGCCACGAGGACCGCCTCATCGCCCAAAATGGCGGCCCTCTGTTCGACGACGCTCCCATCGGGGGACAGGAGCGCCGATTCGCCGAGATGTGGCGAGGCACGGACATCGAACGGGAGTACCTGGTCACCGAAGAGATGCTCCGAGGGTTCGCGGGCCCTACGCTCTTTCAGCCCTTCGGGGCCATCTCCCCACCCGGTCTGGATCCGAGCCAGGGCTTGGTCGACCTGGCCCCCGGCCAAGTGAGCCCCGAAGCGTTCGAGGCGGCGTCGGTCGTCAATTGGGGCACCACCCCGGATTCCAACGAATTCCTCCGGTCGGCGTACGAGCTGGGTCGCAACGCCGTGGATATGGCCGACTTCTTCGATCCCAACTCGTCGGGGCTCGCGGAGGCGGTCAAGGGCTGGTCGCGAGAAGACATCTTCGCCCTCGTGCGCGAAGAGATGTTCAAGGCCGTCGGTGCCCACGAGGTTGGCCACACCGTCGGCCTTCGCCACAACTTCGAGTCCTCGATGGACCCGCTCAACTACAAACCGGACTTTTGGTGGTCGTGTCCGGAAGGGGCGACCGAGTGCGGCGCGGAGACCGCCGTCCAGCACTGGGCCGACCCGCCCAGCGAGCAGAACAAGACCCGAGGCAACGAGTTCAAGTACGCGTCGGTCATGGACTACGCCTTCGACGTGCCTCTCAACGGGTTTCACGGGATCGGGACGTACGACGAAGCGGCGATTCGCTTTCAGTACGGACAGATTCAGGAAGTCTGGGACGGGGAGGCGGTGTCCATCCCCGACCCTCGAAAGTACGGGACCTTCGCCCGCCGGTGCGGACACAGCGACAGTTTTTGGGGGCTCCCTTCGGTGTTGCAGTGGATGGGCCCCGAGCACATGCCCCGGATCCTCTCCCAGCCGGCCGTGGATCAGGCGGCCTGCGCCGGAGGGTACGACGGCAACCCCTCCTGCGATTCGGCCATGGACGACCTGTACCGCCAGTTCGTAGCCCGCTTCGAAAGCTCGTCCCAACGCAACGGGGCGAGCGGATGCTCGATCTTCTTCGACGACGTCAACTGGCTATTGGCCCAGATCAAGCAACTGGAGCCGAGGCCGAGGAACCTGAACGGGGCCCGGAAGTTCGTGTCCACCGACTTCCTCGTTCGCCAGCAACGCGATGTATTGCTGTCCTTACCGGAATACGACGACCTGTCGACGGGGATCGATGAGTCGGCCGACGGCGTGGACTCCGACGGCGACGGGATCGTCGACGACAAGGGCTTCGACTGGTCCAGTTACCAATATCCGGTCAGACACGCGTACTGCTCGGATCTGTACGCCGACTTCGCGAATCCGTTCTGCCAGCGCTTCGACACGGGCTGGGATTTCGAAGAGGCCATCCAGAACCACATCAATCGCTTCGACCGCGACTACGTGTTCAATCACTTTCGGCGGGACCGGCTCAAAGACACCTGGGGAGACCCGAGACAGTACGTCTCTCGGCTCCAGGGTCGGCGACTGTTCCACATGACCAACATGTTCCGGTACTACCTGTTTACTCGTCGGTCGGCGTTCGAGGCCGATCTCTACGAAGACTGGGCGGAAGCCGCGTACCGGGGGGTGAACTTCTTGGAGCGGGTGCTTCAGGCTCCCGAGCCAGGGCGGTATTGTCTCGATATCGATGCCAACATCTATCGGAGATATGCGGGGGAAGGGGCCTGCGCGCAGCCGTACGACGTCCCTCTCGGGTTCGGCGGCGGCTACTATCTGGAGAGCTTCTGGAGCGACGACTACTTTTACGAGCCGAACGTCATCGGGTTCTATTACGACAAGCTGGCTGTCATTCAGCAGATGACCACGTCGTCAGGGCGATTCGTGCGGGACTTCAGTGACGTATTCGATCGACGGTCGTTCTCGTTGGGATACCTGCGGGTGTATCTCGACCCCATGCTGCAGCGGTTCGCGTCGCTCATCGAGGGTGACCACACCGGCTATCGCTCCCACGTGGTGACCGACCCCACGACCCAGGAACGCTACGTTCGGTACATGCCCCTGTTCGACGAGGCGCGAGAAGACGGTTCGTCGGTGCGCGAGTGGCTCACCCAGTTCCCGGAGATCGAGCCGTCGTGGAGCTGGACCCTACAGTACCAGGCGCTGGCCTACAGCCTCGGCAACTGGTCGTCGGTCCAAGACTACGCGCCGGAGATGTATCGATTCACGAAGATTTCCATCTTGGGCACTCCGGAAGACGTCGAGTACCCGCCCGACATGACCATCACCACCTTTACCGACCCCGAAACGCTGATCACCTATCGAGCCCCGGTCATTCCCCCCGTGTCCGAGACGGGCTTCTTGCAGGACTTTCCGGCGTATTACGGCGACCGGTGGCATCAGAACCAGGACCCGCCCCAGTATCGGAACTGGGGGGTGGGGGCCAATCTGCTCGACGCGGCGAACGCGTTCGTGGCCGAGGCGTACGAACCGGCGAGGGCCGGCTGCGAAGAAGGGACGGCGGTGGGACCGCTCACCGAGGACGGCAACCGATGGGCGACCCAGGCCGACGCGTGCCGGGCCTACGAGCTCGCCCGCTCCGCGCTCAACGAGCGGGTCGGTTACATCGATCAGGTCCGCAAATTCAATCGCATCGCCGAGGTGCCCAGCCCGCAGTAAGGTGACGGGGTGTCTTCGCCCGACGAGTGTCTCGCGCGCGCTGTTCAGCGCCGACAGGCGCAAGCGCCGCCCGTGCGCCCCCTGGATGCGTTTCGATGGGTGAACGGGACGGGTGACGGCGCGCCCCCGGGGCTGGTGATCGATGGTTATCGCGACCACATCATCGTCGCCGCTCGCTCGACGGTGCCCTTCGAGGTCGTCGCAGCCTGGGTCGATGCCTGCGTGCGGAGGTGGGCGCCGGCGGCGGTGGTGAAGAAGACGGTGGCCCCTCGAGCCTCGGACGCGACGAGCCAAGTCATTCACGGGGCCGGGGTCCAAGATCCGATGCTGATTCGGGAAGGCGACGCGACCTTCGAATGCCGGCTGAACGACGGTCTGCAGACCGGACTGTTCCTCGACCACCGCGACACCCGTCAGCGGATCCGGCAGTGGGCGGCGGGGGTCGAAGTTCTTAACCTGTTCGCGTACACCGGGGCATTTTCGGTGCACGCGGCGCTGGCGGGCGCGAAGCGGGTGACCAGCGTCGATGCGTCGAAACGGGCCCTTCGCTGGGGGCGGGCCAACATGGCGGCGAGCGGTCTCGCCCCCGATGAGCACCGGTGGTTCGCCGACGATGTGATGGCTCATCTGCGCCGTGGGCCGTCGGGCCAATACGGCTTGGTCATCCTCGATCCCCCGGTCATGGGGCGCGCCTACGGAAAGACGTTCAGCCTGACGAAGCAGCTTCAAGCGCTGTTGGGCGGGGCGATGCGTAAACTCGCGCCATCGGGGGTGCTGGTTTTTTCAACCCATGCTCGTGGGTTGACCACCGACCGGCTCCTGCGGGCTATCGAGGACGCCGCGGACGGGCAGGGTCGGGCGGCCGAACTGATGGTTGAGCTCGGTTTGCCGGCGTGGGATCATCCTGCCGGCCCCGACACCGATGGATTGGATCGGGGCGACTATCTGAAGACGCTTGTGTTGCGGATGGCTTGATCGTATCCGCATCAAACCGTGGACAAGCAGGAGGTTCTGGAGCAGCACGCGCTGGAGCAGCTTCGCCGCGGCGACCTGCGCTCTGCGCACCAAACGCTGTCCACGCTTCTGCGCTATCGACCCAACGACGCCCAGCTTCGCAACCGCATCCAGCAGGTCGAACACCTCGTCAAGCAGCGCGAAGAAGCCCAGGCCCGCATTCAGGCCGAGCCGTTGCGGTACGCCCACGCGTACATCCAGGCCGGGCGCCTGGTCGAAGGCTTGAAGCTTCTGCGGGCCGCCCTCGCCAAAGACCCGGGCAATCAGCGCCTGCGGGATCTCGCGCTCGAAGTGGCGGGAAGGCTGCGCCAGCAAGCCGAGGCGTCCGGGCGCCCGGATCTCGCTCGCGCGACGGCAGATCTGGCCACCCCCGGGGCACCCAACGGGACGAACGAGGCCTCTCGGCAGGAAGCGGTACAGCGCGCTCGCCGCAGCGCCGAGGTTCGCGCGCGGTCTCAGATTCCGGGTCGCGCCGCGGATCCCGCCCGCCAGGAAGCCATCGCGCGGGCGCGGGCCCTCGCTGAGGCGCGCGCGCGGGGCCTCGCCGAGCCGGCGGCGCCTACGACACCCCGGCCTGCCTCATCGACCAGTCAGCCCCCCGCGCCCCCGGTCACCCGGGCGCCGGTGCCCGAGGCGCCCTCCCGGTCGATGCCGTGGGCCTACGACTTGCGGGAGGAGGTCGATGACGAAGATCTCGAGCAGACCGAGGTCGGTCCACCGCCCGAGCAGGCGATCCCGATGCCGGTGGTTCAGGTGCCGGAGGCGCCCACCCCGGTTCCGGTCGCGGTCCCTGTTGCTCCGCTGGACCCCGCCGGCGACGAACCGACCGCCGAGGCTGCCGACCCGCCCCGAGACCTCGACGTCCCGCGCAGCCGGCCCGCGAATGCGCCGCTGTCCGAAGACCTGGAGGACGAGCCCATGGTCCGTCCCGTCGAGGCGCCAGTCTCCGCCGCGGAGCCCTACGACGCTATTCCGTTCGACCCGTTCGGGCCGGCCAACCTGGCCGAACCTCCGATAGAGGCGCAGAAGTTCGGTTCGCAGGCGTCGCCCACCGCCCGCCAGGTCGAGTTGCTGCACAGCCTGCTTGACCGAGTGCGTTCGCGCGCGCGACCAAACGCCCTCAGCCCGACGTGAGGGCTTCCTCAGGTCGGCAAAACTGATGAGGGACAGGTGAACGATGGCCTCGAAGAGCAAGCATAAGCGAACCAAGATGCTGCGGCGGATCAAGCATCGGCAGGAGAAGAAGGCGCTCAAGGCGCGCATCGCCAAGATTCGGGAGGAAAAGGCCGCCTGAAGGCCGCCTTCCTTGCCTCCAGCACCCGCCTTCAGGGCGGCCACGGCAAGGCTGAGAGGGTCAGGCCGTACCTTCGGGGGAGGTGGCGGCGGTGTCGGTCGCCGCGTTCTTCTTCCGACGGGGTCGTCGCCGGCGTCGGCGTCGCCCGCCATCCTGGCCGCTGGCGCGTTCCTCTTCGTCCGACGGGTCCCGATCGTCGATCTCGCTCGCGGTGGCCGCGCCGTTGACCGAGGGGTCCAGGGGCTCGTCGTCTAAGGGTCGACCCTCGGCGTGCGCCTTCGATTTTCGGCGCCACTTCTCGACGACGTCCAGATCGCGGTCCATCGCGCGCAGGTGGATCTCGAGCAGGTCGACCGCGTCGTCGAAGAACGGCTTTCGAACCAGCGCCGCATCGTTGCTGCGACGCCGACCGCGCCGGCGTCGAGTTCCCGAGTGGGGCAAGAGGCTGCGCTGAGCCATGAATATCTGCCGTAGATGCTCCGAGAGACGGCGGGTAAGGTTGATGCGGCCGCCGATGCTCGACAGGAAGTGGCTCACGACCCGGTTTCGGTCGCGGGGGTTGTCGTCTTCGGCATCGATGGCCCGGATGAGCGGGGTGTAGAGGAGCGCACCGAGAACGACCTCATCGGAGACGTCTTGGTTTCGGACCATGTGGTCGAGCTCCTGCAGGTGGCGCTTCATGAGATGCGCATTGGTCGGGAGCTGGTCCTCCGGCACCGGAAGATCGACCCCCGGAATATGGCCGTCCAAGAAGGCGCGGATCTCCGGCAGCAGCACCGGCAGCACCCCCAGGTCATCCATCAGCTCTACCGTCCGCTCGGCGTGGCCGATGCGCAGCAGCCGCAAGGTCTCTTCCATGACCCGCGCCGGCGCGCACTTGCTGATCTCGTCTCGATTGGCCCGGATCGAGGCGTGAAGGTCGGGATCCATCCGAACCTTGAGCTTGGCCGTGAATCGGATCGCACGCAGGATGCGCACCGGGTCTTCGCGCAGGCGAATATCCGGGTCGCCGATCATGCGCAGGTAGCGCTGACGGATGTCGTGCAGGCCGCCGACGTGGTCGATGATGCGGCCGGTTCCGACGTCGTAGAACAGCCCGTTGATCGTGAAATCGCGCCGGCGCGCGTCTTCCTCCTCGGAGCCGAAGACGTTGTCCCGTTTGATCAGGAGGTCGGCGTCGTCGTCGTCGGCCGTGATGTGGGCCCGGAACGTCGAGACCTCCAAGACCTTGCCGCCGCGGTAGTACAAGTGAACGAGGCGGAAGCGCCGGCCGATGATCCGACTGTTTCGGAACATCGATTTGATCTCTTCGGGCCGGGCGTCGGTCGCGATATCAAAGTCTTTGGGCGTGAAGCCCAACAGCAGATCGCGGACGCAACCGCCGACCAGGTAGGCGCGATAGCCGTACCGTCGCAGCCGGCGGATCGCCGACAGCGCCTGGGGATCGATCTGGTCCAGCGGAATCGCCTGCCGCTCGGCGGGACGAGGGTCGGCCGCGCCTCGGGGGCGACGGGGTCGATCCGTCGGCGCCGGGCGGTGAGTTCGCGCAGGGCCGAGTGGGGTGACCTGGGGACGGGCGTCGGTCGGGGTTTCGTTGGCGGCGAGGGTCGATTCGGCGACCTTCACCGCTCGATGGACGGCGTTGCGGGTCGCGATTCGCCGCTTGTTGCGGTCGAGCGAGCGATGGTCCGTCCAGTCCCGAACCTCCCGGAGGACACGAAGCGTTTCGATGAGCCATTCCATGGTGATAACGGCGCGCCCCGGAGAAGTAGCTCACGCCAGGCTGGCCGCGGCGACCGCGCGGGCATCCCGCGAACACGTCGCGGATGACCCTGCCGGTATCCTCCGCAGGCCTGCGGGGGCGCTCACCGACGTGGGCGGACCGGCGCCGTTCGCCTACTGCGTATAGCAGCTCAGTGCGATCCCGACAAACCGATTTGACGACTGGGCCTCGATGACCCTGTCCGAGGTCACGCCGGGACGAGCGCAAGGATGATTCGGCGTTCAGGGTTCGACTACGGCTTGGCCGACGAGGCGCTGGTCAGCGCGGGGGACGTTCTAGGGACCACCGACCGGAACTGCGACTCGATGGCGTCGGGGTCTTCTAGGTACGTGTACCCGCCGAGGCCGGCCTCGAAGTTGCGGACGAGCACGGCGCTCTGCTCGAGGCTCATCGTGCCCCGGCTGAGCGCGGATTCGATCGACTGGCGCAGCCGATCCATCAGCTGGCGGTGCTCGTAGGAGACATAACCGAGCACGTCACGCACGGTGTCGCCCTCGATCACGTTCTTCACCCGGTACCCGGTCTCGCTCGCCGCGAGGTGGACGGCGTTGACGTCGCCAAAGAGGTTGTGCAAGTCGCCCAGGATCTCCTGATAGGCGCCGACGAGGAAGATCCCGAGCAGATACGACTGCCCGGGCTCGTACTCGTGCAGTTCGAGGCAGTCTTTGACGTCGTGCAGGCCGATGAACTGATCCATCTTTCCGTCGCTGTCGCAGGTCAGGTCGGCGAGGATGCCTCGCCGGTTCGGCTTTCGCTTCAGGCGGTGGATCGGCATCACTGGAAACAGCGCTTTGACCGCCCACGAGTCCGGTACGCTCTGGAAGAGGGAGAAATTACAGTAGTAGGTGTTGGCGAGCTGGCGCTCCAGGGGCTCGAGATCTTCCGGCACGTACTCGAGGTCTTTAACGATCCGCCAGATCTTCCGGCACGTCTGCCAGAACAGCCCTTCCACCGTCGCGCGAGCGCGAAGGTCGAGGATCCCGTGGCGATACAGCGACAGCGCGTCTTCTTTCAGCTGTACGGCGTCGTGATAGGCCTCATGGTAGTTCTTTCGGGTGACCGTCGCCTCGACCTCGCGCAGCTCCTCGATCAGGTGGTGTTCTTCCGCGGGCGGCTCCGGCTCCGAGACGCCGTTCGGCGCCGGGGCGGCCAGCTCCGGCGGGTCGGCGTGGACGCCGTTCGTCTCCCCATCGTCGGGGCCCCGGGCCCGACGGGGCCGCGGCGGAGGTTTGGATTCCTCGGCGTAACCGACGACGTTGAAGATCAGCGCGGAATGATGCGCGACCAGCGCCCGCCCGGACTCCGAAATGATGGTGGGATGCGGAACGCCGGCTTCGTCGAGCTGGCTCCCGATCGAATAGACGATGTCCGCTGCGTACTCGGTCAGCGAGTAGTTGCGGGACGCGTGAAAGTTGGTCTTCGAGCCGTCGTAGTCGACCGCGAGGCCGCCGCCGACGTCGAAGAAGGCCATCGGTGCGCCCATCTTGTACAGATCGGCGAACACCCGGACCGCCTCGCTCATGGCGTCCTTGATGGCCCGGATGGCGGTGATCTGAGAGCCGATGTGAAAGTGCAGGCACTGAAGGCGATTGAGCATCCCCTCCTGCGACAGAACGTCGACCGCTCGCACCAGCTCGAGGGCGGTGAGACCGAACTTGGAACGGTCGCCGCCTGATTCTGCCCACTTTCCGCTGCCCTTCGTCGATAGCTTGACCCGCACCCCGATCGTCGGATCGATGCCCAGGCGTCGGCTGCTGTCGATGATCAACTGCAGCTCCTCGAACCGGTCGACGATGAGGAGGGTGCGGTGACCCAACCGCTGGGCGAGGAGGGCCGCTTCGATGTAGGCGCGGTCCTTGTAGCCGTTGCAGACGATGAGACCGCTCTTTTCGGGGAGCATCGCGATCGCGACCAGGAGCTCCGGCTTGCTGCCCGCTTCGAGACCGATGTCAAAGTCTCCGCCGACCTCCAGAAGCTCCTCGACCACGTGACGTTGCTGGTTCACCTTGATGGGCATCACCGCTCGGTATCGACCCTGGTAGCCGTACTCCTCGATCTTGTCGGCGAACGCGCCGTAGATCTCTTCGATCCGTCGCCGAAGCACGTCGCTGAACCGGATGAGCAGCGGTAACGATAGCCCCCGTCGCACGAGATCATCGACCGCCTTTTTCAGGTCGATCGGTACGCCGCCGGTCGCCGCGCTGGTCAGGACGACATGGCCTTGCTCATTGATATCGAAGTAGCCGTTGCCCCAGCCCGCGATGCCGTAAAGCTCCGCGGAGTCGCGCGTGGTCCAAGTGGTGGTCACGCCTTTCGTCTACTCGCGACGGCTGGCGGACGCCAGGAACAACTGACCCGGCGGCCGCGAAGCTCGGGCCGATCCTCTGTAGAACCCTTGCGTCGAATCGGTGCCCGGGGGCAAGGTAGGCCGCCATGGATCAACCTGAGCGGTCGCCTGGCGCCGACGCGAGCGGCGCTCGCGGGCGGTGGACGGGTCGATTCTTGCGCGAGCTCAACGCCCTCGCTCTGCTGGCGCTGATCGCCGCTGCGGCCGCCTTGTTCATGTCTCCTCGCGCCGATGACGTGCTGTTGGGGCTGCCCGACCTTGCGCTCGGCGATCGCAGTCCCCGGACGATCCGCAGTCCGCGCGCGCTCACCATTACCGATCCCGCCCGGACCAAAGCGCTTCAGGAGGAGGCGGTCCGCAAGGTCCTTCCCGTGTACGACCAGGAGCTCCGGCTGCTCGAGCGAGCCGAGGTCAGGGTCGACGCCGCGTTCCGGGCGGTCGCCACCGACGCTGGCGCCGCGTCGAACGCGCGGGCCGCGTTCGCCGACGCGCTGGGGGTGAACCTGAGCAAGCCGGACATTGCGGCGCTGATCACCGGTCCCCCGGACGAGATTCGCGACGCGGTGCTGTCCGTCTTGAGCCGGGTGGGCGAGCGCCCCATCGTCTTGCGTTCGCGCGCGCTACCGACGGACACCGACCGGTTCACTCTCCTACATCAACCTCGGAACGAGGGCCCGATGCTCGAGACCCAGATCGAGGTGGCCAAGGTGCTGACCATCGACCAAGCGCGGGCGGAGCTCGACGCCGTGGCCGCCGAACGGCTCGGCCATCTGTCCCGACCGCAGCGGCGAGCGGTGGTGGTCCTCGCCAAGAAGCTGCTGGAAGACAATCTGTTCTACAACGCCTCGGAGACCCGGCGCCGCCAGCGCATCGCCCGGGCGTCGGTGAAGGCGGTGGTCATCGCCATCGCTCCCGGCGAGATCGTCGTTAAAAGCGGAGCGCGGGTCGACGAACAGAAGCTTCGCATCCTCGACGGCATGGCCGCGGAGCTCGAGGCCACCAGCCGGGCGCAGGTCGCCGCGGGCAGCGCCCTGCTGCTCATTTTGCTGGTCGTGTTTGCCAATGGGCTCCTGGGTCGAACCTACCGCCCGCTGCCCCCGCCGCCGCGAGATCTGGCGTTCATGGCCACCGCGGTCCTGCTGTCGCTGCTCACGCTTTGGGGCGGGTACCACGGCGCCGCCCACCTGATCGACTTCACCCCTGGCCTGCCGGTCACGACCTTGCGGATGGGGATCCCGGTCGCGTTCAGCGTGCTGCTGGTTCGGCTGGTGGCAGGGCCGGTGCGGGCGGCGCTGGTCGCCCCGGTGGTCGCGGTCTTGGCGGGTTGGATGATGGACGAGAGCCTGCTGATGGCCATCTACACCCTGGCCGGGAGCCTGGCCGCGGCGTCGTTGGCCGAGCGGGAGCGGCTGACCCAGACCCTGTTCAGCGCGACGTCTCGGATCATCGTATCGCAAACCTTGGTCGCCGCGACCTTCGACCTGCGGGCGTCGCGGCTCGACCTCTTCCAGGCCTCGGAGTATCTGGCCGCGGCGACCGTGTCCGCGGTGGGGTCGGTGGTCCTCGCCGCGGTGATCTTGGCGCTGGTGGAAGCGATCTTCGGGTACGCGACCCGGCTTCGGCTCGGCCAGCTCGCCAACCTGAACCATCCCCTCCTCAAGCAGCTGCTGGTCGAAGCGCCGGGAACCTACCACCACAGCATCATGGTCGGCACCATGGCCGAAGCGGCGGCGGAAGCCATCGGCGCCGACCCGATCCTCGCTCGCGTCGGTGGTTACTATCACGATATCGGCAAGCTCAAGAATCCGCGCGCCTTCGATGAAAACGAGCCGCGGGACATCGGTCCCGCCGACGACCCGGCCCAGGTCACCGAACTACGGTCTCACGTGGACGACGGGGTCGAGCTCGCGGTGCAGCATCGTCTCGGGGTGTCGGTGACCGACATCCTCCGCCAGCATCACGGCACGGGACGGGTTCGCCGGCGGCGGTCGGTCGCGCGCCCCGACGGCGACGGCGAGGCGATCGTCTACGCCGGGCCGCGGCCGAGCGGGCGGGAAGCGGCGCTGGTGATGTTGGCCGACAATGTGGAAGCAGCGGCACGGAATCTCGAGCAGGAAGTGATGGTCGACAGAAGCCGGATCGAGCGCGCGGTCGCGGACGCGGTGCAGGTCGTGTTGCTCGACGGACAGCTCGACGATTGCGCGCTGACCATCCGGGATCTCGACGCGGCCCGACGCGCGTTCGTCTCCGTGCTCGAGGGTCGGTTGTCGCGTCAAGGACGCCCCCTCAGCGACCTTCCCGAGATGACCGGCTCTCCGCTCGTGCGGGCCCCCGCCGGCGAGCCGAACTGACATGGCTTCCGTCGCGTTGACCCGTCGTCGACGGCACGGCGCGGCGGGCGGCGACGGCCGTGCCGTGAAGCGGGCGGCGGCGGCCACCCTGGAAGCGGAAGGCGCGCACGACCGGGAGGTGTCCATCCTCCTTACCGACGACCGCGAGGTCCACGACCTCAATCGGGCCTACCGGGGGGTCGACAAGCCGACCGACGTCCTCGCCTTCGCGCTCGACGAGGCCGAAGACGGGGCCATGGACCCCTCGCTGGGCGACGTCGTGGTGTCCGTCGAACGGGCTCGCCATCAGGCCGAGCGCCGGCGAGTGACCCTCGACGCCGAGCTCGAGCTGCTGGTCGTGCATGGCACATTGCATCTGCTCGGGTATGACCATGATGCGCCGGAGCCCGCCCGGATCATGCGAAATCGGACCCGCGCCATCCGAAGGCTTCTCCGTCGGTGACCCTTGGGAAGGCCTGTGTCTCCGCCGCTGACCGAGGGCGCAAGCGCAGGCGCCGCCCCCGTCGACGGACCCGGCGGACCGTTGACTCGGAGGCGGGGGGACAACACAGTCCGCCCTATGGACACGCGCGCCGAACGGGGCATCCCGCTGCCCAAGGTCTCCGACGAAGAACGTAAGCCCCTGCCGAAAATGGGCCCCGTCGGCGACCCTCCGCCCCACTCGAGTCAAATGCGCATCGAGATGGGCCCCTCCCACCCGGCGATGCACGGAACGATCAAGATGACCGTGCTCCTCGACGGGGAGACCGTCGAGCGCGTCGACGTCGACCCGGGCTATCTCCACCGAGGGTTCGAGAAGAGCTGCGAGAACTCGACGTGGACGATGGTGTTCCCCTACACCGATCGCCTGAACTACGTCTCGCCGCTCATCAACAACAACTGCTACGCGGCGGCGGTCGAGAAGCTGTTCGATCTCGAAATCCCCGAGCGCGCAATGTACTGCCGAACCATCGCCGCCGAGCTGTCCCGGATTTCCGACCACCTGACCTGCATCGGCGCGTCGACGATGGAGCTCGGCGCGTTCACGGGCATGCTCTACCTGATCGAGGCTCGCGACACGGTCTGGGACGCGGTCGAGGAGCTGTGCGGGGCGCGGCTGACGGTCTCTTACGCCCGGATCGGCGGCGTGGTGGACGACCTTCCAGACGACTTCGACAAGAGCCTGGCCAAGAAGCTCGACCGGGTGAAGTTCCTGATCGACGACACCGAGACCCTGCTCACCTCCAACAAGATCTTCATCGATCGCATGAAGGGGATCGGCGTGATGTCGAAGACCGAGGCGATCGACTGGGGGTGGACCGGCCCCTGCCTGCGCTCGACCGGCGTCCCGTACGACGTTCGGCGCGCGGATCCTTACGACGTGTACGACCGCCTGGATTTCGAGGTTCCGGTGGGCAAGAACGGCGATAACTACGACCGATATCTGGTCCGCCTCCACGAGCTGCGGCAGTCGATCTCCATGATCGAGCAGTGCCTCGACCAGATCGTTGATACGCCCCCCGAAATCTTGGTCGACGATCCCCGAATCGCGCTGCCGGACAAAGACAAGGTCCACAACGCGATCGAAGAGCTGATGAATCACTTCAAGATCATCATCGACGGCATCCAGGTTCCGGAAGGCGAGGCCTATGCGTACCAGGAGGGCGCCAACGGCGAGCTGGGCTTTTACGTCGTCTCCGACGGCGGCGGTAAGCCGTGGAAGATACGGGTTCGGCCCCCGAGCTTCCTGCTCACCGCGTCGCTGCCGGTGATCGTCGAAGGCTCGATGTTGGCCGACGTCGTCCCGACCTTCGGGTCCATCAACATGATCGGTGGGGAGTGCGACCGATGAGCAACGGTACCTTGACCGTGCGCGGCGGGACCCTGGCCCTGCCGACGGGTCGCGTCGAGGGCGATATCCAGATCGTCGACGGCAAGATCACCGCGGTGGGCCAGGTCGGCGACGACCGAGGCGACGTCATCGACGCCACGGGTCTCATGGTCATGCCGGGGGCCGTCGATCCCCAGGTTCACTTTCGAGACCCGGGCCTGACCCATAAGGAAGACCTCGAGACCGGCGCTCGTGCGTGTGCGGCGGGCGGGATTACGTCGTTCCTCGAGATGCCCAATACTCGGCCCACGACCACCACCTACGAGGCGATGGCGGCCAAGAAAGCGCGCGCGGCCGAGGTGTGCGTCGTCAACTACAACTTCTTCGTCGGCGCCACCGCCGACAATCTCGACGTCTTGAACGGCGTTCAGAACGTGTGTGGGATCAAGATCTTCATGGGGGCGAGCACCGGCGACCTGCTGGTCTCGGACCCCGAGGATCTCGACCGGATCTTCGCCCGCGGCCGACGACTGATCGCCGTCCACGCCGAAGATGAAGCTCGGCTCAAGGAGCGCAAGGTAGCTTTCGCCGACCGAACGGATCCCACCGCTCATCCGGAGATTCGAGACGTGACGAGCGCGGTGCTCGCCAGCACGCTCGCCCTCGACCTGTCCGAAAAGTACGACCGCCGGCTGCACATCCTCCACCTCAGCACCGGCGACGAGGTTCAGCTCCTTCGGGATCGAGGCAAAGGCGGCGGCCGGGTGACGACCGAGACCCTCCCTCAGTATCTGCTGCTGCACGGCCCGGAGGCGTACGAAGCCCTCGGGACCAAAGCGCAGATGAATCCCCCCATCCGCACGAAAGACCACCAGGAGGCGCTGTGGAAGGGGCTTCACGACGGCACGATCGACTGCATCGCCACCGACCACGCGCCCCATACCCTCGACGAGAAAGCCCTCCCCTTTGGCCGAGCGCCGTCCGGGATACCGGGGGTGGAGACGTCGCTGGCGGTCATGCTCGACGCCGCCCACCGCGGCCTCTGCTCGGTCGAGCAGATCGTGCAGTGGATGAGCGCGGTCCCGGCCCGGATCTACGGGATGGCGGGCAAGGGTCAGCTCGCCGTCGGTATGGATGGCGACCTCGCGCTGGTCGATCTCAAGAAGACCGAAAAGGTCGGGGCCCGCGGGTACTTCACCAAGGTCGGATGGAATCCCTTCGACGGCCAAACGATCACCGGGTGGCCGGTGATGACCGTGGTCCACGGCCGCGTGGCGTTCCGCGACAACGAGATCCAGCCGGGCGTACGCGGCCAAGAGATTCGGATCGACCTCGATGCCGGGTGGTCTCGACCGGCCTGAACCCGTGGGCGCGGCGGCGTCATCACCCGCGGAACGGCGGGCCCTCATCCAACGACACACGGTGATCGCTCGCCCGTTTCTGGTGCCGGAGATCGCCATGCGTCTGGTGACCGACGCTTGTCCGCTGTGGACGGCGTCGGATCGCGACCTCGAGGCGTTGTCGCTGTCGGCCCCTTACTGGGCGTTCGCGTGGTCGGGCGGACAGGCGCTCGCGCGCCACGTGATCGATCATCCGCACGAGGTGGCGGGCAAGACGGTGCTGGTGTTCGGCGCGGGGGGTGGAGTCGAGGCTCTGGCGGCGGCGAAGGCGGGGGCGGATCGGGTCGTCGCCTCGGACATCGACCCTTTTGCCGTCGAAGCGCTGGCGCTGAACGCGGAGCTGAACGGGGTGGTCGTCGAGGCGACGGGCGAAGATCTGTTGGGCGTCCGTTCGCCCGACTGGGACGTGGTGCTCGCTGGCGACGTGACCTACGAAAGTGAGCTTGCGGATCGAGTGCTCGACTGGCTCGGGGACCTCCAGACCACCGGGCTCGAAGTTCGACTTGCGGATCCCGCGCGCGGTTTTCTCGACCCCGCGCGGCTGGAGGTGCTTTCGAGCTACGACGCGCCATCGGATATCGACTTCGACGGCACGGATCTGCAGCCGACCCCCGTGTGTCGGCTCCGTCGTAAAGGGGGGCCGAGCCGATGAGCCAGGCGCGATGGTCACCGTCGTCATCCGAGCGTTGTGAGGGTCCTCGCAAAACTGGTATCATCCGCCTTGATGACGAGCGCGCCGAACATCTTGGGGCCCAATGAGGCTCGGCGCTGGTTCATGGACCTCGAGGACGTGCCGGAGACCCATCTTCACGCCGCGACCATCCAACTGCTTCTGCTCGTGCTGGGCTACAGATTCCGCGATGCGCTGGTCACCACCAATCTACCGTGTCGGTGGGACCCGAACGATAAGCGCTTCGGGGTCAATCCAGATGTTCTGGTCGTTGACCCCTCGCCGCCGGTTGACGATAGAGGCAATGTCGAGTCACTCCGCGTATGGCGGGACGACCACCCGCCACCGAAGCTCGCGATCGAGGTCGTCAGCAAGAGCAACGCGGTCAAGGATTATCGCGACGGGCCCGCCCGTCATCATCGACTCGGCACGAAAGAGCTTTGGCTCTACGATCCGGAACTTCAGGGCCCAGCCATCGACGGGCTCGGGGGTCCGTACCTTCTTCAGATTTGGCAGGGCAGGCGACGTTTGTACGCCGGGGACGCCCCCGGATACAGCCCGACGCTCGATGCCTGGGCCGTCGTGACGAGTGATCTTGATCATCCGTGTTTGCGCATTGCCGACGAGAAGACCAGTACGTCGCTGTGGCTCACCGAAGCCGAAGCCGAAGCCGAAGCGCGGCAATCCGAGGCCATGAGAGCCGACACGGAGGCGGCACGCGCCGAAGCCGAAGCCGAAGCGCGGCAATCCGAGGCCATGAGAGCCGACGCGGAGGCGGCGCGCGCCGACGCCGCGGAAGCCGAAATCCGACGACTGCGCGCCCTGCTCAAAAACGAGAGCTGATCGGTCAGCTCTTGGCCGCGTGTGCTCGCGAGCGATCGATGGCGCCCGAGCCGTGGCGCGGTGGGAGCATGAATTGAGTCCGGCCGCGCGACTTCGCTCAGGTATGCTTCCGCGGTGACAGGACGTCTAGGTCGACTGTTGTCGCTGGCCCGCCCCGAGTGGGCGTCACTGGCGTTAGGAACGGTGTTGCTGGTCATCTCGACCAGCGCGGGCCTCGCCTACCCCCAGGCGATCCGGGTTATCCTAGACCAGGCCATCGTACAGGGTCAGCCGGAAGCCATCGACCGCGCGGCGCTGATCATGCTCGGGCTGTTCGTGGTGCAGGGCGTAGCGAGCGGCTTTCGCTACTACGTGTTCACGGCGACCGGGGAGCGGGTGGTGGCTCGGCTTCGGACCGAGCTCTACCGTCGCATCATGCGTCAGGAGACCGGCTTTTTCGATGGCCGCCGGACGGGGGAGCTCCTGTCGCGGCTGTCGGCGGACGCGGGGGTCCTCCAGAACGCGGTGAGCGTGAACATCTCGATGACCTTGCGGAGCTTGGCCAGCGCCATCGGCGGGGTGGGGCTGCTGTTCTGGATCAGCACCACCTTGACCCTCCTCATGGTCGCGGTGGTCCCTCCGGTCGCGCTCGCAGCGGGGATCTTCGGACAGCGGATTCAGAAGCTGGCTCGAGAGAGCCAAGATGCCCTCGCGGAGGCCGGCCGGGTGGCCGAAGAGACGATCGCCGGGGTTCGCATGGTGCGAAGCTTCGGGCAGGAAGCGGCGGAAGTGGACCGCTATGGTCATGCCATCGATGAGGCGTACCGGGTCACCCGACGCCGCATCAGCACGGTCGCGATCTTCTCGGGCGTCGCGTCGGTGGTCGGCTTTGGCGCCGTGGCCGCGGTGTTGTGGTACGGCGGGCGCCTCGTGGTGACCGACCGGATGTCCGTGGGCGAGTTGACCTCGTTCATCCTCTACACCTTGATCGTGGCGTTCTCCATCGGGGCCATGGGAGGCCTGTGGTCGGACTTCATGCGCGCGGTCGGCGCGGCGACCCGAGTCTTCGAGCTCATCGATCGAGAGCCGGAGATTCCGCTCACCGGCGGCCGCACCCTCGACCGACTGCAAGGGCGAGTCGAGCTGCGCCAGGTGACGTTCGCCTATCCATCCCGGCCCGACATCGCGGTGCTGAAGGCCATCGACCTCGTCCTCGCGCCGGGGGAGGTCGTCGCCCTCGTGGGGCCTTCGGGCGGCGGAAAGAGCACCATCGCCGCCCTGGTCAATCGAATGTACGACCCCGGCCGGGGGCAGGTCTTGCTCGACGACGTTCCGCTAACCGAGCTCGACCCGACCTGGCTCCGGCGTCAGGTGGGCGTTGTCGCACAAGACCCGATCCTGCTGTCGACGTCGGTGACCGAGAACATCCGATACGGGCGACCGGAGGCTTCGGACGAAGAGGTGGAGGCCGCGGCCCGTGCCGCCAACGCGCATACGTTCGTTGAAGGCTTTCCGGAGGGTTACCAGACCTTGGTCGGAGAGCGGGGTGTGCAGCTGTCGGGTGGTCAACGGCAGCGGGTCGCGATCGCTCGCGCCGTGCTCAAAGACCCCAAGGTGCTCATCCTCGACGAGGCGACCAGCGCCCTCGACGCGGAGAGCGAGCATCTGGTGCAGGCGGCGCTCGAGCGACTCCAGCAAGGCCGGACCACCTTGGTTATCGCGCATCGACTGTCCACGGTGCGGGACGCGGACCGGGTTGTGGTGCTCGACGACGGCCAGGTTCAGCAGGTGGGGAGTCACGAGGGCCTGATGACCGACAGCGATGGTCTCTATCGTCGGCTCGTTGAGCGGCAGTACTTTGCGCAGTAGGCGCGAGCCCCCGGCCGACCGATGATTATTGGGGTTGCGGCCAGTCTACTGAGGGAGGCGACGAAGGAGGCCTCCCGAGATGACCGAGATCCACCCGATGATGTTCGTCAACCTTCCTGTCCGGGATTTGGGCCGGGCCACCGCGTTCTTCGAGGCGCTGGGGTTCCGTTTCGACCCCCGCTTCACCGACGACAAAGCTTCCTGCATGGTCGTGAGCGAGCGAGCCTACGTTATGCTGCTGACCCGACCCTTCTTCGAGACGTTCACCGACCGTCCCCCGGCCGACCCCAAGGCGGAGGTGGGCGCGATGTACGCTCTATCGTTCGACAGCCGGGCCGACGTCGACGCGTTCGTCGACAAGGCGATCGCGGCGGGGGGCCGAGTGATGGAGACAAAGGACTTCGAGTTCATGTATCAACGAAGCTTCGTCGACCTCGACGGTCACCAGTGGGAGCCGTTCTTCATGGATATGGCGGCCTTCGAAGCGGCGCAGAGGGTGAAGTGAAATGAACGATGTCGCGCCCACGGCCGTCGATCTCGAAACGCATCGCGCCGCGCTCACCGGACACTGTTACCGAATGCTTGGGTCCGTCGCCGACGCCGACGACGCGGTCCAAGAAACGTACATCCGCGCCCTTCGCGGGCTCTCGGGATTCGAAGGCCGTGCATCTGCAAAGACTTGGCTCCATCGGATCGCGACCCGGGTGTGTCTCGACGCGCTGAACCAGCGGTCGCGGCGCGTGCTGCCGATCGACGAGGGTGCGGCGGGAACGGTCCAAGACCCGTTGACGACCCGTCCCCGTACCCACTGGCTCGAGCCCGTCCCCGACGCGGCCGTGCTGCCCCGGGAAGCGGAGCCGTCCGAGGTGACCAGCCTGCGGCAGAGCGTGCGACTGGCCTTCGTCGCGGCCCTTCAGCGCTTGCCGCCCCGGCAGCGGGCGGTGCTGCTGCTCAAAGACGTCCTCGGCTTCTCGGCCGCCGAGATCGCGGAGACCCTCGAACTTACCGTGGCGGCGGTGAACTCGGCCCTGCAGCGGGCGCGGGCCACCATGCAGCCGCCGGCGCCGTCCGCGCCCGAGCCTGACGAGAGCGGACACCGCCTAACCAGAGCGCAAGAACAGTTGCTCGATCGATATGTCGATGCGTTTCACGCCTACGACGTGGAGCGTCTGGTTACCCTGCTCAAGGAAGACGTGACCATGAGCATGCCGCCTTACGCCCTGTGGCTGCGAGGACGCGAGGACATCGCGGCGTGGCTGCTCGGACCGGGGATCGGATGCCGAGGCTCGCGCCTTATTCCGACCCAGGCCAGCGGGGCTCCGGCCTTCGCGCAGTACCGGGCGGATCCCGCCGGCGGGTTTCATCCGTGGTCGCTGGTGGTCCTCGAGCTGAGCGACGATGCCGTCGCGAGCATGACCTACTTCCTCGACGTCGAGACGCTCTTTCCGCGATTCGGTTTTGCGCTCGACGACCTTCCCCCCGCGGGGGGCGAACAAAGGAGATCGTGATGACGCCATCGCCATGGGATGTACGCACGTGTCTGTGGTTCAACGCGCAAGGAGAAGCAGCGGCCGAGCTGTATGTTTCGCTGGTTCCCAACAGTCGGATCGAGCGCGTGTCCGGCCCCGGCGCCGAAGGCGCGGTGACCATCATCAACTTCCGGCTCTCGGGAACACCGTATATGATCCTGGACGTCGGCCCGGACCAGCCTCACTTCACCCACAGCGAGGCGGCATCGATTCACCTCGTCACCCCCGACCAGGCGGCGACCGACCGGATCTGGAGCGGCCTGCTGGCTGACGGCGGTCGCGAGAGCATGTGTGGGTGGCTCACGGATCGCTTCGGCGTTTCGTGGCAGGTGGTTCCTGAGGCGTTGGTACGGTTGACATCGACCGGCGATTCGAAAGCTACGAGCCGGGTGTTCGAGGCGATGATGAAGATGAAGAAGATCGTGGTCGCCGACCTCGAGGCCGCATTCAACGAGGACCCTTGATCGCCGACCGGTTCGGGGGCCTCGGGACTACGGTGTTCGTGTTCGTCGCCAAGCGTGTAGACCCTCGACGACCATTCGCTGCGCGGCCTCGGCCTGCTCGACGATCGCGGCACAGTACTCATTGTACCGCTCGCCCACCTCGGTTGGCCGCATCTTGCGGGTCGTTCGTTCCAGGAGCCGCGCGCCGAGGCGGTCTTCCAGTCGCGCGATCTGGTCGCTGACGCTCTGCTTGCTCACCCCCAGCTGGCGTGCGGCCGCGGTGAAGCTGCCGGTTTTACGACGGCAGCGAAGACGGCCATGGCATCCAGATTCGTCACCCTCGCAGTATGCCCTGAACCGCCGGGGGCGAGGTCTCGCGCTTTCAAGGGAGTTCGGCCGGCAACGATACGACCGCCAGCCGAGTTCGGTACGCGGCGGGGTTGCTGATCGCCTGGTCAGAAAACGATCCCAGCGCGTAAGTGACCGCGATGCGGTCGTCGTCTTGGACGACGCTGGGGTGGAGCTCTACCCCGGTGCAGAACGCGTCGGGATCGTCGGCCGGTGGTTCGCAGCGCCCGATCTCGAACGGCGCGGACCAAGGGCCCACGGGACCGAAGCCGACGCGAAGGACGATTCGGTCGGCGAGCGGTTGGCTGTAGGCCATGATGTACCGGGCACGGCCCGGATGGTAGACCACGCTGATATGCGTGCCGCCGGTGACCACCGGAAACGCGCGGTCCGGATCGGCGACCCAGCGCTCGCTGCCCGCCCAGTACGTGTACGCGCTACGGCGACCGACTTGGCTCTTCTCGACGCGCGCCGCGTAGCAGTCGGCGTCCAGGAATCGGGCCGCCAAGCACCCGAACGCATAGACGTAGGTCTCGTCGACGACGACGCTGGTCCCGTACGGGGGACGGTCCGCGGTCCATAGGCGTTCGGCGAACGGAGTGAGACTCGTCAGGTCTTCGCCGTACGCAACGCCCAGCGCTTCCGGCCGGACGCCGAAGACGGGATCCGGCGGGCCTTCGACGAAGTACGCGATCGCCCCGCCATCGATGATCGCGAAGTCGAGTGCGGCTCGGGCCACGGTGCTCGATGCGGCGACGAGAGGCGCGTCGGCGGCGTCGAGCGTACTTTCACACGTCGGGCCCGGCGCCCCGGTCATCAGCAGGTCTCGACGTCCAGTCTCGTCCGAGGCCGCAGTCCAGGTCGTCTGGTCGCCGTTCGCGAGGCTTCGCACGACGCCGTGCAGCACGGCCCCGTCGCGGGTGGCCAATCCACATCCTCCGGCGAGCGGGGGCGGATCGAGGTCGAGGCGCGGCGCCTCGTCTTCCAGAGGCCAAGCGCACGCGCTGATGGCGGTCATCCCGATGACCGCCCACCACCCTTTGACGTCACCGCCACGCATAGCGGATGCCCACCGATAACCGCAGCTCTCTGCGGTTGATCAGCAATCCCTGCCCGTTGCCGGCGTCCAGGCTGACGAAGGGCGCGACAAGGCCGCCCTCCCCCCGAAGGCCGAGCCCGAGCAGCGCTCGGAAGAAGTAACCGGCGTCGGCGCTATCGTCGTGCGGGTCCAAGTAGCCGCCGTAGGCCGCGACGTACGGCTCGATCCCGGACCGCACCTTCCAGCGCAGGGTCACATCGAGATGGGGTGCGTGGGCCAGTCCTTCGCCGAGCCCACTCGCGACGATATCCGCCGCGTCCGAGGCCCCGACCAGGCTGACGAAGGCGTTGGTGAACATGCGGTGGGCGATGCGCGCTTCGAAGGTCCAGGTAAGCGTCAAGGGTGTGCGCAAGGCGATCCCGGGCTCGAGATACCAGCCCCCGCCGCCGAACGGGATGTCGCTTGGCTGGATCGGATCGACGGGCTCGTCGCGCGCGGGAGCTTCGGCTCGACCGAGCGACAGCGCCAGCTCGAGGTGGCTCCCGGGGCCGAACAGGGTCGATGCAAAACCCCGAAAATCGACGCTCGTGGTCAAGGCGGCCACGAAACGCCACACCTCGGTAGGCGCGGGCTTCGACGAACGCGCGTTCTCGAATGCAAAAAGAACAGAGCCACCAAATCGGAACGTTCGGTCCGAGTGTTCGATGGTGACCAGGCCCAGCTCACCGCCGAGCGACAGCTGGGCCCGCGGACCGTAGGCGTACTCTACCAACGGTGCGTCACGGGATGCGGCGTACGACGGGGCGATGGCCCGGGTGCCCCCCGAGATCCACCGCGTGGTTGACGTCTCGCGCGGGGTGGGGACGGGCGATGCGGCCAACCCGAGCCCGAGAAGAGCGGCGGTGATCGGGCTGCTCATGGAAAGCATATTCGAACGAAAGAAGGAAAGTATCGTTCGCTGTCGACGTAGGTGGCGACGAGGTCGGCGCCGATGAGGGTGGGGTGCGCCTTGCCGGCATACACGAAGGCATCGGGGTCGAACGACTCGGGAGGCCGGAGGAGATCGCGCGCGTTGGACCACGGCCCCTCGGGGCGGGGCGCAGATCGGATCGACAGCGTGGTCGGACCCACCCCCGACGACTGCACCATGAGGTATCGGCCGCGGTCGACGTCGTGGTGGACGGACAATTCGGGTGCGCCTAGCCCGATGAGCTCGGCCGGTCGTTCGGTACACCATCGTTGGCCGCACCACCACTCGAGCGAAGACAGGTCTTTGGCCATGACTTCGTCGAGCGGCCAGCGGGCGAGGACTACGGGGTGCAGGTCGTCGTCGGACCCGTACGCGTACAGCCACGGGGGTTCGATGAGCAACGCCTCGCCGAGAAGGTATCGCCCGGTGGCCGGAACCCGAACCTCTTCGAGGTGCCAGTCGGACGGCGGGCGATCGACGTTGTCGATGACGAAAGCGGTCCAGCCGATACCTTCGAAGTTGTCTTCGCCGGGGGGGAGTCCAGGCGGGGTTCGAATGATCTCGTAGAACAATAAGAGCCGATGACCGAGCCGCACCCCGTGTGCGGGCCACAGCCACGAAGCTCCTTTTTCCGCCGCGAATGAGGTCGGCGCGTCGTCGGCGCCCGTATTCCAGAAGAACCGCATGGCCGCCGTCGAGGGGTCCGCGCCCCTCTGGATCGCTACGCTGTTCCGGATGAAGGCGGCGCCCGCGCGAGAGAACGGCGTTCGGGCGATGAAGCTATCGCCGAACAGCCACAGGATTCGGCCATCTTTCAGGTCGATGGAGTACGCACCGTCGCCGCCGACCCACTGCGGGTCCGAATCGAACAGTCGGTCGGCGGCCGGCCAACGCTCCGCGTCGGCGGTCGGTCCTGGCTGTTGTCCGCAGCCCCCGGTCGTGAAGATCAACAGGAGGAGGCCGACGCTCAGCCCTCGGCGATCAGATTCGCGCCGTTGCGAGCGCGGATTCGGACGGTCGACGCTGGCAAGGCCGACGAGCGACGCTCGAAAGCACTTCACACTGCCCTCGAAGCTCAGAACCGCATCGTGCACCCAACTATGAGGCGGTCGCGATCTGCATGCGGTCGGCCCCGTGGAATACGAGAAAATAGGCGGCCCTGCCGCGACCCATTTCAAGGTTGAGATTCCGTGCCGCGATCGTAGTCGGGCGTGGAGGCCTTCAGGTCTAGCGCCGCACTTCACGGAGATCGCTATCGTAGTCGCACTGCTGACGGGAGAGCAATCGGTCACCCTCGCGCGCGGCGGGGTACGAAAGCTTGTTTGTTTTGTTGATCAAGCATCGGTCCGCCACCTGCGCCGCGCCTGTTTGATCGCGGCCGCATGGATCTTCTTTCTCACAACGGGAATCGATACCGCGTAGCCGCTCGGATGATGTTCGCCCCAACCGCACGGCTGCGGTTGTACATGGCTGTCCTTTCGTCTTGCCGACGCTTGAACTCGCGCCGTGTGCAGATCTTTGGAATGGCTGCCTCCAGACCTGCGGACGTGCTGCCCGATCGTCTCCGGTAGCATCGAATCGATGATGTCGCTAACATGCCCCGGTGAGCTCTACGTTCAGCTCGGCGTCAGATTCCGAGAATGATTCAGATATTTCTGGACGTTTCGCTCACGTCCCCCAGTCCGCCGGCGTTGGGAGATTCGTACCCATCGCGCGGCTCGGAACGGGGGGAACAGCGGACGTCTATCTGGTCGTATCTCGAGGGCTCGACAACTTTCGCAAGCTCCTCGTGATGAAGCGTATCAAGCCCAGTCTGACCGAAGACGAAGCCTCGATGAGGATGTTCTTCAACGAGGCTCGCCTGTCAGCTCGCTTGAATCATCCCAACATCGTCCAGGTGTTTGACGTCGAGTTGTATCAGTCCTTGCCGGTGATCATCATGGAGTACTTGGAGGGGATCTCGTTTGATGCGCTGCGCCGAGCGGCCCTCCGTGCGGGCTGCTGGAACCCAGGCATCGGTCTCGCCATACTGAGCGAAGCATTGGTTGGGCTGCACCATGCTCACGAAGCCGTCGACTACGACGGGACTCCGCTCGGTCTTGTCCACCGCGATTTCAAGCCGAGCAACATATTCATCACGTACGACGGGTCGGTGAAGATCCTGGATTTTGGCATTGCCAAGGCCTTCGGCCATTCGGTCCAGACCAGCCCCGGTGGCGTCAGAGGAACGATTCGATATATGGCCCCCGAGACGCTCCGGCGCCAAGAGGTCGACCGGCGGGTCGATCTCTATGCGGCGGGTATCATGTTTTGGGAGGTCATGGCGGGACGCAGGATGTGGCAAGGCGTCGCAGATATCGACGTGGCCCGACACGTTGGAGAGGGTCAGATCCCAAGCATCCGCGATGTGGATGGAATCACCGAGGAACTGGCTCAGCTGTACGAGCGCGCGACTTCGACGGAATCCACAGATCGCTTCGACACCGCGTTAGAGATCAAGCACGAGCTGGATAACTGCCGGCGAGAGGGCGACTTGTGGACGAGCATGTCGTCCATCGCGATCCTCACCCGAGCTCTGTTTGCCAATCGGCGCCAAAGGATTCGCTCTATCGTGAACCGACAAGTCAAACGGCTCGAGGCGCATCCAGAAGGCTTCACCGAGGGGGCGCCACCCCCCCTGCCGGTGCCTTCGGAGCGCACCGACGAGTCGCCGCGCTCCGAACCTGCCGACGACTTCAGATCCAGACGGGGTCAGCGCTTTGCCGCCTGGACCCTTCTATTCTTTGCGACGCTCGCGGTCGGCAACTTGGCCGCGTGGTGGTGGTTCGTGCGTCAACCAGAGGTCGTGTTGGCACCAACGCCCGTAGTGGCGCCCAAGCAAGTCCAGCCCGCCGACACCGCGCCGCCCCCTGACCCGCCCCCGCCCCCGTCCCAGCCCACCGAGGTGACGATCACCGTTACGGCTCGGCCGGCCTACGCGCAATGGTCGATGGGCGACTCAGTCTTGCCGTCGAATCCCGCGATACTGAAACGCTCGTACGACACCTCGGTCCATGAGCTGACCGCCCGAGCCGACGGCTACGAGCCGAGGACCCTACGAGTCGTATTCGTTAAGGACCTCGATTTGGACATCGAGCTGCAAAGACAAGCGCCGGACTCGGTCCCGGATCCGCCCGAGCCGTCCTCTCCGTCTCGGCCTGACCAACAGGAGGGAACGGCCGCCCAACGCGAGCGGCCCAAGCCCCGGCGTCGGAAGATATTCGATTCGATAGACTGGTCAGGAGGCGAAGAGCGTACGGGGCGCAAACTTCAGCCGACACCATATGATAAAGAGGAAGACGAATGATCGCGATGATACGTATGGTGTTCGTCTGCGTGGCGTGTTCAGCGACAGTTGCGGCGACGAACCGTCCGGCCTTCGCTCAGGATTCCGCACCCCGCGTTCAGAAGCCATCTTCGGAGAAGGTTCGAACAGCTCGTTCGCACTTCGATAGAGCGGTCGAGCTCTACTACGAGGAAGACTACCCCGCCGCGCTTGTGGAGTTTCGGCGAGCATACGTGACGGCGCCTCACTTCCAGATTCTATACAACATCGCGACGTGTCATCTCGCTCTTCGGGACTATGCAAAAGCGCTGCGCGCGTTTCGCCGGTTTCTTCGGGACGGCGGCAAAAGAGTGGATCGCAAGACGAGAAAAGAAGTGAGGGCTCAAATGCGAACGCTCGCTGGCCGGACGGCGCGGCTAAAGATCGACGCTCGACCGCCCGGCACCGAGATTCGCATCGATGACGTATTGGTCGGCGAGTCGCCGCTGAAGCGGGCGGTCCTCGTCAATATCGGGCGCCATCGCATCGATTTCAGTCACCCCTTGCACGTCGCTGCAAGCCGACGTATCGAAGTCGCCGGCGGCGACACTCGAATCATCACCATTGACCTGCTGCCCCTCGCTTCTACCAAGACCGAGCTGCCGGCCGCGCCGGAGAGCGTTGTCGGTAGAGGCGACGAAGTCAGCACGGAAGCCAATACACCCCTACTGGTGAGTCTGGGGCTCACGGGGGCGCTCACCGCGGCCGCCGCGGTCACCGGTGTATTGGCACTTCAGGCCAGCAACCGTCGCGACGACGCGCGGGCTGATGTCCCCGTTGATGCCGAAGAGTTCGCTCGTGAAGACAACCGTGCGCAAGAGCTCGGCATCGCTACAGATGTGCTCATAGGGTCCGCCGTTGTTGCCGCTGGCTTCTCGTTGTATTTTGCGTTGTCCGGCGACGAGACAGGAGCCTCTACGAGTTCCGACCCGGACTCGGAGCACGAGCCGGGCGGAGGCGGGGTCGAACTCTGGTTCACGGGACGCAGCCTGTCGGTCACAACACGATTTTGAAGGGCGTAGGTCGTGTGGTCATCGAGCAATGCTGATGTCGATTTCGACCATCGTTATCCAACCCTCTCGAACGAAGGTATTCACCGCGCTGAGCTCGGTTTCGGTCTGCGCCTCTGTGGCCGATACTCGGTATACGCCCGCCGGTATGTTGATGGCGCCGCCGGAACCGCCGAGGTCAGTCGTCTCTTGAACCGTTGAAGGCAGCCCACTGACCTCATAGTACTGCACGGCTCCGAGTGGCGCCGGAGTGATATCGAAACGAAGACCCGCCAGGCGTTGGTCCGGGCACGCGGTATCGGTTGCGGCAAAGAAGAACTGGCCAAGCGCAGGGTCGCCGCTGACACCCGACGCCGCCGCGAGACGCGTGAACTCATCGCGTAGCAGCATAGGCACAAAGGACGCAGGTGCTTCTTCCGCGCCGTTGAGCGGCACGATGGTCGGAAAGAAACCATCGGCCGTCACCTCGAGGTATCCGCTGAATCCCTGGGAGACGTCGAACTGCGCGATGCCGTCGACCCCCACCTGAAGTCCCGACAGCGTTGGATTGGCGCATTCCGTGTCCGTTGCGCGACAGACGCGAATGGTCGCGGGCGCCGCGAGCACCGTCCCGACGATCAAGGCGCTGACCGTATGGCTGTAAGTGCTGGTCGTGGTATTCGGAGTTACCGTTCCGGCACATGGAAAAGAATCGCCCTGCGCCAAGACGCATAGACCGCTCTCACAGATAAGAGCGTCGTCTTCAACGAGCGCAACACAGTCGTCGTCGACCGTGCACTGTTCGCCATCGGCCTGTACGACGAGGGAACAACCACACACGGCAATGAGTACAGCGCACCCCGTGGCTGTATAGACTTGCCCATTCACCGGGGTAGTATAGCAACCTCGCGAGTGAGAAAAAACTTATTCGAACCCACCTGCAGATCCCCGCTCACCGTTGCCTGCGTAGCTCGATGGGTGCGCCTTCCGCATAGGCGACGTCACCGACCTGACGCACTTCGCCGCGTGGATGGGCCTCGTCCACGTCACCTTCGTCATCGATGCCGAACGCGCGAACGAACGTTGGCTGACGTCCGGCGACCATTGACAAGAGACATGCGAGGCTCGGTGGTTGGCGAATCCGGGACGTAGGGTTGAACGCCAGTGACCGACCGTTGGTTCGGAAGCCCGCTTGCTCCCCGTGCTTCGGATGGAGAAGCCACCGAATCGAAGGCGCCCCACCGTAGCTTGACGCCGATGAGCCGAACGTCTCGTCGGTGCCGGGTTCAGCCTGGTCATCGACTCGATATGGGTTTCCTGCTGCGGGCTCGCCCTTGTTCAAGACTCGGGTATCACGAGGGTGCTCGATTGTATGTGGAGTCCGGAACGATTGTGTTCCATGCGCCTGTGTGTGGACGCAGGAGCCCAGCTCCGACGTGAATTTGTCGACTAGAAAACTTCGCATACAAAGTCGCGCGGAGCCGGCTGGTTTGACAATTGGGTGCCCCCTCAGTACGTCAAAAGGGATTGCGACAACGCAATCTTACTTGCCTATGTGACCTGGGGAGGGAGCATTGAGAAGACATCTAGTCGAAAACAGAGTTCCAATATTTTTTTCTGTCGTGGCCGTCGTGTCACTCGCGGTACCCGCCTACGGCCAAGTGGCGCCGGGTAAAGTTCGCATCAACAAACGCGCCGTCAACCGACCGCTCAAATCACTGCGATCGGCGGCGGTCAGGGCTCGCGTTCTTGAGAACAAAGGCCCATACACCGTTCCAAACTTCTACTTTCCGAATGTTCCTTCCCCTGGCGGAACCGCTGGTCGGGTGACTGCTCTTCCCGGCTTGCTACAACAGGACACCGTCGGTACAGGCAACACGTCCATTCTTCGCGCGTTCGACGGCGCGTCGAACGATGACAATCAGACGCTCCTCGGGGGACGGGTGACGCCACCCGACACCGACGGCGTCGTCGGTCCGAACCACTTCTTCCAGATGACCAATCTCGTCACCGTCATCAAAGACAAGAACGGGAACACGATCTCCGGTCCGTTCTTGAACAACGCGTTTTGGGATGGTTTCGGCGGCCTGTGCGAACCCAACAACTCCGGCGACCCTATCGTGCTGTACGATGAGGTCGCCGACCGCTGGATCGTTACTCAGTTCGCCATCGCCACGCCCAACTACGCGCAATGCGTGGCCGTCTCCCAGACCGGCGACCCGACCGGTGGCTACAACCGTTACGAGTTCAGCTTCAATAGCGTCGGCTTCAACGACTATCCGAAGCACGGAATCGTCGACGACTCCGTGACCCTGATGGCCAACATCTTCACCCAGAACTTCTTCGGCCAGTTCCAGTTCGCGGGAACCTTCCTCGGCGTGATCGACAAGGCCGCCATGTACGCCGGCCAGCCGGCGAGCCTTCTGGGCCAGAACCTAGGGACGTCGGAGTTCGGCTTCGTGGCCGGTGACCTCGATGGAAACGGCAGCTCCACGGCGCTGTTTGCCACCGCCATGTCGCGCTCGGGGCTGTTCGATATCTGGGAGCTCATCCCCAATTTCTCGGCGGGCACAGTGAGCGTCAGCCGCATCGCGGAGATTCCGATCTCGACGTTCGACAGCGATCTCTGCAGCGCGTTCCGCGGCGCTTGCATTCCCCAGCCGAACACCACCATCGCTCTCGAGTCCCTGGCCGGACGCCTCATGCCCCGCCTCCAGATCCGCGACTTCGGCACCTACCGCACCATGCTTACCGCCCACACTATCGACGTGAGCGGTCGGGCCGGCATCCGCTGGTACGAGATGCGCCAGGTGAATAATGGCAGCTGGTCGCTCTACCAGGAGGGCACCTATGCCCCTGCCGACGGCGAGAACCGGTTCATGCCCAGCATTGCGATGAACGCCGCCGGTGACATCGGCATCGGTTATCTCGTTGGTAGCGCGAGCACCTTCCTGTCGACCGCGGTCACCGGTCAGTCCGCCGCCAATAGCGGTAGCAACGAGTTCGACTCCAGCGAGGAGTTCTGCGCCAACGGCAGCGGCGCCGACACGAACGCCAGTCGCTCGGGCGATTACTCGGCGACGTCGGTCGACCCGTCGACGGACAGCTTTTGGCATACAAACGAGTACTTCAGCACCACCGGGGTGCGACCATGGGACACCACGATCTGTGAATTCACGGTCGGGGCCGGCGGACCGACGAATCAGGCCCCCACCGCCTCGTTCACCGACAGCTGCACCGACCTCGTCTGCAACTTCGATGGCACCGGGTCGTCGGACCCCGACGGCAGTATCGTCGCCTACGACTGGGACTTCGGCGACGGGACTACCGCCACCGGCGCCACGCCTTCGCACACGTACGCCGTCGCCGGTACGTCCAGCGTTT
>JANQQN010000222.1 GCA_028289325.1 Myxococcota bacterium | reverse complement strand
CGTCGAGCAAAGACGGCGCGGGCGCGGCGCCCGCCGTGTCTCGTGGGTCGCCTAGCGGTCCGCGGTCGGTCGCCCCGGCCCGCGGCGCTTCTTGTCCGGAGGATTGGGTGCGCGGTGGCGGGCTCGCCCCTGGCTGTACGTCAGCGCGCGGGCGGGATTCCGGGGTTTGTGATGAACGTTGAACTGTCGATGGGGAGGTCACGGCGAGACCCGAAGCAAGGGTCGCGCCAGCCGTGATACGGGCACCGTTGGGATCGATCTACGCCCCACCGGTCACTCATTCCGATTTTCGACGTCGGCCGTCGGCGCGCTGAACACGCCCTGCGAGCCGGAGCGTTCAGCCGTCGGAGTGTGCGTGTTCGTAGCCACCGAGGGCACCGCCCGCCCCGTGGTCTCCGTCGTGTCGGTCCTTGCGGCCGGTGCCGGCCGCCGTCGCCGGCGGCGGCGTGTGGTCCCGGGCTTCCGCCTGCTCATATCGGCCGAGGATCGCCAGCAAGTCCATCTTGCCGAAATCCCCGTCGGCCCGGTTGTACACCGGCTTCGGATGGATGCCGCTGTCCATCCGGATCGCGTCGCAAGGGCACGCTTCCACGCACAGCCCGCACATCACGCAGCGAAGCTCGTCGATCTCGAAGATGACCGGGTACTTCTCGATCCCTTTGTCGTCGGTCTCTCCGGCCACGATGCGAATGCAGTCGGCCGGGCACGCCGTCTGACACATGAAGCACGCCACGCAGCGAGGGGTTCCGTCTTCTCGGGGTACGAGGCGATGCATGCCCCGAAAGCGAGACGGATAGACCGCCTGCTCCTCGGGGTACTGCACCGTCTGGGCGTACTTGTTCTCTTTTCGTGAGAACAGGTTCTTGAAGAAGTGCCGGATGGTCGCGCCCAGGCCGGCGGCGATGGCGGGAACGAAGAGCTGATCCGCGGGATCGTCGTCGCGACCGACGGTGCGGATCACCACCTTGCCACGTCGTGGCCCCGGCTCGGTCTTGACGTCCGGCGTCTCCGAAAGCGGCTGAGACGTATCCATATTCGACCTCACTGCAGCGCCACCACGACGGCGGCGGTGATCACCAGATTAACGAGCGACAACGGCAGCAGCCGCCGCCAGCCCAAAGACATCACTTGGTCGTAGCGAAAGCGGGGCAGCGTCCATCGCAGCATGAGCTGGAACCAGCAGAAGAACAGGAGCTTGAACATGAACGCCCCCACCCGAAGCAGGGTCGCGGCCACGTTCCCGATCTCGAAGGTCGCGCCCCACGGAAACGCGAAGCCGGCCGAGGTCAGCCCCGCCACCCCGGCGTCGAAAAGATAAGGGACCTGCCAGCCGCCGAAAAAGAAGGTGGTCAGCATTCCGGCGATCACGATCACTTCGATGTACTCGGCCATGAAGAACATTCCGAACTTCATGCCGGAGTACTCGACGAAGTAGCCGATGATCTCCGACTCGCCTTCGGCGAGGTCGAACGGAACGCGCTTGTTCTCGGCGATGGCCGCGGTCAGGAAGATGAAGAACGACAGCGGCTGGATGAAGATGCCCCATTTCGGCAACCACCCGCCCAGCAACTCACCTTGCGCCTCGACCATCGCGTACGGTTCGAGGGTGCCGTAGATGAGGACCAGGCCCATGACCGACAGGCCCATGGTCACTTCGTAAGAGATCATCTGCGCCGACGCCCGTAACCCGCCGAGCATGGCCAGCTTCGACGCCGACGCGTATCCGGCCAGGGTCACCCCAAACACAGCAATGGAGCTCACGGCGAAGATGTAGATGATGCCGGCGTCGAGCCGAGCGACCTGAAGAATGTAGCGCTCCCCGTTCCAGATGACGTCAGGGCCGATCGGAATCACGGCGAAGGTCACCAGGGCCGGCATCAACGCGATCAATGGGGCGAGGTTGTACAGCAACCGGTCGGCCCGCTGATTGATCGTGTCTTCCTTGGTCAGCATCTTGATGGCGTCGGCCAACGGATGCAGCAGACCGAACACCGTCCACCGCTGCCCGAACAGGGTCACGCCGGCGCGGTTGGGTCCTACGCGATCCTGGATCATCGCCGACTGTCGGCGCTCGGCCCAGGTCAGCGGCCCCGCCAAACCGAAGCACAGCCCGATCATCGCCCCGATGCGGATGAGGTCCCAAAGGACGGGGTACAGGCTGTCCATGGTCAGCTCGCCTCCGCCCGCACCGGCTCGACCTCGACGGACTCGACGAGGTCATCCGCGTCGAGGATCACCCCCCACGGCCCTATCTTCGTCGCGGACACATCCCGCAGCAGGTTGGTGTGCGCCTTGAGGGCGTTGAAGGCCCGGATCCAGTTGGTGATCGTCCACCCGTCGCTCGCCCCACACGCGCGGGCGGTCAAGGTGGCGGCCTCCACCGCCGGCAGCCGCCCTTCGATCGGCCGCAGGGCCTTGGTCACCCGCTGCATTCGCCCTGCGGAGTTGACGAAGGTCCCGTCTTGCTCCGCGAACGACGCCAGCGGAATGACCAGGTCGGCGTTATTCGCGCTGGCGTTCCAGTTGCTCGCGAAGACGATCACCGTCGCGTCGGCCAGCGCCTGGCTCCAGTCCTCGTCGGGCCCGGGATAGTCGCCGCCCACCATGAGCAACGTCTTGACGTCTCCGTTATCCAGCGCCTTCTTCAGGCCGTCAGCGCCGTCATCGAAGATCGAGTAACCCTCCAGCACCAGCTCCGCCCCGGCCCGGTTCGGGTTTTGGTCGGCGACGCGCAAGAAACCGTCGCCCTGCCAGTCAGGTCGACCGACGATCGCGTAGGTATCGACCTGGAGGACCTGCTCCGCGAGCTCGATGAATGCGGTCGCGCCCTCGGTGGTCAACTGGGCAGACAGGGCGAGCCCCAACGAGCCGTCGGTGTCTCCGACGTACGGCGCGAGCAGCTCGGCGAGCCGCCGCTCGGCCTGCGGCCAGTCGATCGGCTCCAGGCGTCCTTCGTCGGTCTTGGCGTGGGGCACCGAAACCTGCGTCTCGGGGTCGTGGATGCGCTTGTAGCTCAGGCGTCCGGCGTCGCAGAGCCAGCCCTGATTGACGTGGGCGTTGTCTCGCCCGCGGTACCGCTGGACCTCGTTCTGATAGTGGTCGAGCTCGATGTTGCAGCCTCGCGCGCACCCCGCGCAGACCGACGGCGTCGACTTCAGGAACCAGCTTCGAACCTTAAAACGAAAATCCTGGCTAGTAAGGGCCCCCACGGGACAGATCTCCACCGTGTTGAGGCTGTAGGGGTCATCGAGTGGCTCGCCAGGGAAGATGCCGATCACCGCGCGGTCGCCCCGGTCGAACTGCCCCAACTGGGGATTGCGGGCGACTTCGTCCATGAAGCGAACACAGCGCGTACAGTTGATACACCGCTCCTCGTCGAGCATCACCAGCGGTCCGATCTCTACCGCCTTGTCTTTGATGACCTTGACCTCGTCGAACCGCGTGCCGGTGCGGTCGTGCTTCATGTAGTAGTCTTGAAGCTTACACTCTCCGGCCTGGTCGCAGATCGGGCAGTCGATCGGATGATTGATGAGGAGGAACTCATGGACCGCCCCTCGCGCTTCGAGGACCTTGGGCGAGTCGGTCTTGACCACCATCCCCTCGCGCGCCTTGGCTTCGCACGCGGGCAGCAGCTTCGGTGATTTCTCGACCTCCACCAGGCACATCCGGCAGTTGGCGGCGACGGACAGTCGCGGATGCCAGCAGTAATACGGCACGTCGATGCCGTTCGCCTCCGTGACTTCGATGATGCTCTGCCCCGGCGAGAACTCGAGGTCACGCCCGTCGATGTTGATCGTCGGCATCCCCGATCTTCATGGCCGCTGACGGTGCTCCGCGCAAGGCTTTGCGGCCTCCAGCGTTTCCGAAAGTCTTTGGGCCAGGGTTCCCCCGCGCGATCGATCGGAATCGGTCAGAGCATGGGCTCAGGCGCGAACCTATCGACACCCATGGTCGTCGTCTCATACGCGCTGGCGTCGATCCGCGCCGCGGCGGTGGTGAGCGCGCGCAGCAGCGCGCGGCTGGTGCGGTAGAAATCCAGGTCGTGCAGCTCGTGGCACATATGGGCGAGCTCGTGGGCCAACACCGGCAGCAGGGCCCTCGCGGCGAGCCGGGGATCCGGATGGCGAGCCAGCTTGCGCATGGTCCGATGCTGAACGTTGAAGCGGATCTCGCCCGACCGATACGCCGCCACCGGGCCAAACGCGTTGCGAGAAAGACCGAATCCCAGCCGCGGCAACGGCCCCGGCAGGAGTCGTGCGATCGCTTCTCCCACCTCGGGCGCGGCCAAGAACGCCTGCAGCTGAGCGATCAACGCCCGACTCCGGTCATCGACCTGGACCGCGGACACGTCCCGCTGAAACAGCGAGTACTCGGCCCTCGGGCCGGACAGCAGCCGATCCCGAAGCCGAGACATCAGGCTGGGGCGGGCGATATCCTCGGCCCGAGCCGCCGCGGGCATGTCCCGCATGCCAGACAGCTTGCGAAAGATGTCGCGCTCGATAGAATCATCGGCCCTCAAGATGGGATCCCCGGCGCGATCCCGCCACGCGGGCCGATAGCTGAGAGCCCGAAACGAGTCGTTGGCCTTGAAGCTCACCAGCTCTTCGAAGCTGAAGCGCTTGTTGTCGAACCACGCCCGAAACAGCGGGGAGCGAACGACGGACCCCGAGAACAGGTCTTCGGACTCCGCGAGCAGGCTCTCAGGGGTCGCTGAGCGAAGCCCGCGCCGGATCGCGTCGAGCAAAACGATACGGGCGTAGGCGTCCTCGGATTGCTCGTAGTACCGGACCACCCGATAAGCGGCTTCCCCCGCCAACCGGCGAAGCTCGCCCTGAAACCGCTCGAACCGCTCGTCCTCGACGAACGCGTTTCGACTCGCAACGAGATCCAGCCCCTCGGCGTTGATCGCCCCGAACACCCCGCGTGGCCAAGGTTTGCCCTGCACCCGATGCAGCGGTAGCTCGCAGACGAACAGGCCCCGCTGATAGGCGCGAAACTTCGAGTCGGGCCGAGAGGGGTCGATGGCGGCGACCCCGACCGGTCCTTTGACCGCCGAACTCGCGACCAGGGACCGCTCCTGATGGGTCCAGTCGCCGTTGTGGATCTCCGACTTGATGTAGTCGGCCAGCTCTCGCTCGAGCAGTCGGCCGTTGAGCTCGGTAGCGATCCCCGAATAGGCGGCGTGGGTCTCGAAGATCTCCACCACCCGGGCCACCCGATCTTCAGGCGCGCGGCCAGCGTCGAAGGTCACCTCGACCCGGCTTCCGCCCAGGCGCGGCGGCGGGCAGTCTTCGACCTCGATCGAGACCCCACCGCTGACGTCGGGAAAGAATCGGATCAAGACCCCGGTGTCCCGGCCGAAGCGGGCGGCACGAAACTCCACCCGCGACACCCCCAATTGGGGATCGAACACCGATGCGAAACCGATCCCGAATCGGCCGATCGCGTCGTGTCCGCGCCGGGTCGACTTGCCGAGCGTGGTGAGGGCGTCGAGACCGGGCTCATCGAGACCCGTTCCGTTGTCCTCGACCAACACCCGTTCCGCGCTCACCCGCAGCTCGATACGGGGATCTCGCCGTCCCCGCACGGCGTCGAGCGCGTTGGCGTACAGCTCCCGAAACGCCAGGAACGCATCCTCGAACTGATTCGCGGACAGGATGCGGAGGATGCGATCGGGGTCAGCACGGTACAGCGGACGCCGGGGGGCACCCGGCGGCGGGATCGGCCCCGTCGTCGGCTGTCCGGAGGCGCCGACTTCGAGCGGCTCGAAGTCCGTATTAACGAGCTCGACCTCCGGCTCCGTCGACCCGCGCCGGGGCTCCCGTTGAGCCGACGCCAGGCGGGAATCGACCGCCGGCCGCATCTCGGTGGGCCCCGTCGAGTCGCGGCGAGTCATGAGGCCTCCTTGCGCAAGATGGTCTCGGCGCGGCCGAGGAGGTCCCACTCGACCTGACGGGGGTCCGTACCGCGGCCCAGGTCGGCGTCGGTCGCCAGCAGCATGTCGAGCAGCACCCGCGCCCGCCCGGGCTCCGCGGCGGCGATGGTGATCAGATCGCGAACGGTGGGGTGGTTTCGATTCAATAGAATTCGACCTTGTCGCCGGAGCAAGAACCGCCCGTCGCGCGCGTCGCCTGCGTGTCCGGTGAGGTCGACAAAACCGAGCTCGATGCGGTCGAGATCCAGACGAACCCCCGATCGTATCGGCTCCTCAGGGGCAAACTCCCGATACCCTTTGATCGACGCCGACGCCGACGCGGCGAGAGGTCGGCCGGAGGCCTTCAGCGACCATCCGCGCGCCACCATGAAGTCGATCGGGTGGAGCAACGCCCGGGTGATCACGTTCCATCGACGGCGCCGGCTCTCGCCGACGGTGAGCGGGGCGCCGGCTTCGGACCGCAGCCAGGAGCGGCGCGGCCGTCGTCGCGCGCTGAAGATCATCCCCAGCCCCGCCGAAGCCCACAGGATCGCCACGACCACGGTGAGGGTCGTCGACCATCCACGCCCGCCCTCACCCGGATCCAGCAAGTCCGCCTGCTGAGGGGGCGGCTCGCCCTGTGGCGCCGGCAGGCGGGCGACGGGCCGAGCGGCAGGAATCGGGGCCGACGGGCCGCGAATCCCCGGGGGCGGGGCGGTGGCCACCGGCGTCGAGGCCGGCCCCATCAGTCCCACGACGCTCACCGCCACCACGACGCTCACCGCGGCCAACGCTCCGGCGGTCACCGCTGGCGCGCGCCAGGGGCGCTGTACGTGGACCGCCGGCCGCATCGCCAGCGCGGCTTCGCCCCGGCCCCACTCCAGCTCCGCGACTTCCACGCCATCGTCCAGTCCATCGACCTCGATGGTCTCGATCGCCTGCCGTTCGAGGAAGTCTTCGAGGTCTCGATACAGCAGCAGCACGGGCACCCCGCGATCCGCGTAGCCGCTGATCTCTTCGCGGGTCCGCGGCACCCGGGAGATCGGGACTCGGCCCTCCCTGCGGATCACCTCGATGAGCTCGTTGGCCGAGACCAGCGAGCCGTCCGCGGTCTCCAGGACCGGCGCGTCGCGCACCACCGCGTCGGGGGACTCGTCTTCGGGGACCAGCAGCTGGCTGCGCAGCCACTCCAGAGCCGCGCGGTCGTTGGCATCGAGGCCACGCTCCGGCGGCGTACCGTCTTGTCGCAGCCGATCGCAGCGCACCCGGAGCTGACGGGCCACGTGGGCCCGGAACGCCGGCATCTTCGCCCTCGCCGCCCGGAGGAGCTCGTCGAACGCATGGTCGCGGCGCACCGCATTTCGGGACAGGGTCGGGGACAGCCGCGGGGAGTCGAGGATGTAGGAGACCTCGCCGCCGAGGATCGGAGACTCGGTCTCCAGGACGATGCCGCCCCCCATGAGCAGGTGGACCGGCTCCGCCACGATGCCGAGCACCCCCTGGCCGTAAGGACTGCCGAAGTTCAGCGAGTAGACCGTCGGAAGCGCGGTCTCCCGATTGACCTGGGCCCCGTTGACGAACAGCGGGGTGGCGATCGAGCCGCAGGTCTGCTGGACGAGGCGAAAGGTCCGCTCCGCGAGCGCTTCGGCTTCCTCACGGCTGCACGCCTTGTACACCCGGACGACCGTGCCCCGAGGCCGGGCCTCGAGACGGGCGATCGTTCCCGAGCCGTCGCTGTTGAAGGCGATCCGGTGGGTCAGACGACCATCGCAGGTCTCCACCACCATCCGCGAGATGCCCAGGGCATACGGCGATAGCTTGCCGACCCCGAATCGGCCGCGCTGGCGGCTGGGGTCCTTGTCCGAAAACCCGATGGTCAGGTAGCCCTCGACCTCATCTTCGTTCATCCCGCGCCCGTCGTCGCGTACGGACAGCCGCATGAGTCCTCGCCGCGCGTCGAACGCGACGTCGATCTCGATGCGCCGGGAGCCGGCGTCGGCCGCGTTCTGGATCAGCTCCCGGACGCACAGCAGCGGCTCCGGAAACTGCTCCGTGAGCGCGTCCAGCAGACCGCGGATGTCTACCGAGAAAGACTGACGACCGGCGCCGGATTCCACGTGCGGGGCCAGGGTACGGGCATCGTCACCAGAAATGAAGCGAACGGTCGCACCCGATCCGCTGACCTAGATCACGGAGCGACCGCAGACAGCGCGATCTCGACTTCCGGCGACTCAATATCGAGATAGTTGACTTCCTGGCAGCCCAGCTGCAGCACGATCCCCGCGCCGTCTTCGCTGTGGGCGGTCACGGTGACCACCTCGTCGTCCACCGCTGGCGCGGCCAGCCGCCGCTCCCCGCCGTCGGCCCGCGTCCACACCAAACGGATGGGCGCATCGAGGTTCCTCACCGTCGCGGCGGTCACCCCGCTGCAGGCCGGTGAGCCCCCGGGAAACATCTGGATGACCAAGGTCTCGGCGAGACCGGACAGCCCCACCACGTCGATGGAAAGCGGTCGACGCACGACGTCTTCGCCGCACCCCGACGCCGCGAAGAAGGCCCCGGCGAGGCCCAGCGTGATCCATCGCTGCATGGTCGGAGCCTAACCTGCCGCCGACGAGCGCCCAAGGGTGGCCAACACATCAGGGCCTCGATAGCGTTCAGAAGTGGTCGGTGCTTTCTTCATCGTCGCCGCCGTCACCGGCGCTCCCGCATTGTCGAGCTATCCGGAAGCGGCCCGCTCCGGCGACACGCTCACCATCGCCGCCGGCGTGACGGCGAAAGTCACCCTGCGGGTGCCGATCGTGGGCGAACCTACCCGCTACGCCCAAGTGCTGGTTCGGACCTCCGGATGGACGGGGGTCGCCGATGTGCTGGAGATGGGGGAGATTGTCCGCACCCGCAACCAGCCGACGTCGGCCGACGTGGTGCTGCTGGTGTCCGTGAACTCGGCGTCCTCGAGACCGCTCAAGGGGGCGATGCGGGTACTGGTCAACGACCCGAACATCGGCCGGACGGTCGGGGAGATCACTTGGCGGCCCCGGTTGGTGGCGACACCCAGCGCTGAAGACAACCCCGTGGCGTCGACCACCGCCGAGCTGAAAGACGCTCGGGACGAGCTCAACACCGCGCTGGCGTCGGTCGGCTCATCCGCGTCCACGGTCCGTCGGACGGGCATG
>JANQQN010000210.1 GCA_028289325.1 Myxococcota bacterium | reverse complement strand
ATTGAAGGACAGCCCTACCGAGAATTTGTCTCGCTCGACCTTCAGGTCCCAAAAGTGCTGTTTCAGCACGATGGTGATCTCGTGGGGGTACTGCTCCAGCAGATGCGGGGGCAGCACCACGCCCTCGGCCCGGGTTCGGAACTTGATGTAGATCCGGTGCTCTCCGGGAAGCGAGCCGGTTTCCGCCACCTTCTCCAGCGCCAGCCGGATCACGTCGCGCAACGCTTCCTGCGCCAGGCGCTCGTAGCCCATCTGATCGATCACTTCGCGCGCTCCTGGGCGAGGCTCGATGCGGATCTTGTCGTCGTCGTTCGACGCCTGCCTTCGGTCGTGGTGGCCAACGTTATGACCTCATCGGCGATTCGCCTCACATGCTGAGGCCCAACACGCGCGCGGGGGGTCGGCCCGCGGCCCCTCCGACGATCCGCCGAGGTCGTGGCAAGTTGGCGCGTGAGCATCGCTATCGATCGAAGTGCCACGCTCCGCCGGTCGGCGCAACGATTTGACTCTTAGCGGCAAGGAGAACTTGCTGGCTCCTGCCCCGACCTCGGCCCGCTAACGCCGCACGAAACCGACCGCGTCGAGGTCGAAGCCCGCCGTCGGCCCCTCCCCATCGGTCGCAAGATCGTCGATGCGGACAAAACGCGCCTCATCGACCCCGATGTCGGCCAGATCGAACGGATCCCCCCCGGTCATCTCGGGGTCTAGCGGACGAACGACCTCCGGATCGTACCGAAGAGTTGGACGCCAACCCGCGCAGGTTCCCCACGCGTCGGCCGGCGCGTCGGCAACGCACGGAAAGGCGGTCCAGGTCGCACCATCATCGCTGACCGACACCCGACCGAGCTCCGCGAAGACCTCGCCGGAGGAACCGGAGATCCGAAAAGGATTCTCGAACACCACGATATCCGGGCCGGGTCCGTCGACGATCGGTTCGCCGAAAGCGAGGACGATCGCGCCGCCAACCCCGAGGCTCAGCACGTCGAGCGAGCCCGCCGTCTCCCCGAGCCCCATCGGCGGACCGAGCACCACGTCCGGGAATAGGTCATCGCCGAAGCCGGCACCGGGCCCCGGGGCGAAGGAAACCACTTCGATCGCGTACGGAAGGTCGGACATCGAGTCCTCCCCGCCGCAGGCGGGCGCCGCCGCGGCGATGGCCGCGGCGACGCACCGGCCGATCCCCCTCACAACCGGGACAACTGGGTCCACGTGAAGCCCCCACATCCCCCCGAACTGGGATCCGTGGCGTCGGCGGTCTGGGTCGAGGTGCGCGCGGCGTCGAGGGTGGGGAGCCCGAAGGCCACGGTGCAGTAGAAGAACGTATCGTTGTCCGGCTCGGTATACTCGATCCGGCTGTACAGGTCGGCGTTGAAGCTCGCGTCGGGGGGATTCTGCGTGATCGCGACGTTGGCCGTCTCATCGAACTCGACAAGCGTCGCCACCGTGAAGCCGAAGTCCCAGGACGTCGAGGTGATCGTCTCGGTGCCGCCGAAGTTGCTGGACCACGTTCCGACGAGCTCGAACTCGTTGGTCATCCCATCGTCGTCGTCGTCGCCGCAGCCGGCGATACCGACCAGCGCGATCAGCGCCCCCGCCCCAAACACCATCAGCCGCCGGATCGCGGGCGTATTCATCAAGGTCATTCGCTCTGCTCCTCGCCGGTCTTCCGCCGGCGTGAAACCGCGAGAAAACGGGGGTGCAGAGCGACGCCCAAACCCCTCCGTCTTCCGCGGAGTCGGTTTACGTGGCGGAAGGGCCAGATATCCTGGCTTACGGCGTTCGCGTAGAGGTCGCCTTCCCCGGACCTTCGACCGAGTGGCTGAGGCATCGCCTCGGACCTTCACCAAACCGCTTACAGTGGCGGGACCGCGCCGGATTCACACCGGCTTCCCTGGCACCTTCCGGTTGCTCTTGCGAGCGGCCCCTGGGTACGAAGCCCCGCTGATGCGGTCAAGGTAGACCCTAATCCGGAATCGAAGGACGGGTGCTTTCGACGTCCCAACCGGCGTGGAGTCGGTGAACGACGGCCAAGAGCTGCGCGGCCGCGCCATACAGTTCGGGCGGAATCGTGTGCTGCTCCTCGAGGCGACTCAGCGCGTCGACCAACGCCGCGTCCTCCCGGATCGTCACGCCGTGAGCGGCGGCCAGTTCCCGGATCAAGTCCGCCCGGTAGCCGGCGCCCTGGGCGATCACCACCGGGGCGGCATCGCGCTGAGGATCGTACCGCAGGGCCACCGCGCGCCGGCGACGTCGGTCTTCGCTCATGCGACGACCTCGACGGACCGGTACGTTCCGAACAGTTCGACCGCGGCGGCGAGACGATCGCCGTTCCACGGCTCGACGTTGATCTCGATGTCCGGGTAGCCGCTGTCGACCATCGCTTGCTCCAGCTCCGGGCGGAGCTGGTCGAAGGCCGCTCGAACCTGCGGCCTCGACGCCTGAACCCGTAGCTGGCCGCCAGGACCGGCGACCGACAGCGTCAACCACAGATCACCGAGCCGATCCGTCCCCGCGTCCAGCACCACCATGCCGGCTCCGCCCCGCGCGCCGAGCAAGTGGACCTGCGCGCGACGCCACCCCGACGACGGATCGAGGGGCAGCTCGACAAAGCGGTACGGGCTGTCGAGGGCGTGAAGCGACAGGAGGCGCTCGCCTTCGACGCGGCCGGCGAGTTCCGACAGCGACCGCTGCCATTCTTCGCCCCGCCCGGCGGTCTCCGCGAACGTGGCCAAGCCGGCGTCGTCGGCGAGCTCCGCCAGTGCTTGCTCCGGCGTGTGGGCGACCTGATCCGCCACCCCCTGCGGCGGGTCTCCGAGCAGCAACCGAGCGAGGATCGACTCCGGCGATAGAGAAGTCGCGCCCCGGAGCTTGGACCGCCAGTGCTCCGGCGCACCGTTCGGTCCCACCACCCGTCCGAGGGCGGGTCCCGCCCCCTCGGCGGCCGCGAGTCGATGAATCACGGTGGAGATCGCCTCCGCCCGCCGGGGGAGCTGGGTGGGGACCAGCCGCGCCGCTCGGTCGGCGGCCACCGGAAGCCCGAGCTGGAGGATGAGACGACAGAGACGGTCCGCCGCCGATGGCGTAGGGCCCGCGAGCGCCCCCGCGGGCCCGAGGATCTGCAGCTGCCAGCCATCGCCCTCGAACACCAGCTTGAGTCGGAGCTCGGCGCCGGCAGGATAGTCGAGCCCCAGCGGCATCGCGTACTCGTGATTTCGAACCCGGACCACCGGCCCCTTGGCGGTCACCGAGACCACGCCCCGCAGATGCCACGCGAAATTTCGCTCATCGATCTGGGGGGCGATCGCCCTGCCGACGAGCGGAGCCGAGCTCATTTGGTCACCGTGGCCCGCAATCCGTCGTTCGCCAAGGCGGCGGGCCGCGGTGTGGAGACGGTCGTTTCATCCCCGCTCACAGGGGGTCTTCGTGGTCGTCGTGAGGTTCGACATGGATCGTCACGTCTCCGAGTTGGGGGAATTCGGCGCGAAGCTTCTCTTCCACCTGATGGCTGAGGTGATGCGCATCCCCGAGGGTGAGGGAGGCGTCGGCCATCATGTGCAGATCGAGGACGAAATCGTCGCTCAGCCCCCGCGAACGAACCCGATGGCATCCACGGACGCCGGGAACGGCGAGGACCAGCGATCGAACGCGGTCCGAGTCGAGCACCGCGCGGTCGAGCAGGGTCAGCGCGTTGTCCCGAATGATGCGAAGCGCGATGGTCAAAATGACCGCGAGCACGAGGAGCGTGGCCACCGTATCCGCCCACCCCCAACCCGCGTACACCGCGGCCTGAGACCCGAGAACAACGATGGTCACCACGACGTCAGCCGCGGTATGCGCGGCGTCCGCCGCCAGCATCGGGCTTTTCAGTCGAGCCGCGGCCCGCGCCTCGTACGCGCTCACGAATACATTGACGCCGAGGGTGGCGACCAGGACCCCAACCCCGAGAGGGCTCACCACCACCGGTGGGTGATCTCGGAACAGTCGAGACGCAGCCCCCGCCCCGAACTCGAACGCCCCCACCGCGATCACCGCCCCGATCGCGACCGAAGCCACGACCTCCGCCTTGGAATAGCCGTACGGGTGGGCGGTATCCGGCGGTCGCCGCGCGTAACCGAGCGCGATGAGCCCAACCACATTCGAGATTCCGTCGAGCATGGAATGCAGCGCATCGCTGCTGACGGCGAAGGATCCACTCCAGCCGCCATAGATGGCCTTCGCCGCCGCCACGGCGAGGTTCAGGGCCAAGATCGTCACCAGGACGCGGGCGGTCTGGGCTCGCCGTTCGCAGCGAGCGGGATTACGCCCCGTCGTCATGTCGATCCTTGGGATCGGGCGGCCGACTCAAACCTACAACACATTCGCGCTAACCTCGGGCGCGCCTTGTCGCCCCTCGTCCACAAGTTATACTTCCGTTTGCATGGCCCGGATCCTCCGCGTCGACACGGAAGAGATCGAACACAAGTCCGTCGCTTATGACGTCTACGTCGCCGTCGGCGGCGGATACTTCGTCCGCATCGTCGGAATCGGGCTCGGCCTGGCCCTGCTGATGTACTTCTGGCGACACGGAACGCGAACCCTGCTTCGGATGGAGCGCCTCGACCGTGCCGACTTCGTCAGCTACCGCAACGAAGCCCAGCGAGACCGCCCGAAGCTCGTTTGGCGTCTATTCAAGCGAGCCGTTCTCGAGTACCTGAAGCCGGGATTTCATCCCGATCAGCGCGACAACTACCACCTCGCGGCCGACTATCTGGCGCCGGTCGACTTGCGATGAGCGAACCGAGACGCCCTTCGCCGCCGGGCCCTGGCCCCCAAAACCTCTGGGCCCAGCTACGGTTCCTGCGCTCGATGCAGCAGGACGTCCTGGGCACCGTCCATCGTCGGTTCGAATCCTTCGGAGATCTCTACGCCGCGGGCACCGCCGCCGCGCCGCTGTTCGTCACCCGGCACCCCGACCACTTCCACGAGGTCCTCGTGACCCGCGCCGCGGACTTCGCCAAGCGCGGCGACCTCGTGCCGTTGTTCGGCCAGGGCCTTCTGACCGCCAACGGCGAGGACTGGCGCCGTAAGCGCCGCCTCATCCAGCCGTCCTTTCGCCACGACAAACTGTCGGCCTACGCGCACACGATGGTGCGCGCGGCCGACGCGCTGGCCGAAGAGTGGGCCCACAACCCCGACCGAGACGTCGGCGCGGACATGAATCGATTGACCTTGGCCGTCGTGGCCAAGGCGCTGTTCGACCACGAGGCCGACCATCAGGTCGACCGCGTCGCTCACTGTATGGACGTACTGCAGCGGTCGGTGGTGGCCCTGGACGTTCTGCCCCAGTGGATGCCTACCCCGCTGCACCGCAAGCGCCGCCGCGCGCTTCGCGAGCTCGACGCGCTGATCACCGACATCATGGACGCTCGGGCGCGACAGCTCGAGGCCGCGGGTCGGTCGGGCCCACCGCCGGCGGATCTGCTCGGCCAACTGATCGTCGCCGGCGACCTCGACCGACGCCAGCTCCGAGACGAGCTGGTCACCCTCTATCTCGCCGGTCACGAAACGACGGCGCTCACCTTGACCTGGACGTGGTGGCTGCTGGCCCGCCATCCGCAGTGGGAGAAGCGACTTCACCAAGAGATCGACGCCGTGCTCGGCGAGCGGGCCCCAGCCCCGGAAGATCTCGAAACCCTTTCGGTGTGCCGTCGGGTCATCAACGAGAGCATGCGGCTGTTCCCGCCGGCCTACGCCGTGCCTCGGATCGCCGAGCGGGCCACCGAGGTGGGCGGCTACTCGGTCCCCGCCGGCGCAGAGGTGGTGTTGTGGCTGTACTGGGCCCACCACGACCCGCGCTGGTTTCCTGGCCCCGAGCGGTTCGATCCCGATCGCTTCGCGCCGTCGAGCGCGGGGGTTCGACACCCCCACGCGTTCATTCCGTTCGGGGCCGGCC
>JANQQN010000199.1 GCA_028289325.1 Myxococcota bacterium | reverse complement strand
GCTCAGGTGTCTGGAGTCCGGCCCCACGAGGTCGACCCACGACGACCGACCCGCGATCAGCCCGCCTCGCGGTGCACTGATCACCGAGGTCACCCCGTGGCGCCGCGCGACGCCGACCAGCGGCGACCGCACGTCGACCGCGTCGTCGACCCGAACCGCGGCCCGAATGGGGTCCGGAACCTTCGGCCGTCCGTCGACGGTGGACCGCTGGGCACTCACCTCGACCAATCCGATCTGAGTCATCGGATCGATGAGCCCCGGGGTGACGGCGACGCCTTCGCAGTCGATGACCTGGGCCCCCTTGGGAACCGTAAGGTCCTTTCCGACCTCGACGATTCGGCCGTTGCGGATCAACACCGTCGCCCCGTCGAGGCGGGGTCCGGCGCCGGTGTGGACGTCCCCGCCCACCAAAGCGATGGTCTGCGCGACAGCGCCGGCAGGCGCGACGGACACGGCCAGGGCGGCCGCCGCCCACCCGCGAGCGATCAACGACCGGATCACGGCGACACCTCCTGCACGGCGGTCCCGACGTCGAAGTCGCTCCAGCTGTCGTATCCCTCGCCGCGCCTAAACACCTGCACCCCGTCGATGTAGACGACCTGGGCCCGGGCGGCGATGGACAGAGGGTTGCGGTCCCAGATGACCAGGTCGGCCATCTTGCCGGGCTCGAGCGATCCCGTCCGATCCGCGATCCCGAGCGCGATGGCCGGATTGATGGTGATCCACTTCATCGCTTCGTCCTCGGCAATCTCGAGCCCGAGACGCCGTCCGGCGTACATCGCCTTGGCCGCATCTTGGTTGAGCCGTTGAACCCCGATCGGGCTGTCGGAGTGAATGATCGCCAGCCCCCCGGCCGCGTCGACGATCGCCGCGTTCTCTTCCACCCCGTCGTAGGCTTCCATCTTGAAGCCCCACCAATCCGCCCATACCGACGCGCTGATCTTCTCGGCGGCGAGGACGTCGGCGATCTTGTAGGCCTCCGTCGCATGGTGGAACGAAGACACCTTGAACCCGAGCTCCCGTCCTAGCGCGACCATCTGCAGCATCTCGTCGGCGCGATAGCAGTGGATGTGGACCAAGATCTTTCCCGCCATCACGTCGGCCAGGGTCTCCAGGCCGAGATCCCGGTTCCTGCGCTTGGGCTCCTTACCCGGCGCCGGTGCCCCTTTGGGAACTGCCTGGGCCCGCTCGTACTTCTTCTTCCATTTCGCGTACCCGTCCTCATACACCTTCATGTCGTACGCGTACTCCCGCGCTTTGATGAATGCGTTGCGCAGCTTAAAGATGTTGCCCATCCGGCTCATGGGTTGGCGGCCTTTGCCGCCGTAGACCCGCTTTGGGTTCTCGCCGCAAGCCATCTTCAGCCCTTGGGGCGCGCCTTCGAAGCGCATCGCTCGCGTCTCGCGGCGCGGGCGGAGCTTGAGGGTCACCGACCGGCCCCCGATCACGTTGCCGCTGCCGGGAAGGATCTGCACGGTGGTCACGCCCCCCGCCACCGCGTTGTCGATCGCCGGATCCTGGGGAAAGAACGAGTGCTCACTGAACACGTACGGCGTCGTGGGGTCGGTCATCTCGTTGCCGTCGGCGTGGGCGGACACGCCGGGGCTGGCGTAGACGCCCATATGAGAGTGGGTGTCGATCAGGCCGGGGCTCACGTACCGCCCATCGGCGGCAACGATCGCCGCGCCGTCGGGCACCTCGACCTTGCTCTTCGCACCGACGGCGGCGATCTTTCCGTCCTTGACGATGACCGTCCCCGTCTCGATCCGGCGGCCGTTGCCCAGCAGCACCGTGCCGCCGACGATGGCCATAGTGCCCTTCGCCGCCGGTGAAGGCCGAAGAACCCCGTTTTCTGCCCCCCTTGGGCTTCGGTCACCGTGTTGCGTGGGGAGGGATGTCGACTTGCTCGGGGCGCTCGCGCCGGCGTGCGCGCAGGCCGTCGCGAGCGCCCCACAGGCCACCAGCACGATGCACCCCCAGCCTTCTTTTTTGGTCACGATCGGACACGCTAGCCGGCCCTCGGGCGATGCACCACCGCAGAATTGATCCAACGCACAGCGAGAGACCAAAACCCGCCCGTGTCTCGCCCCGACCACCGGTGGCCGCTGCCGTTGAGGAGGCGCTCGAGCGGGCACTGACTCAGCTCGGCGGCCACCCCGAAGGCTACGTCGCCCCCGCCGTGATCCCGGAAGATAGTCATCCCGGCGGCGCACTCGGATACTTTGTGGCGATGGCAAAGTTCGACCGTCGCTGACCTATCGCGTTTCGCGACCTCGCGAATGTGGATAGAGTGGTCGGGTGCTCGCGCGGATACTGATCGCCGACGATGAGCGTCTGGCGACGATGGCCCTGTCGATGTTCTTGACCGACGCGGGCTACGAGGTTCGTACCGCGACCTCGGCCGACAAGACGCTGACCGAAGGCCGAGCGTTCCAACCGGACCTCCTGCTCGTCGACTATCTGCTCGGCGCCGGCCAACGGGGCACGGACGTCGCCCGGGTGCTGAAAGCGGATCTTCCCAACCTGAAGGTCTTGGTGATGACCGGCCTGCCGCCTGAAGATCTATCGCACCCCAAGACCTCATCGGACCTCGACGCCTACACGGTGGTGACCAAACCGCTGGACCTCGACGATATCGCTCGCTCGATCCGCCGACTGGTCGGGAGGAGTCCATGAGTGACGACGTCCTGCGTGCCGCCGGTTTTCATTTCGCGCCGCAGGCGGCGGCCCTGGTCGACCTCGCCGACGGGAGGCTCCTGGCCTGCAACCGTTCCTTCAGCGTGCTCTTGGGCTTCTCGGAAGAAGAACTGGCCGGGCGGGCGCTGAAGATGGTCGTGCCCGATACGGCCCACAAGGCATTGACCGAAGCGCTCGAGTCGACCCGAACCAGTCCTCTGCTGGGTCACGAAGCCATGCTGCCCGTGCAGCGCGAAGACGGGTCGAGCGTGAAGGTTCGGATGCGCAGCCGGCTGGTGGACGACGGCCGAGCCTCCCCCATGCAGGCGGTCATCGCCATCGACGAGCTCGGCGCGCCGGAACATCAGGATGCGTTTATCTCCATGCTCGCCCATGAGCTGAGGAATCGGTTGTCCAACGTCCGGCTCGCCGTCCAGCTGCTCGAGCGGGAGCCTCTTCCGGACGGGGATCGGTGGCGGTGGGGGCTGTCCGTCATGCATCAGCAGATCGAGGAGCTCGGCCAGCTGACGGAGGATCTCGTCGACGTCTCACGCCTCGCTCGCGGGCGCCTGACCCTCGACCGGCGCCCCGTCGACTTATCCGCGATGATCCGCGAGGTCGTGGCCCAGCGCGAGGACGCCGGCGAACAGGTGCCGATCCGGCTTTCGATGGACGACGATGGTCCGGTCATCGTCCTCGGCGATGAACGCCGCCTGCGCCGGGTGCTGTGGCTGCTGCTGCTGCTCGCCCAAACCCCGGCCGCGACGTGCGTCGATGTCCGTCTGAGCGCCGACGACGGTCGAGCGTGCCTCCGTGTCCTCGCCGACGGTATCGACGCCGAGCTGATCCCCGACGACCTCGATGTCTTTCGAGCGTCGGCGCGCGCGCCCGCCTCCCGGCTAGGGCTTGGGCTCGAGCCGCTGTTGGTGCGAGGGCTGGTGCAGCGAATGGACGGCGACTTGAACGTGCGGGCGGGGGTGTTCGAGGTGCGCCTTCGGCGAGGACGGCCATCGGATGACCACGAATGGCCAGAGCCGACGACCGACGGGGCGGAGGGCCACGTCTTGGTCGTCGACGACGATCGCGGAGCGGCCAACACCCTCGCTTTGCTGTTGTCGAGTTCGGGGCACGCCGTTGAAATGGCCCACGACGGCGAGCACGGCCTCAAGATGGCCATCGCTCATCGACCGAAAGCCGCCTTGCTCGACCTCAAGCTTCCGGGGATGGACGGATACGCCCTCGCCCGTCGGCTTCGCGAGCGATTCGGCCGAGACCTCAAGCTGATCGCGTTGACCGGCCTCGACGATCCGACGGATCGGGCCCGGGCCAAAGAAGCGGGCTTCGACCACCATTTGGTGAAGCCTCTCGACGTCGACGAGCTGAAATCTCTGTTGCGCTAGTACGGCGACTTCAGGGCCCGCCCTCGAGACCCTCGATGGTCGTTTGCCGGAGACGGGCGACCATCCCCCCGACGATATCGGTGGTCTGCAAATACACCAAAAACCCCGTATTCACGTCGAAGTACCGAATCACCGAACCGTTGCGCTCGGACATGACCAGAACCGGCCGCCGATTGAACTGCTTCTCTTCCTTGACGGTGCCGAGGAAGGTTTTCGCCCCGACCTTGCGCACCTCAGGCGGCAGCCACAGCATGCCGAGGCTGTACGCTCGGATCGGCGTGCGACCGTTCAGAAGCGCAGGGCCCACCCGCTGCGGGGGATAGGCCGGCGAGCTGGCGTTGATCACGAAACCGTTGCCTTTCTTTTCGAAGGTCACGGTGGCGACCGCAGCGCCGGCGTTGCTCTGCGTCTTGAAGGTCATCGATTCCCCGCCCGCGAGCGGCGCCGGCGAATAGCCCGGGGACGACAGCGTGTCGCATGCGGTCAGTGCAAAGACGAGGATTCCTGAAGCGGCCAAGCGGTTCACGGCGCGGTTATACCAGTCCTCTGCCAAACTCACGATCTGCGAAACCAATCCCCGGGCATGGTGTCACCGACCAACTGAACGACGTTGACGATCTCGATCTTGGCGACCTTGGCCAGAGAGGCCGCGAACGACCACTGCTTCTCGTTGCGGGCCAGGACGAGCGCATTCGGGAAACGGCGGGCCATCACCAACGCCACGCGGATGTTGGCCTGGTCGTCTCCGGAGCCGATGAACACCACCGGCTCGCCTTCCTGCAGATCGATGTGGCGGCTCACCTCGGTCCACACTTCGGCAAAGCGGATGTCGCCGTCGATGACGTCCAGGGTGTAGGTGTCTTTGAAGCCGACCTGGGTCCGAAAATCCGAGGCGTGCCGCCGGGCGTCGGTGTCGACGATCACCACCCGATCGAACAGGTCTTCCGCGCTCATCTGCAGCTCATTGAGGACCGTCTGCCCGAAGTGGCTGAAGCCCACGATCACCACGCCGTTCTTCTCCGACGTCCGTCGGAAATGGTGCAAAAGCTGATGCTGAACCAGCTGCTGGGCGGCCCGGACGTGCCCGTTGAACGCCCGCTGGAGCACAGGCAGCTGGGTCTCAGCGATCGACCGGACGAAGACGAGATCGTGCACGTGGACATGGAGCTTGGACTCCACTTCAGGGTGCATGGACAGCATCCGCGTCGCGGCGTCAAAGTTGTTGAAGTCGTCGTTGGCGAGCACGAGGACCAGCGCCGCGTGTTCGAGGCGAAGCCGGCGGATGACCACCCGGGACGTCGCGCGGCCCTCGAGAATATGGACGTCAAACCGGGCCCGCAGCTCCTCGAGCCGTGCCCCCTCCCCCGGCGCGCCGAGCACGAGGACCGGAATGTCGGGCGCACTATCCCTCAGCTTGCCGAGGTAGTTTCGGGTCAAGCGCCCACAGCCGACGATCACCACGTGGCCGGTGAGGCGACGCCGGAAGACCTGCAGGCCTCCGAACGCCCGCAGCGCGGCCTCGATCACCGTCGAGGCGGTGATCGAAGGCGCCGCGAAGTAGGTCACCCACAAACAGATCCGGCCGTACAGTGGACCCGACACCGGCGTCCCGAGGTCCATCCCTCCGAAGATGAACAGACCGAGCGTGTAATACAGGTGCCCGAGGTGGTCGCCAGCGACGATGTCACGCTCGCTGACCTCGACCCCGCTCGCGAAGCCGACCATGCCCAAGGCGATGGTGAAACCGGTGAGCCCGATCCGCCAGGTGAAGCTCAACCAGCGACCGTCGTCGGCGCCGGGCGGAGGAGAAGGCTTATTGATCGGATTCACGGAGAGCCGGGAGCATACCGCGCCCCCGCTGCCGTTGAACCCCCTCTGCCGACGTCGGTGGGATGCGCCCGCGAGCGCGGGGTCAGCGGGTTCCGCCGCCGGAACCGGCCTTCATCTTGGCCTTCATGGCGTCGATCCGCGCCTGCTCCTCTTTTTCGAGCACCGCGAGCTCGGGGATGGCCACATCGGCCGGATACTTATCGCGGAGCTTCTGCATGAGGGCGTCGACCTTGTTGGCCACGCGAGCCGGATACACCCGCCGCAGGATGTCTTCTTTGACGTCGTCGAACGGCTTACGGCGCTCGGCCCGGCGACGCCCCACCTTGTAGATGTAGTAGCCGATCGGGGCTTCGTGCACCGGCAGGATGGTGTTCGGCTTAGCGGCGTAAATGGCCTTCTCGAGGCTGGCCTTCAGGGCACCTTTCGGCACCCAGCCGATGAAGCCACCCTGCGGCCCTTTGCCGCCGTTGGAGTACTGGCGGGCGAGAGCCTCGAACCGCGCCGGTTCCTTGACCGCATCGGCGTGGACCTTCTCCGCCCGCGCCTTCACGATATCTCGGTCTCGCTGCACCATGCCCCGCGGCGCTTTGAGGAAGATGCGCCACGTCTCGACCCCTTCGCGCTCAAGGAAGTCACCCGGGTTCTTTTCGTAGTACTCGCGGGCCAGCGTCTCGCTATCGTCGAGCACCCGCTTGAATACCTCATCTTGGACCTGTCGCCACAGAACGCTTCGTTCAGCGTCCCGCCGCCACGTAGACTCGTCCTTGCCCGCCCGCAGCAAAAAGACCTTGAAAGAAGGGTTGCGTTCGATCCGCGCTTTGAGGTCTTCGAGCCACAGCCGAACCTTGTCTTCGTCGAGCTTCACCTCGAGCTCTTCGGCCAGGAGCTGGCGGCGGGCCCCCTCCGCCAGCCGATCCACGGCCGCCCGCAGAACCCGGTAGCGGGACAGATGGTCCGGAACCCCGGTGGCCTGCATCTCGATCTGCAGGGCCCGAAGCACCTCTTCCACCTCGGACCGGTCGATCTTGGTCGTGCCGACGGTGATCGCCACCTCGCCATCGACGGTGGGCATCTTGAACAGCTTCTCGAGGTCGACGGCGGTCGTGGACGTCGAATGGCCAGCGGGCAGGCTCGACGCGCTCGCCGGCTGCGACGCCGGCGGCGACCCGGCCGCAGACGCCTCGGGGGGCGCCGAAGGCTTCTCCTGGGCGCAACTGATGGCCGCCAGCGCGACAGCGATAACGTGACGTGCGGGTCCTCGCATGAGGTGCGGATATCAACACTGACCGCTGACCCACGCAACGCGCCCGGTCAGCCATCGGCCCGAGCATCGCTCCCTGGTCCAGTCTACGAGACACCCGGCGAAGATCCGGGCCGTCAGGCCCACGCGCGGCCCGACGCGCGGCAAAAAGACCCGCCCAGACTCGGGCCGGCCGGCCCCGGGTGACCCACGTCCCACCGGGCTCACCACCCACGACCCTGGCGGCCGGGTAGAGATTACGCTTGCCGAAGGCCCGGATCGTTGCTACGAACCGGGGCCCGTTTGCGCGTGTAGCTCAGCTGGATAGAGCGTTGGCCTCCGAAGCCAAAGGCCACAGGTTCGAATCCTGTCACGCGCGACCGAATCCCCAATAAAAACAAGGCCTTGACTCCGCAGCGGAAATTCCCGTCTGTGACCCCCTGGCGCCAATTTGTGCCACGCTTGAGGGACTTCATGGGACCGTGGAAACACTCTCAACAGAGTGGGAACGATTTATCTCCGAGGCAAGACCTACTGGGTCGATTTCCGGGACCAGCGAGGCCGGCGCCATAGGCGGTCGGCCAAGACCGACTGTAAGAAGCGCGCCAAGGCGCTGTTGGCGAAGTTGGAGGCCGCGGCCTTCGACGAGGTCCATTTCCCCGGGCGGGTGCAGGTCCGGTTGACGGTCGATGAGCTGCGGGCCCGGTGGTTCCAGGCCCGCGGCCGGAAGAAGTCTATCGCTGCCGACTTCTCGCGCTTTGACCGCATCGTCAGGATTCTGGGGCCCAACACGCGGGTCGCCACGATCGAGCCGCGCGACATCGAGCGGATGATCGCGTTCATCGAGAACGAGGGCCTCTCGCACGCCTCCATCAACCACCACTGCAAGCTGTTGAAAGCTGCCTTGCGGCTCGCTGAGCGGGAGGGCTGTCCGACGCTCAAGCCGTTCGAGGGCGTCCGTCCGCTTCACGAGGAGGAGCGCGATCGGATCTGCACGCGCGCCGAGTATCGGAAGCTCATCGCCGGGGCTGGCCCCACGCCGCTGCGGTTGGCGATCGTGATCGGCTACTGGACCGGCATGCGTCTGGGGGAGATCGTCTCGATGCGGTGGCCAGAGGTCGACCTCGAACGTGGGCTATGGCGGCTGCGTTCGATCGACGCGAAGACCGGCTACTCCCGCCTCGTTCCGTTCGCGCCGGCGGCCCTCGAGGTTCTTAGGGAGGCCGCGCCGGAAGCAGATTCGGAGGAGGTCATTCCGCACCGGCCCGACTCGGTCAGCAAGATGTTCACGAAGCTGGTCCGCGAGCTCGGCATCCGGGACCTGCGCTTTCACGACCTGCGGCACACCGCCGCGACACGCATGCGGCGCGACGGGGTCGATCTCATCACGATCGCTCAGATTACAGGCCACAAAGAGCTCGAGACCCTTCGGCGCTACATGAGGATCGACGAGGACGACTTGTTGCGCGCGGTTGGGCACGAGGGGGCGAGCCGTGAGTGACGACGTTCGAGAGCAGGCGAAACGTAGGTTGCTACGGGAGCTCGCTAGAGCTGGCGTCAAGCATGCTGACGACCCGCAGGCACCGCGACGCAAGACAGACCTGGGCGAGTACATCGACCGCGCGGTGGAGGACATCAGAAGAGTGGCAGAGAAGGCCGCTGCCGAACCCGCCCCAAGACCGACGCCCTATACGGGCGAGCAGCTCGGTGAGCTTGATGATTGGTTCTACAAGCTGCAAGGCGCCGTGGGCGCCGTGCGCGACCGTGAGGACCCCGCGGTCGCGCGGCTGGGTGCCTTGGTCGACGAGCTCCGCGACATCATTGGATCCCGTGAGCCCACCGCTACCGGCAAGCCAAACTCGCCGGCCGACCGCCTCGCGATGATCGTGATAGGTATGGCGAAAGCTCTCAGCCCCGTCCCCGATTTAGAGGCGAAAAGCTTTGTCAGAGACGTCTACATCGCGTCAGGCGGACACCTCCCTCCGTCGACGTTCAGTGCCGCCATCCGCCGTGCAAAGGAGTTCTACGAAGCCGAAGGCGGAGACCGCATGCCGGCGCCAACACGCCAGGCCGTGGACACTCTGGTCAGAGATCCGGATGCGAGTTTTGGCGAGACACTGTCCTCGGTGGGGCAGAGCGGTCGGCCTTCGACGACTTTCGTAACTCTGAAAAAAAGGATCGAAGGCCGGCGGGACGAGCAGCCGAGGGCCGACCCAAAAGGCCCTCAAAAGGCCCAACAGAGCCAGATTAGGCGTCCGACCATCATCAAGGTGGACCGATAACCCCCCCCCTTTATCGGTTCACCCTCCATCTGAGAAGGATATCGGGACATGGCAGGAACCAACGCAACGACCAAGGCGCGCACCAAGCGCAACAACACCCCGGCGCCGGCCGAGAGATACTGGACGGTGAGCGACTTCGCGGCGCACTTCCGGCTGTCGCGGAACACGGTCTACCGGCTGATGGATGAGGGGGAGCTCGGCTTCCTCCGCTTCCGGCGATGCCGGCGCATCCCCGACTCCGAGCGCGTTCGCTTTGAGCAGGAGAGGCTCGTTAGGGCCACACTATGAGTAGCTGGCAGCCCGAACTAGAGAGGCGGGCCGATGACTCGGCGGCAACCGAATCACCGGCCCTAGACGTCCCGAATGAACCAACTACCAGGAAGGAACAACGCGATGCCCGCTGGCGAGATCACCGGACAGCAGACACAAAATCAACACAGACCAGAGGGCCCGGGTCAACCCGATACTACCTCCGGGTCCGCGCAGCTGCAAACCTACGGGGCCTACCTCCGAGCTGGGGCGGACGCCGACTGCCAGCGGGAGATCGCCGACCTGCTGCGGCGGAAGGCGGATCTCATGCGGGCGATCGAGGGGATGATGCCGCGCACCACTGAGGCCGCCCTGCTGGCCGCCTGGGAGGCCGTGGCGATCCGAGACGCCCAACCCCTGCCACGCCTACGAACGCAGCTCAGGGACGGGTTCAGGGCCGCTGACGCGATGGTCGCCCGCCTCGAGGCCGAGCTGGCGATCGCGTTCGAGCAGGGTCCGTTATGCGAGGAGCCTTCGCTGGCGGAGCGGTCGCCGGCGGCCGCGGAGATCATCGACCTGATCGAGGGAGCGCACCCCCGGCTGCGGGAGCGGGGGCGGTTGCTCGAGCTCGCCCGGCGGGAGGGCGACCTCGAGGCCGTGGCCTGGCTGGAGAGCCTCAACCTCCGGGCGTCGGACGGAGGTGGCGACGATGGTTGCTAGGCGTGGTCCGATGAGCCCCGAGGAGGCGCGGCGTCGGCGAGAGGGGATACCGCCGGACCTCCGCGTTGCGGAGCCAGAAGCGGCGAACACTGCCCGCCCCAAGAGGCGGGGTCCGACGCTCAAGTCGACGGTGGCCGCCGACGTCGTCCCAACACGTATCGAGTGGCTATGGCGCGGATGGCTCCCCGCTGGAAAGCTGGTCATCTTCGAGGGGGACGGCGGCATCGGCAAGTCACTCGCGATGACCGACATCGCGTCCAGCCTGACGCGTGGCCGGCCGCTCCCTCACGAGGACAGCCCATCCTCATCGCCAATGACGGTGGGCTTTGCGATCAGCGAGGACGACGTTCCGGCTGTGGTCCTGCCGCGGCTCATGGCCGCCAACGCCGACCTCGATCGCGTCCACTTCATCGAGGGGGTCCAGGGCCGACAGGCCGACGAGGTCGATGAGCTTCGGCTGGATGCCCACATTGGTTCGCTGGCTGACTTTGTGGAGGCTAAGGGCGTAAGACTAGTCGTCCTCGACGCGCTGATGGACTACTTCGGTTTCGGCAACGCCGACCGCGAACAAGACGTTCGCGCCGTACTGACGCCACTAAAACGAATGGCCGAAGATCTCGCGGTGACGATCGTGGGCATTCGCCACATTCGCAAGAGCGTCACCTCCGCAAGCCACAGGGGGCTCGGATCGGTGGCGTTTACGAACGCCTGCCGGACAGTTATCGCCGCCTTCCGGCCGAACAGTAGTAAGGAGGAAGATGACGAGGAAGACGCCGAGCCCGAGTCCGGCGGAATCCTCGTTGTCAGCAAGACCAATCTAGGACGGATCCCGCGGGCCATCCGGTACCGCATCGAGCCGTGGGCCAACAACCCGGACGCCGGGCGCGTCGTGTGGGGCGATGAGACCGACGACAGCGCCGACGCCCTATGTGCGGCCGAGTACGGCCGATCGTCCGGCGCGGGGGGACGTGCTACGTCAGCGGACCGCGTCGCCGAGGCCATCGAGGGCCTCCGAAATGATCGACCGTACGTGCCCGCTCGGGAGATTTGGGGCCTGAGCGACCGGCTCGGGGTCTCTCGCCGAGAGGTGAGCGCAGCGGCCAAAAGCTTGGGCCTCACCTGTGAGCCGGACCCTGCGTGGACTCGTCCCGCCGGCTATCGGGGCAAGGCCCCCTCTATCTACCGGTGGCCTGGCGCCGAGCTCGAGCTGCCCGGCATCGAGGGCGATTAGCCGACGCTCTGTATACGGCGCCGAACTCGTTTCGAGGCGGATTAAAGTTCCGTGCGTGTGAGGAGGGTACTGTGGAACTTTAATGGAAAGGGCGGTTTGAGGCCCGAATCTTTATAGTTCCATAGTACCGGCGCCACACGCACGAGGCCACGATTTCGGGAGCGGGCCGAAGAGACCTAAGTCATCGAAAACAATGGGAAATATCGACTTTACGAGCTTTTCGAGCGGCCGACCTGTTCACAACCCAAGTGCCATGGAGGCAGGGATGACCCCGACTGACCCGACTGCGTTGCTATCGAGGCTCGGTTACATCGTGCGCGAGGGAGAGCCGCTCCCAGAATACGAATACGCGCGCGAACTGATCGCCCTATGGCCGCACCTGGGCGACAGCCCACGCCTGCGGGAGATGGCATCGACGCCCATCTTCAGGCGGCGGCATGAAGCAAAGGAGGAGGACCGAAATGCCTGTTCTAATTGAAGGTCGTGAGCTCGTAGAGGTTCTCGCGGGCATGATTCGCTTTGCCGAGGAGTCGGTAGAATGGGCCGAAGGCCAATGGCGAATGGTGCTGGAGTTGGAGGAGATCGCCAGCACCGACGCCCTTCACGAGAATGATGCGGTTCACCCGGTGAGTCCCGCTTGGTTGCGAGTCGATGAGGTTGGGTTTGGGCTGGGCCGGGCCCAGCTGACGCGCCGCTTGGAACTGCTCACACAGCTCGCTGCTGCGCGCTGCGATGTCTTGGATTCGATGGCTGCCTACGCCTATGACATCGCCGAAGATGAGGAGTCGCTTTCAGGGTTCTATTGTCTGATCTCTGCGTGCCAGCGCGATTGCGCGGATCTCAGGGAGCGCGGGTATAAGGTCCTGAAGGCGCTCGACCTCGTGAGCGTCTACCTCCCGCCGCCGTTGAAGCCGTCCCCAGCGAAGGTTGACGAGGTTGACGAGGCCTCTAGCTCGGAGCCCCCACCTCACCTGCGGCCTGTGTCTTGACGCTGAGCTCAGCAAGGCGCTGGTGAAGCGCCTCGCACGCCCTCACCGCCGCCTCGATGTCCGACAGGATCCCCGTCTCCTTCAAGATGGGGTGTCGTTCGCAGGCCCATCGGTACCACATGCGCTGCTGCCGGAAGGCGTCGCCAAGCTGCAGCGCCTCCCCGATGCCGACACCCAACTCGAACGGCGTTAGTCCGCGCGCGGCGCCACCGTCGACCAGACGCAACACGGCCTCTTGCTGAATGCGCGCCTGGCGCGCCTGGACGGAGACCAGGACGAGGCCTCTCACGATCTTCTCGAGTGAGACAGCTCCGGTGTGGTGTGTCTTGGGCGGCTTCACGCGCAGAGCCTATCACACCGCCGAAAAATAGTGCAACCTAGCTTGTCACCGCAAGCTGGGTTGCTACACTATAGATACGGAGAGCGCGGCTCCAGAAGAGAGGAAAGACAAATGACCATCATCGCAAAGCGCATCGCCCCCATCCCCAACGTGACCGACGGCCTCGAGACCCAAGACCGCCACGGCGACCATTGGATCTGCTACCGAGACAGCGGAAGCTGGTGGGCACTGAAGCTCGGGACGACCGAGAACATGGACCTCGGCTCCGACGCCAAGGAAGCCGCCCGGGCGCTGCAGGACCTCGGCCACACCCGAGCATGAGTCCGCGGGGGCCGGCCGCAAGGCTGGCCCCACCCCCTACCGAGAGAGGTTCAGACGATGAATGACCAGCAACAGAAGACCAAAGAGCTGCCCCGCCTGCCGACGTCCGTGATGCGCGAGGTGTGCCGCATCAAAGACCCGCTCGAGCGGCGGGAGGCCATCTTGCGCGCCCTCGAGGCTATGGAGAAGGCCGGGCAGACGGACAGCCAAGACTGACCAAAGGGGGCCGCTAGGCCCCCTCTCCCTTCTAGTCTTTGAGCCTTGCGATTTCCTCCAGCAGGTTACGCGCAGGCCCGGGCAAGACCGCCGCGGCATCGCAGATCATATGTGTCATGTCTTCGTCGATGCGGAACATCGCCTCTAGCGCGACCCCGATCGCCTGCTGGTCCTCGGCATCCATGGCCGCGATGAGCATGCGGGCGGCCTCTGGGTAGCTCGTGATGACATCGTCTGTCCGCCTCTGAGCCATCAGCATGCACCCCCTGGGATGAGCGCCTCTGCCTGATCCTCATCGACTGGCGTCTCGTCTGCGGCCTCCTCGAGGGCCAGCAAGGCGCATTGCACGCGCTCCTCATCACCCAATGATCGCCCACGCTCGAGCTCGATGAGCGCGCGCGCGCGTCGGTCTGCCTTCGTCTCCATCGAGGCACCCTACCCCTTCGGGTCCTGTGTCACACCCTGCAAAGCGGCGGCGCCGCCCGCAGATTTTGATCATTTGACCGGGGGCCGAAAGGTGAGATATGTCGCCGGGTTATGGGGCATTCGCGATCGCTGGGCGAGCGGCTGACTGCTGTCCTCGGTCCTGAGGGCTGGGAGGTGTGGATTCCGAAGGCGCTCTTCGCCCACGAGCTCGGCACCAACAGAGCGTGGCTGAGCAACGCGGGCTTTGAGACCGACAACGACGGCCGCATCCGCCTGCGGGATGCGTGGCAGGAGCGCGAGGACATCGTTCGTCGCCAGGCTGAGCGGGCCAAGAAAGCGGAGGTCCCGAAGTCGCTGGACGCGGCCCGGCTGGAGAAGACCGGGCTCGAGTGCGAGAAGCTCGAGCTCGAGCTCAAGCGCGACGCCGGCGAGCTCGTCCACGCCGATCACCTCATGGACCTCTGGAACCGCCACTGGCCTGCGTTCGCCGCGGCGGTCGGCGCGGTTCCGGTCCTGCTTCGGAGCCGCGGTGTCGATGACGGCGTCGTGGCCGACATGGAGGCTCATCTTGACCGAGCCGTCGAGGGCCTTCGGGTCGTTTGGGAATCGCTTCGCGAGGACGATGACCAAGCCCCCGCCGCTGAGCCCGAGCCAGTGGGCTGACAAGTATCGTCGGCTGAGCCCGGAGGCCTCCGCGGTCCCCGGTGCCTGGCAATCGCATCCGTACCAGGTGGGCCTTATGGATGCCGTGGTCGACCACGAGAAGGTGGTCATCATGGCCGCGGCCCAGAGCTCGAAGACCGAAATCCTGTTGAACCTGCTGGGCTACTGGGTGACGCAGAGCCCCGGCCCCACCCTGGTGATTCAGCCTACTTTGGAGATGGGCGGGGTGTGGAGTCGCGACCGGCTCGGGCCGATGGTTCGCGACTGCCCGATCCTGACCGAACGCTTCGCGGTCTCCCGCGGCCGAAACGCCAAGGCCTCGGTCAGGTCGAAGTCATTCGACGGGGGGCAGCTCGCGATCGTCGGAGCCAACAGTCCCGCGGGCCTGGCCTCGAGGCCTATTCGGTACGTCCTCATCGACGAGGTCGACAGGTTCCCGCACAGCGCGAAGTCCGAGGGTGACCCGGTGAGCCTGGCCGAGGCTCGGGCCACCACCTTTCCGAATCGTCGCATCGTCATGGTGAGCACCCCGACCACTGAGGGCTTCTCCCGCATATTCAGCGAGTACAAGCGGTCCGACCAACGTCGGTGGGAAATTCGGTGCCCGCAGTGCGGCCTAGAATCGCCGATCGAGTGGGAGTCAATGCGGTGGGAGGGGGGCGGCCCCGAGGAGCCTACGGGCGATCCTAGCGCCGTCTGGTGGGAGTGCCCCCGTTGCGGGGGTGTCCTGCCCGAATCGGAGGCCCGTCCGGTCCTCGAGGCGACCCACCGGCCGGCC
>JANQQN010000195.1 GCA_028289325.1 Myxococcota bacterium | reverse complement strand
TGCACCCTGGTTCCGGCCCCACGCACCGGCGTTCATGGACGAAGGCGGCGTCATCGCCCTGCCCGTCATTCGCGGCGGCGGAGAGCGAGGCGGGGCGTGGCACGCCGCCGGCGTGCGAAGGAATCGCCCCCACGCGATCGCGGACTTCACCGCGGCCTGCCAATGGCTCGCGTCCAGCAAGTGGTCGCGACCCGGCCGCCTCGTCGCCGAGGGGCAGAGCGCCGGCGGCGCGTTGGTCGCGATGACCGTCCTCGGTCGGCCCGACCTGTTCGGCGCTCAGCTGCTGGCCTTTCCGGTGCTCGACATGCTGCGGTACGAGCACTTCACCGGCGCGGCGACATGGAAGACGGAGTTCGGAACGGTCGCGGATCCCGAAGACTTCCGCGTCTTGCGGGCCACGTCGCCGCTGCACAACGTGGGTTCCTCAGTTTGCGTGCCGCCCACGCTCCTGCTGCCGGGAGAAGTCGACGAAACGACCCCGCCTCATCACGCGTACAAGTATGCCGCCACCCTGCACGCGGCCCAGGCGTGCGATCATCCCGTATTGCTGAGGGTCGCGCGCGGGGCTGGGCATGCCTACGGAAAGGACGTCGCGACGACCGCGAAGAGCCTGGCCGCCCAGATCGCCTTTGTATTGGACGCGTTGGCGGACCGAACCGCGGTCGGCCGTTGATGCGACTATTAGCGGTCCTCGACCCGGAGCCGGAACTCGCCCCGAAGCTCGGTCGTCGAGCAGCCCCCGATCCAAACGTGAAACTCCCCGGGCTCGGCCGCCCGCCGCTGATTTCGGCCGTAGAACGCGAGGTCGTCGGCGGTGAGAACGAAGGCCACCCGCTTTGACTGCCCGGGCGACAGTTCGACCCGACGAAAGCCCTTGAGCTCTTTCACGGGTCGGGTCGTACTGCCGACCAAGTCGCGAACGTACAGCTGCACGACCTCCACCGCGGCCACCGGCCCCGAATTGCTCACCGAGGCGGACACCGTCACCGACCCCGCCATGTCCATCTGGGGCGCCGAGACCTCGATGTCTGCGTACTCGAAGCTCGAGTAAGACAGTCCGTAGCCGAACGGAAACAGAGGCGTCGGGTCCACGTCGAGGTAAAAGGAGGTCATCCCGAACGAGGTCTGAGGTGCTCGGGACTCGATAGATTCGATCGAAACGACGGATCCCGGGCTGGCCGGCCGGCCGGTGTTCTTGTGGTTGTAGTAGATGGGAATCTGCCCCGCGACCCGAGGAAAAGAGATCGGTAGCTTGCCCGATGGGGATTCGATGCCGAATAGCACATCGGCGATGGCGGGACCGCCCATCGCGCCCGGGTGCCACGCGTACAGCAGGGCGTCGACCTCGTCGAAGACGTTGGTCAACGTCAGCGGACGCCCGGCCATGATCACGGCCACGGTCGGCGTGCCCGTGCGCCGGATCCGGCGCACGAGCTCCACCTGCGCGCCTGGCAGATCGATGTCGGCTCGACAGTGGGCCTCCCCCGACAGGATCGACTCCTCACCGACGAACAGCAGCGCGACGTCCGCCGCCTCGGCCGCCGTCGCCGCCTCGTCGAACGTCGCCGTTCGGCTGCGGGTCGTCTCCAGCCCTCGAACGTAGCGAACGTCGACGCCGGGCCCCAGTCCCTCGACGAGGGCGGCCAGAGGCGTCACGCTCCGCGCCGGGTCACCATCGAAGATCCAGGTGCCGAGCTGTTCGTAGCCGTCATCGGCCATCGGCCCGATCACCGCCACCGAATCGAGCGCGGCCCGGTCGAGGGGCAAAACGCGGTGGTCGTTCCGAAGGAGGACGAGGCTCTCCACCGCCGCCCGCTTGGCGATGGCCCGCGCCGACGCGGGCTCGGGGGGTGAGCAAGGCGGCGTTCGCGCGCGGTCTGATAGGCCCAACCGCGCCTTGACCCGGAGAATGTTGCCTACCCGCTCGTCGATCTGCGCGACGGTCACCCGCCCCGCCTCGACCAGCGCCGAAAGATGCGAGAGATATGCATCGCCGGCCATCTCCATGTCGAGGCCGGCGGTCACCGCCTCGAAGGCGGACTCGCGGTCGGTTTCGGTCATGCCGTGTACCGCCAGCTGACGGACCGAGTCCCAGTCGCTGACCACGAAGCCATCGAAGCCCCATTCCTTTCGCAGGACGGTCGTCAACAGGAAGGCGTTCGCCGTCGCGGGGACCCCATCGAGATCGCTGAACGAGGTCATGAATGTCATGACCCCGGCGTCGACCGCGGCCTTGAACGGACGCAGATACACGTTGCGAAGCTCGTTCTCGGGGATGTTGGTGGTGTTGTAGTCCTTGCCGCTCTCGCTGGCCCCGTAACCCGCGAAGTGTTTGACGCAAGCAGCGATCGCGTCCGGCGCCGTCGGGTCCGGCCCCTGAAAGCCCTTCACCATCGCGGCGGCCATCACGCTGGCGAGATGGGGATCTTCGCCGAAGCTCTCCGCCACCCGGCCCCACCGCGGATCTCGGGCGATGTCCACCATGGGCGCGAACGTCCACTGCAACCCGCTCGCCGCCGCCTCTGCCGCCGCGAGGCGCGCGCCCTCGCGGACGGTCTGCGGGTTCCAGGACGCGGCCTGACCCAGTGGAATGGGCAAGATCGTGCGAAAGCCGTGGATCACGTCGCGGCCAAAGATCAGCGGAATGCCCAGCCGGCTCTCTTCAGTGGCGATACGTTGGAGCGCCTGTTGGGTGGGGCCGTCGACCTCGTTCAGAATCGAACCCACCGTCCCTGACCGCACCCGGTCCGCGAGCGCGTCGGACACTCGCCCTTCGTCCCCATTCAGCTGGGTCATCTGGCCGATCTTTTCGGCGAGGGTCATCCGCTGCAGCAGCGACCGAATCTGTCGCTCGGTCGCTTCGTTCGTCTCCCGGGACACCGCCGTTTCGTTACCATCGCGCGCTCCGGCCTTCGAAGCACAAAGTCGAGCCGACGCCAACGCCGGTCACACCGGGTCCTTCGCGCTTCGGCCGTACCCCGTCACCAAACCGAAGATCAGAACCACCAGCAGCGCCCACGAATGGAGGTTCGACAGTCCGGCGGCCACCGGCCCCAGGCGCGGCATACCGTACGGCACTCCGTCGGCGGTGGTGCTCGCGGTGATGATCGCGGGAATGAACCACGGAAAAGCCATCGGCCAGCTACAGACGCCCACGTCGAGAATGTTCGCCCGGCGATAGCGCCCGATCCCAAAGCGATGCCCGATTCGCCGGGTGAAGTCGCCGGTGGTGATGAGGGCGACGGTGGAATGGGTGGTGAGCAGATTGACGAGAGAGACGGTACCGAAGACTCGCCACTCGGCGGAGGTTACGGTTCGGGCGTTGCGCTCCGCGGAGTCGATCAGGCGGTCGGTGATCCCCGTGGCCTCGATGCCCGCGACCAATCCCATCAGAAACAGAGTGAAGATCGAAACCCCGACCGCGCTCTCGATACCGTCGATGATCAATCCGCGCGCGGAGTATGTCTGGGCGTCCACCGTGAACACCTGGGCCGGTTCCAACAGGCCGAGCCCCACCCCGATCGACGCAGCGCCGAGGATGCCGAACAGCAGTCCTTCGAGCAGGTGTCGTTGCGCGAGCAGAAGTCCGAGCACCATCACGGGAACCGCGACCATGGGCAGCGCCTGGGGGCCGGCGGACGACGCGGCCATCGCGGTGACCGTCGGGTCCGAGGGCGGGCCGATTCCTGTACTGCCGCCGAGCACGGCGTAGGCCACGATCGCGACCCCTGCTGCGGGAAGCGCGTAGCGTAGGCGAGACCGGACGACCCCGCCCATATCGGCATCCTGGGTCAGCGCGGAAGCGATGGTGGTATCCGAGACCGGAGAGATGTTGTCACCGAATGTCGCCCCTCCGAGGATGGCGCCGATCAGAATGACCGGGTTCGCGTCGAGGGCCGCCCCGGCCGGGTACAGAAGCGGCGCGCACAGGATCACCGTTCCGAGGCTGGTGCCCACCGACGTCGACACGACGCAACAGATCAAGAACGCCGCGGCCACATACAGGCCCCCCGACAGCCCGGCCAGCTGCGACAACCACACCAGCGAGTCGACGAAGCCACTGGCGCCCATCAGCTTGCCCATGACGCTGGCCAGCATCCACGCGAGAACCATGATCATCGTGAGCTTGCGAGCCATGCCGCCGACCACCGCATCCGCCCACGCCCGACGATCTTGGGCGAGCACCATGGCCAGGATGAGCGCGGCCACCAGCACCGGCCAAAAGCCCCTTTCGTTGGGGGCGCCGGACGCGCCGAGCCAACCGACACCACCGAGAAACAGAACGAAGGGCGCCATCGCCCCGACGAGGCCGCCTCGGTACCGGAGTTCGGTTTCCATTCCCGCATCTTAGCGTGTTATGTCGCAGCGATGGCGGAAACATCGGACACCTTCGAGCTGTACGACCTTCGGGTGGAGGTCGTTCAAGGTCGAGGTCCAATGGTCTGCAACCACGCGGTCGGCGACTACTTCGAGCTGTCGGGCGAGAACCTATCGTTCCCGCCGGGGCAGACCTTTCCCCTGTACCCCCTGGCCGCTCTGCTCCCGCTTCTGCCCGCGAAGCAGCGAGAAACCGCACCGGCCGACTGGATGACCACCGACGCGGACATCGCGTGCCCGGACCCCAACTGCGGGGCCATCTTTCGCATCTCGCGGATCGGCAAGCGTACTTTCCGACACGGCGACGTGACGGTCACCCCGTTGGGCGCCGCCGAGTCATGACCCCCGCGGTTCCTCGGGCCACCCTGGCGCCAGGCTACGCGGTGCCGCGCGTCATCAACGGCGCGTGGCAGCTATCGTACGACCATCGATCGACGCCTCCGGACGTCGCGGATAGTATCGATGAGCTGCTTCGGCTCGCCGAGCTCGGGCTGATCGCCTTCGACGGCGCCGACATCTACCCGGGGGTCGAGGCTTTGCTCGGCGGGTTGGTCCGCGCATGGCGCCAGCGGGGCGGGGACCCGGACGCGATCCGGATCCACACCAAGTTCGTGCCGGATCGGAGCGACCTGCTCCGGGTGGATCGCGCCTACGTCGAGCGGATCATCGACCGCTCGCTATCACGCCTGGGGGTCGAGCGACTGGATCTCGTGCAGTACCATTGGTGGGCCTTCGACGTTCCGGGATGGCTCGACGCGGCCGGATGGCTCGACGAGCTGCGCGCGGCCGGCAAGATTCGGCATCTCGGCGTGACCAACTTCGACCGCACGCATCTCGCCGCGCTGCTCGACAGTGGGGTTCCGATCGTCTCCAACCAGGTCCAATACTCCCTGCTCGACCGACGACCGGAGAACGGGCTCGTGGACCTTTGCCAGCGGCGAGGCGTGAAGCTGTTGGCCTACGGAACGCTGGCCGGCGGGCTGCTGACCGACCGTTGGCGAGGGGCGACCGACCCCGGCCCCACGCCAGGCAACCGCTCGCTGGTCAAGTATCGCCTCATCGTCGAAGAGTTCGGAGGTTGGGGCGCCCTGCAGACCCTCCTCGACGCACTGGCGACCATTGCGACCCGATACGACAAGACGATCGCCAACGTGGCCGCGGCGTGGACGCTGACCCGCCCCGGCGTCGCGGCAGCGATCTTGGGCGCGCGCAACGCCGCGTACGGAGCGGCCAATCTGAGGGTCTTCGACGTTCGTCTCGACGCCGAAGATCTCGCTCGCCTGGACGCGGTGTTGGCCCGACACAACGGACCCGCCGGCGATGCGTTCGACCTGGAACGGGTGCCCGGCGGTCGCCACGCCGCGATCATGAAGACCAACCTCAATCGCCTCGACGACTCGGAGACAACATCGTGAGGATCGGCATCACCGTATTGGCCATGCTCTTGTCGGGATCCGGCATCGCATGGGCGGAAGATCGGCCCCTGTCGGCCGCCGCCTATCTGGACGGGTGGCTGGCCCGCTTTCCCACTCGGGCCACCGCCGCCGGCTCGACCCGATTCGACCGTCAGCTGGAGGACCTCGACGCGGACGACCGCCGCGATTGGGTCGCGTTCAACAAGCGGGCCATGCGGTCCGCCCGCCGCCACCTGGCCGACCCCAAATCGCCGATGGACTCACGCCTCGACATGGAACTCGTGCTGCGCGAGGCCGAACGTAACGTGTACACGTTCGAGGCCCTGGCTCGGCCCGAGCGCGACCCGCTGTTCTGGACGCGCATCGTCGGCAACGCTTCGGTCTTCCTGCTCGTCCGCGACAGCCGTCCCCTCGACGAGCGACTGCGGGCGGTGGCGGCGCGGACGAAGCTCATCCCACGGCTTTTGGCCCAGGCTCGACGGGCGCTGAAGACCACGAAACCGGCCCACATGCCCCGACCGTGGTGTGAGCTGGCCGCCCGCCAGGCCCGCGCGGCGGCCAAGTTCTATCGACAAGGTTTGCCGAAGGCCGCCTCCGGCCACGGCCCGAAGCTGGCGCAGGCCCTCAAAGACGCGGGTACGACCGCGGCCCGGGCGCTCGACGCGTTTGCGAGATACCTTGACCAACGCGCCGAAACCGCCACCGGATCGCCCCGCCTCGGCGCGAGCTACCCCGAGCTGTTCCGTATCGTCACCGGCGATCCTCGCTCGCCGGACGTCGTCCTCGCCGCGGCCGAACGCGCCCTGGTCGCGAAACGCCAGGAAGCCGCGGTCTTCGCCCGAAAGACCTGGCCCGAGATCTTCCCTCGCGATGCGATCCCCGCCCGAGACGTCGACGTGTTGCGCCGGATGTTCGACCGCCTCGGCCAGGACCACGCGCCCGACGCGGAGGCGTTCGTCGCCGACTACCGACGACTCGTCGCGGACTCCATCCAATTCGTCAAACGACACCGGATCGTGACCATGCCCGACCCTTTGACGCTGCGCATCGATCGGTCGCCCCCGTACTTCGTGGGCCAAAGCGTGGGCGGCGTGTATCCCGCCGGCCCGTTCAATCCCGAAGAAGACACGCTGCTTTATGTGCCCACGCCGCCCGCCGACGCCACGCCGAGCCAACGACAAGCGTTCTTCCGAGACTTCAACGACCACTTCAACGTGATGATCACCCCCCATGAGATCATTCCTGGTCACTACCTGCAGCTCAAATTCGCGGCTCGGCATCCGCACAAGGTTCGGGCGATGTTCCCAGACGGCGTCTACGTGGAAGGATGGGGGACGTTCTGTGAGCGTTTGATGCTGGATGAGGGTTGGGGCGACGCCCTCGACCGATTGGCCCACTACAAGAAACAGCTGGAGAACATCGCGCGGACGATCGTCGACATCCGGGTCCATACCAAGAACATGACCCGCGACGCGGTCCTCGCTTTCGTCCGCGACGAGGCCCTGCAAGACGCGCAGTTCGCGCGCAATATGTGGACGCGGTCGATCACCTCCGCGCCTCAGCTGACCTTCTATTGGCTCGGGTACGAGGCGGTGTACGGCCTGTTCGACTCGCTCAAAGCCGACGCCCAAAAGCGCGGCGAAACGTTCGACCTGAAGCGATTCAACGACGCCATGATGGCGCTGGGGCCGGTACCGGTACGGCATTACCGCGCCCGGTTTGGCCTCGGACAGTAGCGCTCGTAGGTGGGCGGTCGGCGGCGGATCCCGCTCGCCGCGGCGACGCTACTTGGCCGAATGCGCGTCCTCCTCTTCTTCTTCTTCGTCGAAGGTCGCCCGGAGCCCAGCGATCAGTTGCTTTCGCTCCTCGTCAGTGAGCTTGGCCTCGGGATGCAGAGGCATGTAGATCGCCAGCGGCATCTCGCCCTCTTCCAGCTCGTCGGCGGCGTCCTCCCCTTCGTTGTGGTCCTGAGTCCCCCACGCCGAGACGTTGAAGTGCTCCCGACCTTCGAGGACATCGTGGGTCACCAGCCAGCTGGCCGGCGCGATGCTCGCGTACCAGGGCCATTTGGTATTGTGGGAGTGACAGTCGGCGCAGGCACGGTCGAAGAGCGCTTTGGTTTGCGGGCTGTCCCAGCTCGGCTCTCCGGTCACCGGCGGATTGGGGTGCTCGCGGCCGTAGGGCACGAACTGGATCCCCACCAGCAGAACGACGACGATCAAGACAAGACGAGAAATGAGGCGACTCATGGCCGAAGGCTGCAGGAGTTCACCGAAACAAGCGATTGGCACTCACCCTGACCTACCCGCTAATTCGCTTTGCGTTGCCGCCCGGAGACCGCCGCGCTACACCGGCCGGGCCCCACCTCGAGGAGTACCAATGAATAGACTGAATTGCTTGTTCGCTGTCCTGATCGTCCAATTTGCACTCTACGCGCCCAACGCGGAGGCCAAGCACCCGGCGGCGTCCGATAAGGACGCCATCAAGGCCGTCATCGAGAAGGCTTACGTGAAAGGCGTTCACATCGAGCAGAGCGCGACGCTGATGCGGGGCGGGTTCAATCCCGGCTTCATCATGTTCCTCAATCCCGACGAGGGCGTGCAACACGTCACGCTCGACAAGTGGGCGTCTCGCCTCAAGCCCCCGGCGCCCGATGCGGCTCGCCCCAAAGTCAAAAGTCAGATCGACATTTTGGACATCGAGGGTGACGCCGCGGTCGCCAAGATCAAGCTCTGGCGCGACGGCAAGCTTACTTTCACCGACTATATGTCGCTGTACAAGAAGAACGGCAGCTGGTCGATCGTCGGAAAGATCTTCCACCGACACGCTCGACGCTAGATCGCCGTCGGCGCCCTACCCCTATCGCCGGTCGTCGCGGGTTGAGATGCGCCTGCGCACGCCCTCGACGGACCGGCCGACCTGGCCTATCGTCCCCCCATGACTAGCCTACGATCCGCCGCCTTCGCTCTGTTGGCCGGCGCTGTATTCCTGAGCCCCGCCCAACGCCTGGAAGCCAAGGAGCTGCGCCTGAAGGTCTTACAAGGCATCCCCGAGGACAAGGGTCAGTGGGAGGTCAAGGTCGAGTCGATGACCGGAAAAGCGGTCCAAGAGGCCAAGCGGATGCTCGCGTCGACCAGCCTCTCCGTCTGCACCGACATTACGAACGAAGTCGCCAGTCGCAACAAATGGCTGGACGACGACGACGACAAGGCCACCGACGGCAAGTGCGACAGCAAAATCGAAGAAAATACCCGGCGCCGAGCACGAATGAAGATCCGCTGCGGCAAGCAGGTCACCCGAGCCACGATCACTCGCACCCAAGCCAAGAAGTTTCGGATCTCCGTCGTCGGCAAAGACGAAAACGGTGACGATTTCGACATCAAGATGAGCTACGCGTACCAAGGTAAGTGCACCGAGACCGGTTCGAGCGTGAGTTCCATGAAGCTCAACCCCGAGGTCTGCAAGACGATGAAGCAACAGCTGAGTCAGGTCACGACCGCGCAGAGCTGCGACGCCTTGCCTGAAGCCCAGCGAGCGGCCTGCAAGGCCCAAATGGAAAAGGCGATGGCCCAGTTCAAAGCGATGTGTCCCTGACCCGGCCCGGCGGCCGGACCATTTCTCCTCGCACCCAATCGCCCTGCCCGGTAAGATGGCGGCGGGAAGGACGGCGCCGTGATCCAAGGCTCGTGTCACTGTGGTGGTGTTCGATGGACGCTTCAGGAACGACCGGCGTCGGTGACGGCGTGCAACTGCACGCTTTGCCGCCGCTACGGCGTGCTGTGGGCCTACGACTACGAAGGTGAGGGCATCGGCGTCTCAGGGCCCACGACGGTTTATGTGCGGGGCCCGGACATCGAACTGCACTTCTGCCCCACGTGCGGATGCGTGGCGTACTGGCGCTCCCAGTACCTCGACGACCAGCAGCGCCGACGCATCGCGGTCAATGTGCGGCTGACCGAGCCCCACGAAGTGGCGAGCGTCCCCATTCGGCACTTCGATGGTCTCGATACGTTCGAAGCCCTACCCTCAGACGGGCGCTGCGTGACCGACTACTGGTTCTAGTGCTCGAGGGCCGTGCGTTCGAAAGAGTAGCCGTCCGACCGCGTGCCGCTCACCCAGTACCCCATCGCGTCGAGCTTACCGGTCACCACCCGTTCGCCGGACGTGATGCGGACCCCCGCTTCGCTCTTTTCGACCGCGCTGGGCGTCAGATCGCGAGAACTGATCTCGGGCATGAACCGAGCAAACGGCTTTTCGGCCCGCACGTAGGCCGCGGTCTGCAGTAGGTCGGGGATACCGTCCGGCGCCGAAAACCGGCTGCCCGCGTCCTGCTCGTTGATGGTACCGGACACTTCGTAGTCGGACATCGGTCTTTCCGTCACCGTCAGCTCGACTTGCGTCGCGCCGTCTTGTTCCGCTTGATAGGTCTGCGCGTAAACGCGCCCGTCGGGGTCCGAATCGAACGTTTCGACCACGTCGCGAGCGTATAGTCGCTGCGGGCCCTGCACGGACAGAAAAGACGTTCGTACCCAGCTGCGGCGAAAGTCCTCTTCATCCGCTCGAATGACCACCTCGCGCGCCCCGACGGCGGCGGTTCCTTTTCGCAGCGCGTACACCGACCGGCGAACCAGCGGCCGCAGCGGCTTGTCGTCGACCCAGGCCAGGGTGTCGATCAACGACAAGGCCACCTTCTCCACCGTCTTTCGGTACCCGAACTGGTCGTGAAAGCAAGCGACGGTCAGCTCCGCGCGCCCGGCCACCACGAGCTTAAGAAAGCCTGTCTTGCGCGCGCCGCGATCTCCGCCTCGGTCGATGTACTGGCCGTGCACCACCAGGTACGGAAGGTTTCCGTTGGTGCCCGCGAACGCGTACTTCAGCTCGTGAGTGGCGTAAGATGCGAGGTACGCCTGCGCCAGCGTACGCGCGAACGCGCTCAGCCCGAGCACGCCTTCTTGCACCGTGCATCGCAGCGGCTCGGCCGTCCCGAGCCCCACCGTCACGACGTAGCCTTGGATGGCTTTCGCCGCTTCGACGGGGCCTGCAGCGAGAACGCGGCCCGTCAGCACCCCGTCGGAGGAGCGAAAGTCGGCGGGGACGAGTTCCTCGTTTTCGTCGGTCAGCCGCGATGCGAGCCCGGCGCTGGTCGGCTGACCCATGACCTCGAGGTCGATGGCCGGATAGCGAGATGTCGGGGGGGCGGCGCAAGACGCGGCGAGCGCGGACCCCACGATAGATACGACGATCTTCTTCCGCATGGTATCTGCCCTCAAAAGTCCACTGTGGCCCGGCTCGGGATCTTCAGGCCGCCCCGGGTCGCCGCTTTGGCGACTTCGCCGGCATCCACCACGAAGGGACTCTCGTATCGAACGGGAATCTCCGGTCGGGGTGGCGTCTGCTCGAGCAGCGCCACGAACCGCGCCTCGTCTCGCAGTGCAGCGAGGTCGGGATCGTTCCGAAACACGTCGGGGGCCTGAAAACCCGCTTGCACCGCGTTCTTGAGATCGGAAAAGGCCAAGTCCAGCTTGTTCTGCCGCGCGTGAACCTTGGCCAGGTCATAGTGCGCCCGCCCTCTCGTCTTCCATTCCTGGGGTTCCGTGGCCTTGTCGAGGGCGGTGCGAAAAGACCGCTCGGCGTCGGACAGCCGTTCGGCTCGCAGCTGCGCAAACCCCAGGCGGAGATAGATTTCGCCCCGCGCGTCGATGTCCTGCACGAGCCCGCCCAACACGCCAATCGCTTCGTCGTATTGTCGTCCGTCGATCAATCGGCTGCCCAGCTGAAGCCGAGCTTCCGCATTGTCGGGATCGATGCGAAGCGCCCGCCTCGACGCTGCGATCGCCGCCTCGTGTCGGCCCAACCGCGCCAACTCGTGGCCGATCCTGGTCATCACGAACGGTTGCTCGGGCACCCGCGACAGGTACGCCCGGTACACGCGCAACGCTTCTTCGTGATTGCCCATCACCGACAACGCCTCGCCCAGGTACCCCCGCCCGAGCATGAACCCGGGATCGCGCTCGGTTGCCGTTTTCAGCGCGTCGACGGCCTGCGAGGGGCTGAAGAACTTCGCCAACACCCAAAACTTCGCAATCCAGTAGTAGGCGAGAAAGCCAGGGTGGTCTTTGATTCGAGCCAGCCGAGCCTTCGCGTCTTCGGCTCGCCCCTCGAGCGCATCGACCATCGCGAGCCCCGCCTCGGCCTCCGCGAGCTGGGGTTCGCGGCGCAACGCGGCGCGACAGCGGTTGCCGGCTTGAAACACCCGTTCGTCATTGAGCAGCGCGGGCCTACGAATGCCCACGCTCTGATCATTGAGCATCCGGTAGCAGGTCCCGAGGCGAGCCAGGGCGTCCGGTCGAGCCGTCGCGGGCGTCATCGGCGCGGCGTAGGTTCGCTTGCCGTCGTCGGTGGCGTTCAGCAGTCTGCGCACGGCTTCCGGCAAAGAAGCGATCGCCGCGGCCAGGGTCGGCGCGCTCACGTCTTCCTCGATGACTTGGCCGCCCTTCGCGGGCGCCATGCTGACCACGATCCTCGGCTTGGGCTGATCGACGACCCTTCCCGCGAGAATCCAGCTCGCGCCCACGAATCCGGCGTAAGCTCGCTGTCGCTCGGGCGCCGGCAGGGCCGCGGTCCCGGTATGTCGACGAATGACCGAGTCTCGGATCTTGGGGTGGACGAGGTTCACGCCGCCGAGCGCGCGTAAGGCGCCCGTGACCTTGAGCTCGACGCCAAATCCAAGGTCACGGTGGGCCTTGGCCGGCTGGTCGAAAGGCAGGATCAGCACCGTGGGCTCCGATGCCCAGGCCACGGAGCCCGCCGACCCGAACGCGGCCACGGCGGCTACGGTCATGGTTCGAAACACACGCCTTTGGTGCCAAACATCGCCCCGGCGGGCCAGCGGTAAGGCCTCCCTCGTCCTCATGGACCGCACAGAACGATGGCAAAACCAGGTCGAGGTGATGGCAGCCGGACCCGACCGGACAACCGGATCAGGTTGAACACCCTGTCGATAGGGGCGAATCACGCCGGTGAGAACCGCGCATTGCGATGCGTCATACTCACGGCGGGCGGGGCGCGAAAGACTCGGCGGTCGGACCGACGGTGGACGTCCGTCGCGACCGCCGAGCGGACCGAACCGGCTCGCCTACCCGACGCCTCAAAGGGCCGGCGCCGGATGGGCGGCGCTATTTGCAGACCTTGTTGCAGTTTTCCTTGGCCGCCTTCATGCATTCGGAGCGCGCTTCCCGAGCGTCCTTCTTGCACTCCTTCTTGGCCTTGCCGCGCAGCGGGCACTGCGTGTCGCCGAAGGCTTTGCGGCAAGCCTTCTTGGCCGCCTTCTTCGTCGCCCGACAAGACTTCTTGCACTCTCGCTTGTCCTTGCGAACGCACTTGCGCCACGCGGCGTCGCACTGGCGGGCCTGCTTTCGCGCCTGACCGGGCTTGGCGGGACGCTCGATGCACTTCACCCACTTCGCGGTGCAGGCATCGCTCGCCTCGGCATCCGACGCGGTGGTCGCGGTGGCAAAGACCCCCAAAGCGAGGCCCATCGTGGTCATCAATGTGATGCGGTTCAGCAGATTCATAGCTTTCCTCCAGATTCGATACACGAGCTCGACGGCTGCAACTTGGCCTTCGATGCCTGCGATTTGCGGATAAAACCTTTTTCTCGGACGGCAAGCAAGGCGACGCAGCCGAAAAAAAGGGCGCCATAGTTTATCGTGAACAAACAAAATGAGAACGCAGATGAATAAACCGCCCTACGCGGCCCAAAGACCCTCATCGGCTGCTTTGCCCCTTGGGAGTGATCGCCCCCACCTGTCTTGTCTCCGTCCCCCGCTTGGACGACCGCCTCGCGGGGTCCGGGCGAGCACCCGGCTGACAGGCTCAGGATCTGGACGCTGCGTCGACCATCGGGGTCGATCTTTGCCGCCGCGATGGCGCGGCCGTCAGGCGAGGCGGGGGACGTGAAGTCACCGGGCGGGCGAGAGACCGCGGCCAACGCCGCGGCCTCTGCACACCCCTATTCTACCCGTGCGCTTCCTGGCGACGGGTCGATGCTCATCAGCGGCGCCGCCGCCGGCTCGCTGGACATCGCGTTCACGGTGCTCGAGACGGGGAGAGGCCCCCCGACCTTGATCACCGTGGCCACCAACGACAAACAGTCGAAGAGTCGCGGCGAGGTCAGGTCGACGGTGTTCACCGTACCCGGGGTGAAGGCGCTCGAGGCCGCGTCGACCCGGCGGATGTCCCACAGGCTCCCATTGCCCGCCGCCGGACCCGCGGTGGGGGTCGTATCGCCTTCGAACGTGAGCCCCGCGGGGAGCACCTCGACTCCGTTGAACACCACCTGACCGTCCGCAATGGGCTGACCCTCCCCGTCCAGGAACACCTGGCCATCGCCGACGTGGAACTCGACGGCGACGTTCACCCCTGGCGGCACGTCGATGCCGCCCAGCGTCTGATCCCAGCTCACACCCGAATCGTAGATGCTGGGGCTGTTCGAGTCGTTGCCGTCGAACACGTACACATCGACGTTGTTCTCGGGATTTCCGTCATCGAAGAACACCAGGAGCGAAACACCGTTCACGTCCACCGAACGCACGTTCTGGTCGAAGCTATCGAGGAAGATGACGGGGCCAATCAGGTCGTCCACGATGTACGCGCCGTCGCCTTGCACCAACCCTGTGACGTCGGCTCGGTAGGCCTGGCTGTTCGCGTAGCCGTCGGGGAACGTCGGCGGTCCCCAGCAGTTGGAGTCGGCGAAGCCGATGTTCGTCCCCTGCACGACCGAGCCATTGAGGGTCATGAACGCATTGCCGTTCGGGTCGTCAACGAGGGTCGGGCCGTGCCAAAAGAGAATGGCCCGGGTCACCGTGCCGTTTCCGATGCCGTCGACCTCGATGACCCCGCTGCCGAGGTCGCGAAGACCGCCTAGCCCCACCGACACGAAATCGGTGCCGATGATCCGCTCGATCTGGCAAGCGGAGCTGCAGCCATCGCCGTCAATGAGGTTGCCGTCATCGCAATCCTCGCCGGCATCGATGACCTCGTTGCCACAGGCCTCGATGGTACAGACGGGGCTACAACCGTCGCGGGGCGTCAGGTTGCCGTCATCGCATTCCTCACCCGGCTCGACCTCGCCGTTGCCACAGACAAACTCTCGGGTGCACTGCGACGAGCAGCCGTCGCCGTCGACAAGGTTGCCATCGTCGCAACCCTCACCCGCGTTAACAATCCCGTTGCCGCAGCGGGTCTCCGTGCAGTTCGCATCGCAGCCGTCGTCGCTCACGACGTTGCCGTCGTCGCATTCCTCCTCTCCGCCCACGATCCCGTTGCCGCACGCCGATGTCGTGCAGTTCGAGTCGCAGCCATCACCCTCGATATCGTTGCCGTCGTCGCACTGCTCGCCCTCGGTCGGAATCCCATTGCCGCACGCGGTGGTCGTGCAGTTCGAGTCGCAGCCATCACCCTCGATATCGTTGCCGTCGTCGCACTGCTCGCCGTCGGTCAGAATCCCGTTGCCGCACGCGGTCGCCGTACAGTTCGTGTCGCAGCCGTCGCCGTCGACGTCGTTGCCGTCGTCGCACTCCTCGCCGTCGGTCAGAATCCCGTTGCCGCACGCGGTGGCCGTACAGTTCGTATCGCAGCCGTCGCCGTCGACGTCATTGCCGTCGTCGCACTGCTCACCGTCGGTCAAAATCCCGTTGCCGCACGCGGTGGCCGTACAGTTCGTGTCGCAGCCGTCGCCGTCGATCGCATTGCCATCGTCGCACTGCTCGCCTTCGGTCTGAATGCCGTTGCCGCACGCGGTGGCCGTGCAGTGCGTGTCGCAGCCGTCACCGTCGACCGCATTGCCATCGTCGCACTGCTCACCGTCGGTCTGAATGCCGTTGCCACACGCGGTGGCCGTACAGTTCGTATCGCAGCCGTCGCCGTCGACCGCATTGCCATCGTCGCACTGCTCGCCTTCGGTCTGAATGCCGTTGCCGCACGCGGTGGCCGTGCAGTTCGTGTCGCAGCCGTCGCCGTTGACGGCGTTGCCGTCGTCGCACTGCTCGCCTTCGGTCTGAATGCCGTTGCCGCACGCGGTCGTGGTGCAGTTCGAGTCGCAGCCGTCGCCGTTGACGGCGTTGCCGTCGTCGCACTGCTCGCCTTCGGTCGGGATCCCGTTGCCGCACGCGGTCACCGTGCAGTTCGTGTCACAGCCGTCGCCGTTGATGTCGTTGCCGTCGTCGCACTGCTCGCCGGCGCTCACCACCCCATCGCCGCAGCTCGTCGTCGTGCAGCTGTTGGTGCACGCATCATCGTTGTTCGTATTGCCGTCGTCGCACTGCTCGCCTTCGGTCACCACGCCATTGCCGCAAGCGGTGGTAGTGCAGTTCGAATCGCAGCCGTCGCCGTCGACCCCATTGCCATCGTCGCACTGCTCGCCCTCGGTCGCGACGCCGTTGCCACACGCGGTGGTGGTGCAGTTCGAATCGCAGCCATCGCCGTCGACGTCATTGCCGTCGTCGCACTGCTCGCCCTCGGTGGCCACGCCATTGCCGCACACGGTGGTCGTACAGTTCGAGTCGCAGCCGTCACCATCGACCCCGTTGCCATCGTCGCACTGCTCACCTTCGGTCTCGATGCCGTTGCCGCACGCAGTGGTGGTACAGTTCGAGTCGCAACCATCGCCGTCGACGGTGTCGCCGTCGTCGCACTGCTCGTCTCCGCTTTGCACCCCATTACCGCAAGCGGTCGGCGTACAGTTCGAGTCGCAACCATCGCCGTCGGCGGTATTGCCGTCGTCACACAGCTCGCCAGTCGACACCACCGCGTCGCCACACACCGGCAACGTGCAGTCGTTACGGCATTGGTCGGTGTCGACTTCGTTGCCGTCGTCGCAAAGCTCATCGGCCTCCACTTGACCGTTGCCGCAGGACGGAGATTCGGGCTCATCATCTTCGCCGCAGGCAGCCAGAGCCAACGATGCGATCAGCGCCAAGCCAAGGCGGAGACATTTCCGGGGCAAAAGCATGCCGGCAACTCTGAACGCTACTGAAGCCACACGCCAGGCCCTGGCGTGCAAATTTTCACAGAATAGATAACCCGCAGCAAGGAGAGGGAAGAGCGCGGCGGGCACTCGGGAATGCACGGCAGACCCTCCTACGCGCCAAAAATCGGGGCCGGTATCGTCGGCCACCGCCAAGCGCTAACGCCGCGCCAGGCTTCGAATCGTCGCGCCGCGGGATGCCGTCTTCGCTGGCGCCCGATGCCTTGCCGTCGATTCGGAATACGTTCTCACTTTGGCATGGGGAACACTTCGGTGGTCCCCGACTCGGGGGGGACCGGCCTTCGCACGTCTCGCGGCCGCCGCCGCCAGATCGCATAGACGCCCATCCACTCCGGTTCGAACCGGTAGTGAGCTCGAATCGCATCACCGACCTCGGGCCCCCAGTGCATACCGCGAAACCCGGGATCGTCGTCGGTGGGGGGCGCGGCGAAGCCGCGTCGAGTCACGATCGCGCTGAATTCCTGCGCCCTAATGCGATCGACGAGGGCCTGCCGCGCCGATTCGTTCTTCGCTGCGATGACCCGAAGCATGAACGGGTCGAGCACTATCGGATCCTGACCGAGATAGACGGCGAACGACGCGTCACCGGAGAGGACAGGACCGGTCTGCAGCTCGGCGCCCAGTCGAGCGCGCACATCATCGGGCCAAAACGCCGTCCCCGGCGCCTCGAGCCCGCGCAACACCGGCCCGTCGCCCGTCAACACGCTCAGTACCGACAGCCGGAATTCCCGGGTGTACCGGTCGAGGTTGAACGCTGAGGCGGCGACGATGATCAACATCGCGACGAACCCCGCCGCCGGCCAGCACAAGTCGGTCACCGTGGGCCCCACGCGTATCCATGACCCGCCAGGTAAGTTGCGGAAGCGATCCAGGTACGCAACCCACGCCCCGATCAATACCAGCCCCAGGGCCAGAGGCTCCACGAGATGATTGGTCGCGACGCCGGGACTCGAAGACGCGTACAGGGTCACGGCCACGCTCCACCCGCCGGCCAGCGCCAACACCGGCGCTCGGCGCACGCAGACGATGAGTCCGAATAGCGCAACGGGCATCAACGACCACCCCACCCATGATGTGGTGTATAGGGCGAGTTGAATCCCGAGCGCCGAGGCCAACACCGACGCGTCGCCGCCGGGCCCCGCCCCTCCAAACAAACACGCCGATAAGGTCTCGAAGAACGCCCCCCCGCTGAGCCACTCGGTGACCAACAGCCCCCCCGGCCCCACCGCCACCGTCACGGGCAGGAACACGGTGACAAATCGGCGCCGATCCGTGACCGCCAAGTGGATGGCCAGCGCCATCCCCGCGAAGACCGCGCTGAACTTGGATAGCGGCGCGAGCGCACACAGAAGAGCGGCCACCGCGATCTGTCGGGTCGACCTGGGATCGTCGGCTTGGCTGCGAGCGCCCACCCCGTAGGCGGCCAGGGCCCATAGCTGCAGCGCGGCCGCGAGCGCGTCATGTCGAATACCCAAGCCCGACTCCCAACCGATTCGCACGCCCAAAAACAGGCTGGCGATCAGCAGGCTGTACGACCATCGAACCCGCAGCTGACGCAGCAGAAAGATCATCGCCGCGATGAGAAGAAACGTGTACGCGACATGAAGCGTCTTTCCGCCCATGAGGGGGTCGCCAAGCAGCTGCGTCATCGTGCTCTGAAGGACGATCGGAATGGGCGCAAAGCGAGTGCCGCCGTAGGTTCCCGCCTCGGCGTCGTACAGCGGTGGATACAGCTGGCCCTGGCCAAAAGCGTGGGCCAGACCTATCCATGCCCCGCCTACGTGTCTTACGTGGGCGTAGTTGGTCAGGTTGACCAGGGCCGTGACGAGCCATGCGAAGGCGAAGAACGCGGCGAACAACACCGAAAGCGGATCCATGATCCGACCCGGCCGAAGCCACGGTTGCTCGGGCAGCGGTTCGTGATGGTCGGAGGCAGGGGCGACGGATGACGTTCCCGATGCAGTGCCCTCCGACGGGGCCCTATCCTCACTAGGCTCCATGGCGTTTTCGGTGCGGAACCACTATCGCCCGTACGTTGGGCGCAGCAACTGTCCCCACGGACAGCCATCACCGATCGGGCCCAAATACGCCTGTCGGGCGCCGGTCATTCGTATCGCAACGCGTGGCTCGGCGGCGTTCGTGACACCCGCAGCGCGTGGCCACCGACGGTGCCCCACGCGATGATGAGGGCCATGCTCCCCGCGACTGCGAACACGGCTGGCTCGAGATCGATGCGGTACTCGAAGGTCGACAGCCATCGCTGCATGACGTACGCGGCCACGGGCCACGCGATCACGTTCGCCAACAAAACGGGTTTCGAGAACTGCCACACCAGCAGCCGGACGATGGCCCAGCTCGAGGCGCCCAAGACCTTGCGAATACCGATCTCTTTGGTGCGACGAGCGGCGGTGAACGACGCCAGCCCGTATAGCCCCATACACGCGATGATGACGGCCAAAATCGCGAAAGCGCCGAACATCTGCGCTTGCGCCTTTTCCTCGGTGTACAGAGACTTCAACGTCTCCTCGAGAAACTCACTGCTGAACGGCACCCCAGGGACGTGCCGCTTCCACACCGCCTCGATACCCGCCATGACCTCGCTCTCCATGCCCGGAGCGATCCGGACAGATAGCTCGTTAAAAGAGTTGGCTTGGCGAATGTAGAAGGTCGGACGGATCTCCTGACGGATCGAGCGGTAGTGGAAGTTTTTGACGACGCCGATGACCTCGACGTTGACCATCTGGCGATCCGGCCCGCCCACCAGCAGCCGTTGCCCCACCGCGTCTTCCTCCGACGCGAACCCGAGATGAGATACGGCGCGTTCGTTGAGCACGATGGATATCGTCCGCTCCTCTTCGTCTTCGGTCTTCTCCTTGCCCCGCGTGAACACGGCATTATCGTTGGCGCGTTCTTTTTCGAAGAATCGTCCCGCCTTGAGCTTGACCTTGTACGCGTCCAGGAAGTCCCAATCGACGCCGTACCGTCCGACCACCGACGGCTCACTCGATGTGTCGCCCGGCCGCTGAACCGGAGAGTTGTTCTCGCTCGAGTCGCCCGGCACATCGGACGATCGGGTCACCGACAACACGCCCGGCAACCCCGCGACCGCGGTCTTGATGACGTCCGACTGCGCTGACGCCTCTTGGCGGCCGAGGCCTCGAACGACGATGACCCCATTCTTATCGAAGCCCAGATCCTTGGTCTGGGTATAGCGGTACTGCCCGTACACCACGGCGGTGCAGATGATGAGCGCGATGGAGATGACGAACTGGACCACGACCAGTCCGCTTCTTAGCCAGATCGATCCCTGCGCGTCGCTCGACTTGTTGGCCTTCAACACCTGGGCGGGGCGAAAACGCGACAGATACGCCGCGGGATACAGCCCGCCGACGACCCCTACGAAGGCGACGAGGCCAACCAACCACGGAATGAGCGTCTCCGAGCCGAAGAAGACGAGCTCCAGCGACCGATCCAAAACCGAATTGTAGATAGGCAACGCGAGCTCCACGAGCCCCAACGCGAAGACCAGCGACAGCAACGCGAGAACCGTCGATTCGCCCAGGAACTGGACGACCAGCGTGGGACGACTGGCCCCCACGACCTTGCGCAAGGCCACTTCCCGCGCCCGTTGGCTGGCGCGGGCGGTGGCGAGATTCATGAAGTTGATGCACGCGATGATGAGAATCAAGACCGCCACCGCGGCGAACGTCACTACCGAACTGTAGCGCGACTTCGTATTGGCGCTGCTGACCGCGTGGAGGTGGACATCGAAGAAAGGCATCACGCTCAGCTTGATGAACTCGTGGGTCGGGTACTCCTTGCCCCCGAAGTTGACGTTGGGGATGGTCTTTTCCTCGAAACGCGGAAGCTCTGCGTTGACTCGCTCATGGTCCGACCCGGGCTTGAGTTTCAGATATACGGACACATTCACGGAGGTCCATTGCTCCGCGATCCACGGCTGGTCCTTGAACTCCGATGGTTCGAAGCGACCGATGAGGTCCCAGCGCAGGTGAGAGTTCCGGGGCGCGTCGGCGATGACGCCCGTCACCTTGAAGTCCCGGTTCCGAACGTCGTCATCGATGGACAGGGTCTTGCCGACGGGCGAAGCGTCGCCGAAGTACTTTTCGGCCATGGACTTCGATAGAATGACCGAGGAAGTATCGTCGAGGGCGGTCGCACGGTCGCCTTCGATCAGGGGGACGTCGAAGACGTCGAAGAACGTGGGGTCGACAAGATATATCCGATCGAAAAACACCTTGTCGTCCCGCTTCACCCGAGGTCGGCGGACGTGAATGCGAGCGCCGGTCTCGACCTCTGGAAAGTACTCTTTCAGCGCGCCCAGGACCGGTCCCGGCGCCTGGGTAGCGATGAACGGTTGGCGACCGGGAATGTCGAATCGGGTGTGAACCCTGATGATGCGATCGCCGTCGGGCACCCATCGATCGAACATGAACTCACCCCTGACATACAGGAGGATGAGAACGCAGGCCGCGAGCCCGATCGCCAGCCCTGCCACGTTGAGTGCGGTGTACAGCGGGTTCTTCGACAGGTTGCGATAGGCGGTGTTGAGATAGTGCCTCAGCATCATGGGCCTCTAAACCGCCGCCCGCAGGCCTTCGGTGACCACCTGTCCGTCGAGCAGATGGATGGTTCGCTTGGCGTAGTCGGCGTGGCTCGGCGAATGGGTCACCATCACCACGGTGGTCCCTTCGTCGTTCAACCCCTGCAGGACCTCCATGACCTCTTGGCCATGGGCGGTGTCCAGGTTGCCGGTCGGTTCGTCGGCAAGAATGAGGTTGGCTTGCGCCACCACCGCCCTCGCCACCGCGACTCGTTGCTGTTGCCCACCCGACAGCTGAGGGGGAAAGTGCCGGGCCCGGTGTCCGATGCCCACGCGGTCCATCACTTCCGTCACCCGTCGGCGCCGCTCGGAGGCGGAGATGTTGTGGTACAGCAGGGCCAGCCCAACGTTTTCAGCCACCGTCAACTCGTCGATGAGATTGAAGCTCTGGAAGATGAAACCGATGTTGCGTTTCCTGATATCCGCCAGCCGACCTTCGCCGTATCTGCTGACGTCCTCGCCGTTGAACTCGTAGCGGCCTTTCGTCGGCGAATCGAGCATGCCGATGATGTTCAGTAAGGTAGACTTACCGCACCCCGACGGCCCCATGATCGCCACGAACTCGCCGCGCTCGACGTTGATGTCGATGGAATCGAGGGCAACGGTTTCGACTTCATCGGTCCGATAGAGTTTGCTGATTTCTTTAAGCTCAATCATTTGGGTCCGTCTCCTTGACTGGATTCGGAGCAGCCCCCCCGCCGTTCAGCTCGAGGCGGTCCGAATCGAGATAGTTGGTGTAGGGGGAGACGATGATTCGCTCCCCTTCTTCGAGGCCTTCGATGACTTCGATGAACCGAAGGTTGCGTCGTCCCAGACGCACGTTGCGGCGCACCGCCACGTCGCCATCGGCGGCCACCACGAACAACCATTGCCCGCCGGTGTCCTGGAAGAACGCCCCGTTGGGCACGAGCAGCCCCATGGTCGGGTCTCCGAGCGACAGACGAGCCTGCAGCGTCTGTCCCCGGCGAATGCCCGTCGGTCGCTGATCATCGAACAGAAAGTCGACTTCGAACTGGCCGTTGCGGACCTGAGGATAGATCTTACGGCTGGTCATCGGATAGCGGCGGTCCGCGAGTTGAACCGTTGCGTGCTGACCCAGAGTCACCCGGGGCAGATAGAACTCGTCGATCAGCGCCGTGACCTTGAAGTCATTCGGGTCGTCGATCTGGCCGATCCTCTCCCCGCGCGCCAGCGACTGTCCGACCTCCGCGTTGAGCGCCGTCAACTTGCCCGCGACCCGCGCCCGGACGTTGAGGCCTTCGAGGTTCTTCTTGGCGAGGGCCAGATTCTGCTGCAGGCGGCTGACCGCGGCCCTCAGCTGGATCATCTGCGCTCGCTGGAGCTTACCGTCGGTCGCTTGCGCTTCCCGGGTAACGTTGCGCCGAAGGCGCCAGTACTCGAGTTCGTCGCGGGTCTGCTCGATCTCCGCGGTCGGGATATGGGTCTTCAGCTGGGCCTGTCGCTTCGACTCCCGCTCGAGACGTTTGATGTTGTAGTCGATCTCCACCAGGTTGCGCTTGTGCTCGAGACGATTGCGCTCGAGCTGCAGCTCCTGGGTACGAACGAAGTTGAGCTGTTCGACGACCTCGGCCTCGCGAGCCAAGACCTCGAGCTGAAGCGATGTATTGGACAGCCGCAAGAGCAGCTGGCCCGCTTCGACCATCGCCCCGTCCTCGACCAGCACGCTCTCGACGTGACCGCCCTCGACGGCGTCCAAGAAGATGGTCCGCGCCGGTTCGACCCGACCCCGGATGGGGATGTAGTCCTCGAACCGCCCCCGCGTCACCTGGCCTACCGACAGCCGCGACGACTCGACGATCAGCGTTCGCTGAGTAGAGCCCCACCCCAGGTACAATCCCGCGACCGCCGCCGCGCCCACGACCAGCGCGATCGAGGCCGCTTTCAGCCACCGCGGAAACCGCCGCGATACGGGACGATCCATTGACGCCCCTCGCGGCAGTCGGGTCGGCGGAACTTGTTCGACGCGCTCCGATCGCATGCCGGCTCCGTTACGCACGTCGCGTGCCACGCGGATAACGAGCCGTTCGAGAAGGGCCCAAAAGCGAGCTGTACGCGCTCGAACAGCTGGTGTACGCCTACGTACAGCGAGCGCGAAAAGTGTCGTCCGCTCCTTGCATGCATCCTGAACGCTGCATGCGAAACGTCGAGCGGACAGCGGTGAGCGGACTGCGGTGAACGGACTGCGGTGAACGGACTCAGGAAGTCACGAGATGAACGAGTCAGGAACAGTTCTGGTCGTCGACGACGACGACGATATCCTGATCGCAACCCGGCTTATCCTGAAGCGAGAGGTGGCCAACGTCGTCACGTTGAACGATCCCCGCCGCATCGAACGCCAGTTCCGCATCGCTCCCCCCGACGTCACGCTCCTCGACATGAACTTCGGTCCGGGGCAGAGCGACGGGGAACAAGGCCTGCAGTGGCTCGATCGGATCTTGGGATACGACCCCGATGCCGTAGTCATTCTCATCACCGTCCACGGCGGGGTTCAAACCGCGGTGGAGGCGATGAAGAGAGGCGCCGCCGACTTCGTCGTCAAGCCGTGGGTCAACGACCGACTCCGGGCCACGGTCAAGAGCGGCCTGACTCTGCGCCGAAGCCGAAGACACGGCCAAGCGCTCCGTCAGACTCACCGGGAGCTCGCGGCGCAGTCCGCGGCGTCGGATCAACCGATCATCGCCGAGTCGGCGGCCATGAAACAGGTGTTGTCCTTGGTCGAGCGCACCGCGCCCACCGACGCCAACGTTCTGATCGTCGGGGACAACGGAACGGGAAAGGAACTCGTGGCCCGGGCCATCCATCGGGCCTCGCGGCGGTCGCGAGAGGTATTCATGTCCATCGACCTCGGCGCGGTCAGCCAGTCTCTGTTCGAAAGCGAACTGTTCGGCCACGTAAAGGGGGCGTTCACCGACGCGCAGACGGATCGCGCGGGCCGCCTCGTGGCCGCATCGGGAGGGACGCTGTTTCTCGATGAGATCGGCAACCTGCCCTTACACCTGCAGGCCAAGCTCCTCACCGTGCTCGAGCAGCGGCAGGTCGTTCCGTTGGGGGCCAACGCCCCGGTCGCGATCGACGTCCGAGTGGTGAGCGCCACCAATCGTTCGCCCGAGGAGCTCGCCGACCCCAGCGTGTTCCGCACCGACCTCCTATTTCGTCTCAATACGGTTGAAGTTCGGCTCCCGTCATTGAGCGAACGCCCCGAAGATATCCCTCCCCTCCTGGAACACTACATCGCGTTCTTCGAGAAGAAATACGGCCGAGCCCAGCGCACCATCGCGCCCGAGGCCCTGGAGGGATTGATGCGGCATTCGTGGCCCGGCAACATCCGCGCGCTTCGCCACGCCGTGGAGCGCGCGGTCATCCTGAGCGAGAACCCCCGGTATGAAGCCGATGACTTCTCGCTTCCGGCAACCGTCGCCGCGGCCACCCAAAGACCGACCGTCGCCCGCCACGCCGGTTCGGAGGTCGACGACCTCAACCTCGAAAAGGTGGAGCGCCGAACCATCGAACAAGCGCTGCGAAAACACCGCTACAACATCAGCCATGCCGCCAAAGAGCTCGGTCTGACCCGCGCCACCCTCTATCGGCGGATGGAGAAACACGGACTATAGGGGTGCTCGGACGCTTCTCCCGCAGCGTGGCGATTCGGGTCTTCGGACTGGCGTCCACGGTCGCCGCGGGCACCCTCGCCGCCGGCGACGGACGCTTCGTCATCACCCCGATCATCTTGACCGCGATCAGCATCGCGCAAGCGGTCGCTCTCGTTCGTTTTGTCGAGCGCACCAACCGCGACCTCGCGCGCTTTTTGGCCGCGGTGAAGGCCGGCGAGTTCGGGGAGCGCTTCGAGCGGGAGCGGGAAGGCGTGGGTTTCGACGACCTCGGTCGAGAGCTCGCCGCGCTGCTGGGGCGGATCAAAGAGCTCCGCGGCCATAGCGAGATCGATCTGCGGGTCACCCGCGCCATCCTCGACCAGGTTCCGGTCCCCCTGCTCGCGGTCGGTCCCGACGGACAGGTCGAACGGATCAACCACGCCGCGCGCCGCTTCTTCGGCACGCTGCACCCGGTCCGGGTGCACGATCTGCAACCGTTGGGCGAGGCGCTGGTCGCGGCCATCGAAACGCTCGAGCCGGGGGGGCAACAGCTGGTCCGGGTCGGCGCCTCAGACCGCGTCCTCGTCGGCGTCAGCGAAGTGCGGGCCGGGGCACACACGCGAAGAGTGTTCTCGTTGCAGAGCCTTCGCCACGAACTCGAGAGCGCCGAGGTCGAGGCTTGGCAAGCGCTGGTGCGGGTATTGACCCACGAGCTCATGAACTCGCTGACCCCGGTGCGCTCGCTGGCCAGCGCCGCGGCCGAGCTCCTGGAGGCGGAGGACCCCGAGGCCGTTGAAGACGCTCGGATCGCTCTACGGACGGTGGCCAAGCGCGCCGACGGGCTCCTGGGGTTCATCGAAGGGTACCGAGAGATCGCACGAATGCCGAAGCCGAACCGCAGCGATCTTCGGGTCGGGGAGCTGTTCGCTCGAATCGAGCGCCTCTTCGGCGACGTTGCCTCGCAGGTTACGGTTTCGGTCGCGCCTCAGAACCTCACTCTGCGCGCCGACGGAGAGCAGATCGAGCGCGTGCTGATCAATCTCGTGCGCAACGCGTTCGACGCCGCGCCCGACGCCCGAGTCACCCTGCGGGCCCGGCTCGACGCGCGAGGGAGGCCGACGATCAGCGTCACCGACGACGGGCCGGGGGTGCCCCAAGACGTGGCCGCGAAGATCTTTGTCCCGTTCTTCACCACGAAGCCGAACGGCACGGGGGTCGGCTTGGCCCTCACTCGCCAGATCATGCGCGCCCACGGAGGATCGGTGGCTTATGAGACGGTCGAGCCCCAGGGCGCACGATTCACCCTCCACTTCTGATCTGTCCCCCTCGAACGCGGGACCGGTATAAGATTCGGGGGCGATGGATTCGCTCGTCGTCTTTCGGCCCTTGGCGCAGATCGCGCTGCTGTTGACGGTGGCCGCGGCCTGCGCTCGCCCCGGCGAACCGACCGCTGAGGCCCAGCCGACCGCCCGCTGGACCGCGCGTTCAACCACAGAGCGCATCGTGGCGGCGCTGCAGCCGGAGAACGGCCCGTACCAGATCGGCCCCCTGCAAAGCTGGGTGCTTCAGCTCCGTCACGCGGACAGCGAGCAGCCGGTGTATCCCGCGCGGATCGGGGTCAACGGGGGCATGCCAGAACACGGTCACGGGCTACCTACGCAGCCCCAGGTCACCGAATACCTGCAGGATGGCCGCTACCGCATCGAGGGTATGAAGTTCAACATGGCCGGTAAGTGGGTTCTGCTGTTCGTCATCGACACCCCGGACGGCAAAGACCGGGTGCAGTTCGAGGTCGAGCTCGAATGGTAGCCGGCCGTCGCCGCCGGCGCCTCGCGGCCGCCCTGATCGTCGCCAGCGTCGCATCCTGCGACGACGCCGGCGACTGGTCGAACCGAGACCGCCGAATCCTGCAGACCCTCACCCTGACCCACCTCGGGCCACCGCCCGCAGATCCCTCGAATCGGTTCAGCACCGACCCCCGCGCGATTCGACTGGGCAAGAAACTCTTCTTCGATCGCCGCCTCAGCGGCGACGGCCAGCGGTCGTGCGCGACCTGCCACCAGCCCGATAAAGCGTTCGCCGACGGACTCGCCCGCCCTGCGGGTACCGGCCCCGGCGGACGCAATACGCCGACGGTCATCGGGGCGGCCCACGGACAGTGGTTCTACTGGGACGGCCGAAGAGATTCCCTTTGGTCTCAGGCGCTCATCCCGTTCGAAGCGGCCAAAGAGATGGGCGGCAGCCGCGTCGCGGTCATCCATACCATCGCCAAGGACCCCGACTACCGAGCGCAGTTCAGCGCGCTGATCGGCGCTCTTCCTGACGACCGGTGGCTCGACCGCCTGCCGGCTCAGGCCGGACCCTACGGAGATCCGGCGACTCAAGCCGCATGGCATTCGATGCCGCTCCCCGACCGGCGCCGCGTCGATCGCCTCTACGCCGTCGTGGGCAAGGCCATCGCGGCCTACGAGCGCACGCTGACGCTCGAGCCGGGGCCGCTGGACCGATTCGTGGATGCGCTGGCCGAGCGACGGCGCTCGGACGCCCACCGGCACCTGACTCCGAGCCAGCGGCGAGGTCTGGCCCTGTTCATCTCCGACCGAACCCGTTGTCTGCGCTGCCACAACGGGCCCCGCCTCACCAACGACGGGTTTCACAATATCGGGACCGGCAAGCTCGAGGGCGCCGGCGCCTTGGACTTCGGTCGCGTATTCGGCCTTCGGGCCTTCCTGATCGATGAATTCAACTGCCGGGGCGTTCACAGCGACGCTTCGGCCGACGACTGTCATCAGCTTCGGTTTCTCAACCGAAAGGACGTCGACCACATGACGGGCGCGTTCAAAGTGCCGTCGCTTCGTCTCGTATCGAAGACCGCGCCGTACTTCCACGACGGACGCTTCGAGACCTTAGACCAGGTCGTTCGCTTCTACAATGCGCCTGCGCCTACCGCGGATGGTGTAGAGCTGGCCCCTATCGGCCTCAACGACCAAGAGATCGCTGACCTGGTTTCGTTCCTGACCATCCTGTAGCCGCCGTACAGGTCGGCGTCCCCGCGCTGGCGATCGATAGCGCAACAACGTCCGCCAAGCTGCATCGATGGCCAGTTCCCGCCACGGACCGAGCGATGTCGCTGCGCAGCAATAGCCTCGCGTAATGAGATGTCGCTCCAGCGTCGTTGCTTTCGGCCTGGTTTTTATGCGTACGGTTTGTCACACCATCGACGCCGCAGACACCTACGGCGTGGATAGATGAAAGAACGGGCCTCGCTCTAACGCGAGCCGCCATCGCCGCAGATCGCTGGTCGCGACCTTGCCGCCTGTGAATCCGAGCGTCGGTGCTCGGGTGGGCCTCCGCAGCCACGGGCGGTGACACCTGCGAAGGTGGCGGCCTCGCGTCATCTATCCATTAATTATAGTTGTATTCTGTCCGCGGAACTTAGAGTTCGGGCTGACGTCGACTATCCGTTCTCATCAAGCGAACCCATCGCCTGCTCGCGGGATATCCGCGGCATCCGCCGACGCCACTGAAAATAAATTACTGACTGCGAGATTGCCACCACCCGGAAAAGCAGAGATGCTTTTACCGTACCCGCAAAACACAGAAGACGCATTTGTGGCTCCGCTTTTGGAAGCAGAACGACGACTGCGCACTCTGAGGTAGGTCGGCAGACCAAGGGGATTCGGAAAAGTATATGTCTTCAGAAAGCCGCGCCCGATTAGTACTTAAGTCTTCGTTCGTATTAGCCCTCGTCGCCATTCCGCAGATCGCCCACGCCCAGTTCGATTACCGGGTCTATCCGGGGTCGTTCACCGTCATGCCCGACTTCTCCAGCCTGCAGGAGTCGGCGGCCGGGCAGACCAACATCATCAGCCATCAGGTGGCGGGCATGTCCGCCGACTACGGCCTGGTGTTCTCCCGACAGCTGGTCGTGTCCATCGCCGCCACCTACGAGTTTCGCGTCAACTCCGACGATGGCTCCCTTCTGTTCGTCGACAACAGTCTCGTGGTCGATAACGACGGCCGCCATGCTCCTGTTGTCGTGCAAGGCAGCATCGCGCTCACCGCCGGGACCCACAATCTGCTGGTCGAGTTCTTTCAGGCCGGCGGCGGCGCCGTGCTCGAGGTCGAGTACCGGGTCGCAGGCGGCACGTACCGCCCTATTCCTCCCGATGGCGTGCTGGACGGAACGGTGGTCAGTGCCGGCGTCGCGGGGGCCTGGGGACCGGTCATTCAGTGGCCCCACATCGCGATCTCGGCCGCCAACCTCCCTGACGGTCGGGTCCTGACCTGGTCGTCGACGGAGGTCGACCGCTTCCCGTCCAACCGAGAGTTCACCCACGCCGCGGTGTTCGACCCGGCGACGGGAGCGTTCCAGACCGTCAATAACAACTTCCACGACACGTTCTGCGCGGGCATCTCGACCCTCGAGAGCGGCATCATCGTCGCGTCGGGCGGCAATCCTGACGACCGACGGACCAGCGCGTTCGACCCGGACACGCTGTTGTGGTCGCCGCTGGCCGAGATGAACGATCGGCGGTGGTACGGCTCGAACGTCACGATGCCCAACAACCAGATCTACTCGACCTTCGCGAAGGTCGCGAACCACCGCACCGAGCTGTACGACCCCGATACCAACGTATGGACGCGAACGCCCCATGCGGACATGCAGACCCTGGCCAACGAGCAGAACGCGGTCAACGCCTCGCCGAATCCCTCCGGCGCGTTCAGCAACGAGTGGTGGGCGCACATTGCCGTGGCCCCGTCCGGAGCGGTGTTCCAGGGCGGTCCCACCCCGACCTTCCATATGTTCGACCCGGTCGGCGGCGCGGCCACCGAAGTGTTGGGCCAAATGGCCGGCGACAACGTGCGCATGTACGGCAACGCGGTCACCTACGACGTCGGTAAGGTGCTTCTGGTCGGCGGTGGCGACCGCCGCAAGGCTCAGCCCACGTCGACCAACAACGTGTTCCTGGCCGACCTCAACGGCCCGGTTCCGGTGGTGACCCAAGGTGCGCCCATGAACTATCCCCGCGCCTTGTGCAACACCGTGACCCTCCCCAACGGCGAGGTCCTGGTGATCGGCGGCAACACGGTGGCCCGGATCTTCACCGACCTCGGCACCGTATACCCGGCGGAGATCTACAACCCGGCCACGAACACCTGGCGGGTCGTGGACTCCATCGACATCCCGCGTAACTACCACTCGACCGCGCTCTTGCTGAAGGATGCTCGGGTCTTGTCCGCCGGCGGTGGCGCGTGTGGCGGTTGTTCCGCCAACCATCTCGACGGTCAGATCTTCTCGCCTCCGTATCTGTTCAACGCCGACGGTAGCCCGGCCACCCGCCCCACCCTGTCCGGCGTTCCGGTTCAGGCCGGCGCCGGTCAGTCGGTGGTGGTCAACGCCAGCGGCGACACGGACCGCTTCTCGATGGTCCGCCTCTCGGGAACCACCCACCATATGAACACGGACCAGAGGTTCGTGCCGGTGGCGTCGGTGAACAACGGCAACGGAACGTTCACCATCACCATGAATGCGAACCCGAACGTGCTCCTGCCCGGCTTCTACTGGCTGTTCGCAGTGACCGCGGACGGGGTCCCATCGATCGGCGAATCCATTCAGATCCTGCGCTCGCTGACCGGGCCGAATGACTCGGACGGCGACGGCGTCCCCGACGACCAAGACGCGTTCCCCTTCGACCCCAACGAGACCGCCGATAGCGACGGCGACGGCGTGGGCGACAATGCCGATGCCTTCCCCAACGACCCCAACGAGACCGCCGACAGCGACGGCGACGGCGTGGGCGACAACGGCGATGCCTTCCCCAACGACCCCAACGAGACCGCCGACAGCGACGGCGACGGCGTGGGCGACAATGCCGATGCCTTCCCCAA
>JANQQN010000172.1 GCA_028289325.1 Myxococcota bacterium | reverse complement strand
GCCGCCGCCGCCACCGCCGCCGCCGCCGCCGCCGTAACCACCGCCGCCGTAGCCGCCGCCGCCGCCGCCGTCGTTGCGGCCGCCGAGGAACGTCACGGAGTTGGCGACGATCTCGGTCGTGTACCGTTTGTTGCCGTCTCGGTCATCCCACTCGCGGGTCTGGATGCGGCCTTCGACGTGGACGCTGCGGCCCTTTCGCAGGTACTCGCCGCAGTGTTCGGCCTGCTTGCCCCAAACCACGATCCGATGCCACTCCGTACGCTCCTGGCGCTCACCGTTTCGGTCGTTCCAAACCTCGCTGGTCGCGATGCGGAAGTTGGCGACCGCGGAGCCACTCGACGTGTAGCGAACCTCGGGATCCGCCCCGAGGTTTCCGATGAGAAACACTTTATTCACGCTGGCCATGCTTACTCCGTCTCGTCCTCGTCGAATTGGTTCCGACGAGTTCAGACAGGTCTACGAGGGCCGATCCACGGAGTCAATGTGGCCGGAGGCTCGGAAAGGGTTCGAGCGCTCCGCCCCTACGCAAAAGTGCGATCAATCGGGTCGTCGCGCACCGTAGGCTCTCGCCATTCGCGCCTCGGCTCGGGCGAAAATCACGAAAGCAGCTGCTCGAGGTCTTCCATCGACAGCTCCTGAACCACCGAGTTGTCCTCGGAGATCAGCGCTTGAGCCAGCCGCCGTTTGTCGCGCTGCATCTGCACGATCTTATCCTCGACGGTGTTTTCGGCGATCAAGCGGTACGCGAAGACCGAGCGCGTCTGCCCGATGCGGTGGGCGCGGTCGATCGCTTGCGCCTCCGCGGCCGGGTTCCACCACGGGTCGAGGATGTACACGTAATCGGCGGCGGTGAGGTTGAGGCCCAGCCCGCCGACCTTGAGGCTGATCAGGAACAAGGAGCAGTCGGGGTCGGTCTGGAATCGCTCCACGACCGCCGCCCGGTCTCGAGTCCGGCCGTCGAGGTACGCGTAGGTGTAGCCGTCGCCATCGAGTCGACGCCGCAAGATCTCCAGCAGCTGGACGAACTGCGAAAACACCAGGACCTTGTGTCCTTCTTCGAGGACTTCTTTCAGCTGCTCCAGCAGCGCGTCGAGCTTGCTGCTCAGGCCCGATGCACGCCGGGGATCGACCAGCCCCGGATGACAGGCGGCTTGCCGGAGGCGAAGGAGCGCTTCGAGGACGTGCATTCGCGCGCGGCCGAAGCCCTCGCGACTGATCCGCTCCTTGATTCGGGTCCGGTAGTGATCGCGGAGCTCGTCGTACATCCGCCGCTCGTCGTCGTCGAGGCGAACGTGGATCGTGAGCTCGGTCTTTTCCGGCAGCTCCTGAAGGACCTGCTTCTTCGTCCGGCGGAGAATGAGCGGCCGCAGCCCCCGCGAGACGGCGGTGAGGGCCTCATGATTCTCCGGCTTTGCGAGTCCGGCGAATTCTCGGCGGCTGCCCAGCATCCCCGGATTGAGGAACTCGAAGATCGACCACAGCTCAGCGAGGTGGTTTTCGACCGGCGTTCCGCTGAGGGCGAGTCGATGGCGACCTTGAAGCAGCCGACAGGCCTTACTGGCCTGCGCGGAGGCATTCTTGATCGCCTGCGCTTCGTCGAGAATGACGTAGTCGAAGCGCCGACTCCGGAGGTCTTCGATGTCCCGCCGCACCGTGCCGTAGGTGGTCACCACGAGGTCGTGGGACCCGAAATCGTCGAGACGATCCGCCCGCTGAAGGCCGGTGTAGTCGAGCACCTTCAGCTGAGGGGTGAAGCGGGTGGCTTCGCTGATCCAGTTGAACACCAGGCTCCGGGGCGCGACCACCAGCGAAGGACCCTGACTGCGGCCGTCGACCTTGCGATGGGCGAGCAGAGCGAGCAGCTGGACGGTTTTGCCCAGACCCATATCGTCGGCCAGACAGCCGTTGAGGCCCAGGCGCTCGAGGTACACCAGCCAGCCGAGTCCTTCGCGCTGATAGCTGCGTAGCTGCCCGTCGAAGTCGGTGGGTTCCGGAACCGGTTCCGGGGCGCCGGCTTGCCGGATGTGTTCGCGGTGGTCGACGAACCCCTGGTCGGGCTGAAAGATGCTCTGCTCGGTGAGCATCATGTCGAGCAGGATGGCCTGGCTACGGGCGAAACGTAGCTTGCCGCCTTTTTTGGAGCCCAGGCTCGCGAGCGCAGTGTACTTCTTGAGCCAGTCTTCGGGCAGGATCCCGTGCGATCCGTCGTCGAGCTTCACGTAGCCGTCGCCCTGTCGGATCGCTCGCAGGAGCTCCGGCAGTTCGATCTGAACCCCGTCGAAGGCGATTTCGCCTTCGAGGTCGAACCAGTCTTGGCCCGACACCAGACGGAGCGCTTGCGAGGTGAGGCCACGGATTTGGCCGCCTCTGGCTTCCACCCGCCACCCGCTGCGCACCAGCGCTCGCACGGCTTGGTCGAGCTGCCCCTTTTGCAGATCGACCGCGGACAGGTTCGTGTCTTCGGGCGCGGTGGCCCCGAAGCGGCCGAGCACCGCCAAGGCGGCCTGCTCGGCCGTTGGGTCGCGAAGGACCAGCCGGCGACCGTCGGCGTCGACGAAGCCCGAATCGGCCGCGGACAGGGGGAACAGCACGTCGCCGTAGCCGAACCGGACCTCGGCCGAAACGTTGCTCTTTCGAGGTTTCGGGCTCTCGAAGACCACTTGCGCTTCGGGGTGGGCTCGTTCGCTGGTCCACGGCTCCGGAAGCACCACATCGGGCAGGCCGGGGATCGTGCACAGCTGCCGCAGCGCCTCCTCCGGATGATCGGCCGGGATCCTCAGCGCACCATTCTTTCGAAGATATCGAATCCAGTGATAGCCGTCTTTGACGTCGACCATGCAGACGCGGTCGTCGATGACCGCGAGGCCTTCTCGCAGCAGCAGGTCCGCGTCCGACGCCGGACGCGACTGGTCCCCGCGGACGAGTCGGACTTGCACCAACCACGCCTGATCCGATTCGGGGTCGACTTCGGCCTGAAGGGTGACCGCCCACGCTTGTTCGGTGTCGAGGCGAAGCGGGGGCGCCTCGTGATGACCATCGGGCCGGGCGAGGACCAGCGACTCGGTCGCGGCCAAGGCGGGCAGAACGTGGCCGCGGTGGCCGGCCGGCACCACGGCCGCCGCTTCATCCGCGCCGTCGGGAAGTCGCAGATGGGGCGCGGAGTAGGGCGGCAACGGGGACGCGGAGATCAGGTCGAGGGCGGTGCGATTCACCCCTTCCCCGACCGTGGCCAGGTTTCGCTCGGTGAGGGCGTAAGGGGTCCAGGTGTCGTTGGCGGTTCGCGCGAAGACCTCGACCACCAGCGCCTGTAGCTCCTCGGAGCGGGCGGGGTTGATCACGTATCGCCAGCGCCGGCGAACCGCGCGCCCGAGGGCGACGGCGGCCCCGGACAACGGAGGGAACGGCCCTGTCGCCCGTCGAAGAGCGGCGAGCCGATTTTCCCAGCCGTCGGTCGCGTCGCGACCGTCGGCGGTGGCGCTCGCGGCGTCGCCGTTGACCTGAGCCAACGATTGTTTGCCGTCGAAGAACGGATCGCTTCCCGCCGAGATGTCTTCCTTGAGCGTCACGAGGTCCAGCCGGCCCTCGAAGAAAGCGGGGTTGACCATTCGAATGCCCGCGCTCTCGATGGCGAGGATCGTCGCGTAGAGGTGTTTGCAAGGAAAACCGTCTTTGAAGAAGGCGCAGTTACATTGCACCTGCAGGCGGCTTCGGCTCGGGACCTCGGCGAAGTTGATCGCTACGAGGTACGGCTCGGGCCTCGAGCCCTTCACGTGAGCGAGGACCGTATCTCGGTCCGCCCCTTCGATCGCGACCCGGCCTTCGGCGAAGTACTGGGTACCTTGCCGGCTGGCTCGGCTCGTAAACGCACCCGACGCGGCTTGCGCCAACGACGGTCCGCTGTTTTCGGGAGTCGACGACATTGCGGGTCGGGTCATCGGGCGGCTACCACCAAGAAGAGCGAGAGTACGGACCGTGGGCCGTGCATCGCAACCGTTGCTGTGTGAACGCTCGGTTTCAGGCAGGGTTGTACACGACCCTCCGCTGCGGGTCTTCAGCAGGCCCTTGCGCCAGCGCACCCCTCGCCGCGGTTCCGGTCTTCGGTGGGGTGTATCATTCGGGTCTAGTCGCGAAAGCCCGCGCGGCTTGTGGGGCGGGTCACGCGGTCAAGGCGAGCATTAGGGGGTCAAGTAGTCGCCGCTCACCGTTGGTTCAACGTCCAGTTGTAGTCGAGGAAGCCGACCTGCGGATCGGTCCCCGTGGTCCGTTTGGATTGCGGCGACAGATGACGGAGAATAAATCGCACCGCTCCTTCGCGGCCGCCAAAGTCCTGGGCATACCAGTCGAAGATCTTGGAGATCGTGAGCTGATCCGGCTTCGCCTGGGCGCCGGTCGGCGACGCTAGATACCGGCGGGTCGCGACGTCCATTCGGCGGTCGACGTTGTCCCCATAGAACGGCTTGGACTCCAGAATCGGACAGCCGACCGCCGCGCAGACGAGGACGAAGTGGGTGCGCGGGTCTTTGGCGTAGGGGTTGAGGACCTCCTTTTCGAGCTGGTCGAGACTGACCGTTTGGCCGGCGACCCGGTGAACCTTGCCTTTGAAGAAGTCTTTGACGTCGAGCACCGATCGGGGGCGACCGTGGGTGATCACCGCCCGCAGCACCAGCGCGTTGTAGGCGTCGATGAGAAAGCCGATCCGCCGATTGCGGTCGTCGGGAAGGCTGGAGCGGCCGACGACGGCCAAGTAGCGATCGAGCTTGTCGAGATCTTTCGCGGCCAAGGCCTTGTAGTCCACCCTGCCGTCTTTGACGTGGGTCGCGAGCAGGTCGGCGTACACCGCATGTGCGGTTTCGGTCCCGGGGACCGATGACGACAGGGCGAGGGTCAGGCTGAGGGGCAATACCGAGATCATGTGAGTCAGCTCCTTGGGTTTCCTTAACGGGACTACGACGGCCGGCGGCGATCGTTTCATTCATTCCGGATCGGCCCCGTCGGGGAGGGGCGACGGGAACAACCGAGCCAGCGGCTGGTCGCCGAACGATCGCGTTTCGATGAACCTGGTTCTCAGCCCCAAGGTGAAGGCGACGAGCTGCTCGTTGTACGCCTCGTCCTGTTCGTCGCGCAGCAGCGGCATGATCCTCCCGAAGGCATCGGTCGCGAACGCGTACGGGACCTGCAAGGCGAGGTCCGGCAGCCCGAAGAACAGCGCATCGAGCTTGTCGGGGTTCAGGCCAGGCGGAATTCGAACCCTCGGATTGAGGCGCCGGGCGAGGTTAAAGAATGCGTTGGCCCCGCGCTCCAAGGTCGCCCCGAACGCCTGTCGCAATCCGTCGTCCTTCTGCACGAGGGCAGACATGATGGCGAAGCCCACGATGAGCTCGAACGGGGCTTGGGTCTGTACGATCAGCAGGTCGATGTCGTCGACCGCGTCGTCGGGGGGAGGATTCCGGTCCAGATGATCGCTGACCAGCTTCAGGAAGTCCTGCAGGTCCGGCGGGTCCCAGACGTCGGCGAAGATGTCGGGCACGAATCCCGCGAGGGGATGGTCGATGCGGATCGGGGTGTCATCGGCCCGAGCCCGTTTTCGGCGCTCGAGCGCGCGCTGGTTAGCGCGCAAGCGGACCGCGTTGCGGTCGGCGGTATGGTCGGACTTCGCGCCGGGCGAGGTGCGGCCCGACTTCCCGTCGAGGGGCGTCCGACCGGGAGGGGTGACGCCTTTGACGCCGCTCGCGCTCCAGGCGGTGGGGCGAGGCTCGTCGCGTGAAGACAGGCGTCGACCGGGGGGCGTCACGCCGGTCACGCCAGTGACGCCTTTGCGCCAAGGTGGGTCGTCGGACGGTTTTCCGTCGTCGCCGCTCATCGGCGGGCGGCGGCGGTGTCTTCCGCGTCAGAGGTGGCGACCTTGTCGACGCCGGGAAACTCGGCCAGCGCAATGCCGATTTCGTCCTGGATCCGCCACATGGCTCGGGCTCGACCCCGGTAATCGTTCATCATGACCGAAAAAGCCAGGACCTCGTCGCTCTTCGTCACCACGTAACCGGACAGCGCGCTGACGCCGGTGAGGGTGCCGGTCTTGGCGCGGAGCTTAGAGACCGCCGGCGAGTTCTCGAATCTTCCGTTGATCGTCCCCGACGCTCCGGCCACCGCCAGCGAGGAGACGTATTCGGCCCGCAGATCGAACCGCTCGTGCATCTGCTGCAGGAGCAGGGTGATCTGGGTGGGCGTCACCCGGTTGGCATCATTCAAGCCGGAGCCATTCGCGAGCACGAACGAATCCGCGGGCACCCCGATTTCGGTGAGGAAGGCGGCGACGGCCTCGTTGCCCTTGTCCCAAGTGCCAGGCACGCCGCTCACCTCGGCGCCCAGGGTCTTGAGGATCTGCTCGGCCATGAAGTTGTTCGAGTACTTGTTGAGGGTGCTGATGACGTCGGCCAGAGGCGCCGACCAGTGGGTGTACACCAGCGTGGTCGAGTCCGGATCCGCGGCGCCGACCTTGACGCGACCCCCGACCTTGATGCCCCGCATCTTCAGGAGCTCTCGGATCATTTCGCCGGCGTACTGGTGGGGGCGGTGGACCCTCCGGCGAATCACTCGGCCGTTGTGGGCGGAGATCGGCAACACCCCCCTGACCGTCAACCGGACGCTGTCGTTGGGCTGACGGGTGGTCCCGACGTAGAGCCGACTGCGCGTACCTCGCCGCCGCGTCTTGCCTCGCATCAGCACTTGGATGGAGGGCGCCGGCGGCCACACCTCCGCTTTCAGCCGCCCGCCGACCTTCGCGCCGGGCAGGATGCGCACCGCGAATGTGTTGAAGTTGACCGACAGCGCGCCGACCGGGGCCGCGTACGCATGATCGCCGACCTCTTGGTCCCAGCCAGGGCCCTCGAACACGCGGTCAAAGAACGTATCGTCTACGTAAAGGTCACCGGTGACCCGTCCGATACCTCGCATGGCGATTTCGTTGACGAGGCCAAACAAGGTCTCGGTGGTCAGGGTCGGATCCCCGCGGCCGACGATGTATAGGTCGCCGTCCAGCACGCCCGCGCGGAGCTGGCCCGTGCGGCGAACCTCGGTGCGGAAGCGGTAGCTCGGTCCGAGGTAATACAGGGCCGCGGCGGTGGTCAGGAGCTTCTGGTTGGAGGCGGGATTGAACAGCTTATTCGCGTTGTGGCTGAAGATAGTGCGCCCATCGGTGACGGATCGAATGTGGACGCCGGCGATCGCGTGGTTGAGCGCCGGGGCCTTCAAGATCCCCTTGAGCTCGCTGCGCAATCGCGCCTCGGCGGCATCTTCCGCCCGCGCCGACGGCACCCCGATCAAAGCGGCCACCAGAACCCCACCGATTCCCGTAAGCCTCGGTAACGTCCGAGTTATCTCGTCGGTGCGGTCCATCGCCTTCATGGCCGGAACTTCGGCAATCGGGATAACATTTCGACCCTGGGGGAGCGACGCAGCGAAGCTGCAACTTTAGGCTATGACGAACTTCACGCAAAAACTGAGCGCTGCGGCGGGCCAAGTCCTGGTGGGCGGATTCGATGGACACGAAATCCCGAATGACTTCGAGGCTCTGGTTCGGGACGGACAGGTAGGCGGAGCGATCCTCTTCAGCCGAAACCTCGCTGATCTGGAGCAATGTCGAGATTTGGTGCGGGCGCTTCGTGACCTACCCGCGCCCACCCCGCTGGTGATCTCGGTGGACCAGGAGGGCGGCCAGGTCCAGCGGCTGCGGGCGCCCTTTCCCGAGCTGCCCCCGTTCCGATCCTTCGGACAGGCCGGGCGTAAGGAGGCGGCTTGGCAAGCGGGCGCGCTGCTGGCCCGAGCGCTGCGCGCCCTCGGCTTTCACCAGGACTTCGCGCCGGTCCTCGACGTCGACAGCAACCCCGATAACCCGATCATCGGGGACCGATCGGCGAGCCCCGATCCGTCGCTGGTGGCGCGCATCGGCGCGGCGTTCATCGACGGCATGCAGGAAAATGGCGTGGCCGCGTGCGGCAAACACTTTCCGGGCCACGGCGATACGGACCTCGATAGTCACCTCGCCCTGCCTCGCTTGCCCCACGATCGGCAGCGGCTCGACGAGATCGAGCTGGTCCCGTTTCGCGCCGCCGCGCGCGCCGACGTCGCGGCCATCATGACCGCACACATCGTCTTCTCGGCGCTCGACCCCCACCATCCGGCCACCCTCTCGCCGAAGGTGCTGCGGCCGCTCCTGCGGGATGAGCTGCGGTTCGAGGGGGTGATCGTCAGCGACGACCTCGAGATGAAGGCGATCGCCGACAACTACGGCATCGAGGACTCCGCGGTCATGGCCGTCGCGGCCGGGTGCGATCAGCTCCTGATCTGTCATCAGCCGACCTTGGTCGCCCGCGCGCACCGAGCGCTGGTCGACGCCGCGTCCAGCGGGCGACTGTCGGCCGATCGCCTGTTCGACGCCGCGGCTCGGGTCGGGCGCTTGAAGCAAACGTACGTCCTCGGCGCACCCTCGCCCGTCGAGGGCGCGGTCGCGGCGCAGCTGCCCTCGGCGGATGCCGTGCTGCGCTTGCTCGACGACCACGGGCGCGCCTGAGGCCAGGGAAGAACTTCCCAGGGTGTCACCGGGTTGACCCGAGGTGTGTGGTGGTTACGAATCACCGCCATGGAGCTGATCGTCACCTACCTTCTCAAAGCCCTCGTGATCCTATTTTTGGCCAAAGTCCTGCCTGGCGTTCGGGTCGGCGGGTTCGGATCTGCGCTCGCCGTCGCAGTGGTGTACGCTCTGCTCAGCACGTGTTTGATGTGGATCCTCACGCTTCTGACCTTGCCGGCGATCTTGCTGACCTTCGGCTTGTTCATGTTCGTGCTGTACGGATTCCTGCTCTGGCTGACCGACAAGCTGGTGGACAGCTTCAAAATCGATGGCTTCGGGTCGCTGGCATTGGCGACGGTGGCGATGACCCTGGGCAACGTGGTGGTCGAAGGTCTGGTACGCACCATCCTCGCGTAGCCAGGCCGGCGCTGGCGGGGCTGGTGACCCTGTGCGGATCGGTCGTCGCCTGCGTATCGGCGGCGCCCCCGGGCCCAGTTGTCCCTCCTCGAGGCCCGGCTTCAACGTCGGCGGCCAACGCCGTCATCCCGCCCTTGGCGCCGCCGCCGGTCGTCGACTGCTCCGTCGCGTGTGTCGAGCGGGCCGAGACCCTCGCCGAGACGGATCCGGGGCAGGCCCTCGATACGATCGTTCGGTGTCTGTCGTGTCCCACCGCTTCCGCGTCGACGTTTCTGCTCGCGGCAGACCTATACGATGTCGTTGACGACCATGCGTCCGCGGCCCGAGTGCTGCGGGAGGCAACCGGTCGTTACCCGATGAATGCGTCGCTGTGGTCGGCGCTCGCGAGCGCAGAGATCGCGGTGGGTCGCCCGGCCGCGGCGCTCGACGCCTTAGGGACCGCCGCCCGCCTGCGCCCCCAAGACGAACGACTGGCCGCCGCCCACCGGGGGCTGGTCGCTCGTCACGGCTCGAAGGAGGACCGGACGCGGACCGAGGTCGACGCGCTGATCCTCGAGGCCTCCGGCCGCTTCGAGCTGGCGGATACCGCCGGCGCGAAAGCGACCTTGCTCGAGGCGCTGGAACGAAGCCGCGCCTGGCCGGATCTTCGGGCGAAGGTTCGCTTGCGCATCGGATTGGTCGCGATGGCCGAGCGCAAGTTCGACGAAGCTCGCCGCGCGCTGCGAGTGGCGCGCGCGGATGCGGACGACGACGCGATGATCGCTGCCGCCGACCTCGCGTTGGCGGAGCTCGAGCTCGCCGAGGGCAACTATCCCGAAGCCGAGCGCGCCGCGGAGGCGGCGACCGCCCGCCGCCCGGGCGACCCGCTCGGACACGTCAACCTCGCCTTGGCTCGCGCCCATCTCGGCGACACCGAGCGAGCGATCGCTGCCCTTGGGGCGGCGCTGTCAAGAGGGCTTGCCGCGCGGCTCACTCGCCGGGAGCTGGAAGGGCTCCTCGTTTCCGCGCCGTGGGGCGCGAATCGATCTCGGGTCGACGCGATGGTCGCGGACGCGTGGGCGACGTCGGCGACGACCCGTTCCGCAGATTGACATCCGAAGCCCCCGCCGAGCTCGTCGTTTCGGATGGTGGTCACCTCCGGCGCGAAGAAGATGACGGCGCGTTCAGGTTGCTCGACGTTTGGTTGGCGTTGACGGTCGAAGGTCCGACGTTCGAGGAGGGGTCGGTCGCCCGGCCGGTCACCGATAGGAGACGGGTCGGCTGCTGGGTCGGGTCGTTGCTGATGATTTCGAACGTTTCCTCCTCGAATTCGGGGAACGTGGGCGCGGTGGGGCGGTACTCGATGTCGATCGTCGTGGCGAAGGCGTCGCCAGGCGGGATCGGCGGCAGCGAAGTCGGGACGGCGACGAAGGTGCCCGCGGGGCTGGTCCCAACGGGAAGGATCGACGACACCCGCAGCTCCGACCCGCCTCCGTTGCGGATGGTCACCGATCGTCGCGCCGCCGGCTGGCCGTCGACCCGGACGTGGGCGTCGCCGAAATTAATGACCCCCGGCTCGACGACCAGCACCGGGGGCACCAGCGCGCGGCCGGTCACCCGCACTCGAGCTGTGGGCTCGATGGGATCGTTGGACTCGACTTCGAGCACGGTCTCGTCGGTGGCGGCGAGGGTCGGCGCGTAGGTCACGACGGCGGCCAGGGTGTCGCCGGGCGCCAACGTCGCGGGCAAGACGGCGCCTTGCAGTGACAGGGTGAACGTCGACGACTGGGCGAGGACCACGGCCTCGACGACGACCGCCGTCGTGCTTTGATTGCGAATGATCACCTCGCGTTGGTCCGGAAAGCCCAGGTAGGTTTCAGGGAAGTCGATGGGATCGGGGTCGACGTCGATAGGGGTCGGGCTCACGTCGGCCTTCAACACGATCGTCCGGGTCGTGAAGCCTTCACCTCCGCTGGTCGACACCACCTGCAGCGACTCCTCGACCAGTCCGGGGGTGGTGCCCACGAACTCCAGCTCGACGGTGACCGCGTCCCGCAGGGACCCCGCGGGCGTGCGGCAGGCCCCCACGGCGGTGTCGCACGCGTCATCGGGCCCGAGGTCGCAGTTGTCGTCCGAGCTGCAGAGCGCCCGGTACTGATTCAGGAAAGCGGGCAGGTCCTCGTCGGTGGTGACCTGGAAGTTGATGCTGACCGGGGGCTCGGTCCGGACCTCAGCGACCTCGAGCACGGAGCCATCGATGACCAGGTCGCGGTTTTTGAGGAACAAGGTGCGGCGCTCGGGGACGCCGGCGCGAACACTGCCGAAGTCCAGGATCTCCACTTCGGCATCGTTCTGAGCGACCGATTCACCAACGAACAGCGCGGGCACCCCTCGGTATTCGGTGCGGACGTCGATCAGGATGACCGACCGGAGCGCGTCGCTGCGGATCTGCAGCCGGTCTCGATCCGCGGTTCCGTCCACGGCGGTATGCCGAACCCGAAGGATCGCATCCTCGCCCATCGCCAGGGGGGTGGCCACGTTGCCGAAGGGATCGACGGTGAACTCGGCAACCCCGTCGAGCAGCGACACGTTCTGAATGGTCACCGTCCTCGCGCCGACGCTGCGAAGGGTTACACTCTGCTCCGAGACGCTGCCCACCCGCGCCCCGTCGAAGTTGAGCGTGAGGGGGTCGCTGCAGGTGGTCGGGGTGCAGACCTGAAGTCGGCGATCGAGATCCGTGCCCCCGTCTACGCTGGGATCCGGCGCGCACGCCCCCATCACGCAGATGAACCCCTCCGAACACGGGGTATCGTCGTTGCAGAGCGGCGCCACGCCGCCGTCGATGAACGGCGTGCCCGTCGGTGCCGCCGAATCCGAGCAGCCGAGCGTGAGCGCACAGGCCAACGATCCGGCGACCATGAGGACGTTCCAGCGCATCGCGGCTAGGTTCGCCCGGCCCCCGCCGTCCGTCCTCTTTTTGCCCGGGGATTCTTGCTTCCGCGGCCTGAGATTAACCCTGATGAAATAACGCGACGCATAAAGCACGGACGGCTTTGCTTCGGCCGAATCGCTGCACTAAGGCGTGCAGACCATGCAGGCCAAAGAGGGGTCGGTTCGCGAGCTGTCGCCGGGCGCCGCGGCGTCGACGGGGCGGTATCCGCGGGGGCCCGAATCCGCGGCGGCGCCGAAGATCGGCGAGGCTCGATTCGATCCGATCCGGGCGATCCGAGTCCGGGGCGCCCGGGAGCACAACCTCAAGGGGATCGACATCGACATTCCGCGCGACCGGATGGTGGTCATCACCGGCCTGTCGGGATCGGGCAAGTCGTCGCTGGCTTTCGACACCATCTTCGCGGAGGGCCAGCGCAAGTACATGGAGAGTCTGTCCGCGTACGCTCGCCAGTTCCTCGACCAGCTCAAGAAGCCGGCCATCGAGAGCATCGAAGGCCTGCCGCCGACGATCGCCATCGAGCAGCGCACGACCTCGGCGAGCCCTCGGTCTACGGTCGCGACCTCCACCGAGATCTTCGACTATCTGCGTCTGCTGTTCGCCCGGGTCGGGCACCCGGTGTGCTGGCACCCGATGAAGACCAAGCGTGACGGCACGGTCACCGAGCGATGCGGAGAGCCGATCGCGGCCGCGAACCCCAGTCAGATCGGCCAGACGGTCAGCGCGCTCCCGGTGGGGACTCGGCTCCTCGTCCTGGCTCCAGTCGTATCCGACAAGAAAGGCTTTCACAAAGACGTCGCCGAGAAGCTGGTGAAGGACGGCTTCATCCGGGCCCGGGTCAACGGGACAGTGGTCGATTTGCAAGAAAAACTGCAGAACGCCGACACCGACAATCCTCTCGGTCTCGCCCGCTACGAGAAGCACGACATCGCGGCGGTGGTCGATCGCTTGGTGGTGAAGGCTAGCCTGCGCCAGCGGCTCGCCGAAGCGGCCCAGGCCGCGCTCCATCTGAGCGGCGGAACGGTGATCGTGTCCGTGCAGGGCGCCGACAAGTCGTGGCAAGACACCGTGTACTCGGAGCACTTCTCCTGCGCGCTACACCCCGACGCCGCGCTCGAGGAGATGGAGCCCCGGTTGTTCTCGTTCAACGCCCACCAGGGTGCGTGCCCAACCTGCCACGGGATCGGCGCCATCCTCGAATTCGATCCCGAGCTGATCCTGCCCGACCCCGATAAGCCGGTCGGTAAGGGAGGCATCGCCCCGTGGAAGAAGACGGGCCCCGGGGGTCGGTTTACCGGTCGATACATCCGCCGCTTCTGCCGGGACTTCGGCGTGTCGCCGTCGACGCCCGTCGGTCGGTTGAGCGAAGACCTTCGCGCGGTCTTGCTGTACGGGACCGACGAAGAAGAGATGGCCCACTATGGCGCGCTGTGGGAGGGCGTTATCCCCATCCTCGACGACTGGTGGACCCGAACCGAATCCGAATGGGCGAAAGACTTCCTGCACGGGTTCCAGACCGACCGCACCTGTCCGGACTGCCTCGGATCCCGGCTGAACATCAAAGCGCGGTCCGTCCACATCGAAACCGACGTCGAACTGCCGGCCTCGGTCGACGAGCAGCGCCGCGCGCACGGCCTGCATGCCGACGGACACCGGATGAGCATCGCCGCCTTCGCGACGCTGAATATCCAGACCGCGCTGACGGTGATCGACCACCTGCGGCTCAGCGAAGAGCAGCGGACGATCGCGCAGCCGATCGTGGCGGAGGTCAAAGCCCGGCTCGGATTCTTGGCGTCGGTGGGGCTCGAGTATCTGTCGCTGGACCGAAAGACCAACAGTCTATCCGGCGGCGAGGCGCAGCGGATCCGGCTCGCGACCCAGGTCGGTTCCGGGATCGTGGGGGCCTGCTACGTGCTCGACGAGCCCACTATCGGGCTGCACGCCCGCGACAACGCCCGCCTCATCCGAACCTTGCGGCACCTGACGGACATCGGGAACAGCGTCATCGTCGTCGAGCACGACGAGGAGATGATCCGAGCCGCCGACCACCTGATCGACATCGGACCCGGACCGGGAGTCCACGGCGGCGAGATCGTGGCCGAGGGCGCCATTTCGGACGTGTGCGCCGCGGAGCGGTCGATGACCGGGCGTTACCTGTCTGGCGAGCGGTCGGTGCCCCTTCCTCCTGCGCGTCGCCCGCTGACGGCCAAACGGGCCCTGAAGGTGGTGGAGGCCAAAGCGAACAACCTCAAGGGGGTCGACGTGACCTTTCCTCTCGGGGGTCTGGTCGCGGTCACCGGAGTCTCCGGCTCGGGGAAGAGCACGCTGGTCAACGACATCCTGCTGCAAGCGGCCAAGAAGCACGTCAACGGAAGCCGCGCTCGCCCCGGTCTGCATAAGCGGGTGAACGGTCTCAGCAAGATCGACCGGATCATCGAGGTCGACCAGTCGCCGATCGGTCGCACCCCCCGGTCGAACCCCGCCACGTACACCGGCTGCTTCGACGAAATTCGTAAGCTGTTCGCGCAGCTGCCCGACGCCCGGGCCCGGGGCTACAAGCCCGGGCGATTCAGCTTCAACGTCAAGGGGGGGCGCTGCGAGGCGTGCCAGGGCCAAGGGGTGAAGAAGGTGTCGATGCACTTCCTTCCCGACGTGTTCGTGCGGTGCGAGGTCTGCGACGGCGCGCGTTACAACCGAGAGACCCTGGAGGTGAAGTACCGGGACAAGAGCATCGCTGACGTCCTGCGGATGACCGTGGAGGATGCCCGGACGTTCTTCGACGCGTTTCCGAAGATTCGCCGGGTCGCGGAGGCGCTATACGACGTGGGTCTCGGGTACCTGGAGCTGGGCCAGACGTCGACCACCCTTTCCGGGGGCGAGGCCCAGCGGGTCAAGCTCGCGGCGGAGCTTTCGAAAGGCACTGCGTCCGCCCGGTCGGCCCAGCAACACACCCTTTACATCCTCGACGAACCGACCACTGGCCTTCACTTCGAGGACGTGCGGAAGTTGGTTGCGGTGCTGGAGCAGCTGGTGGATCAGGGCAACACGGTGGTGGTCATCGAGCACAATCTCGACGTCATCAAAAGCGCGGATTGGATCGTCGACATGGGCCCCGAAGGCGGCGATGGCGGCGGTCGAGTGGTCGCCGAAGGGCCACCGGAGCGGGTGGCGAAGGTGAAAGCCAGCCATACCGGTCGTTATCTGCGGGACCTCCTGCCGTGAGGCGCGCCGTCGCGGGGCTCGGGGTCGCGATGCTGCTGGGCGGATGCGAGGTTCCGCCGGAAGCGGTCGCCGAGCGATACGTCGTCGCGCGAGAGCACGGGCATGCCCGTCAGGCGTACGGCATGCTCTGTCAGGCGGATCGCGACGTGCGCGCGTACCGCGACTTCAAGCGGCGCCAGGTCGTCGACGTCGAGGAGCGGATCGATCGCCTGCTCGCGCGTCGGACGAAGGTCACCACCCGCCTCACCGATAGAGCCGGTCGAGGGGCCAAGGTTCGGGTGGACATCGTCCGGGTCGACGTCACCGACAGCTCCCGCCAGCTGATCGCCGCCGACCTGAAGAGCAAGGGGCCTGGAATCGCGTCGCGGCTTCAAAAAGCCGACCTGCCGACCCGAACGTCGACCGAGACGGTGACCCTGCTCCACGAAGGCGGGGCGTGGCGCGTCTTCTTGGACCTCCCCACAAAAGACCGCGTTGCGCGGCAAGCCCGGCTCGAGAGTCTGAAGCGCCGGGGCCGACTGCGGATGCACGAAGGTCAGCTGGCGTGGGCGACCGAACTGTACGAAGCCGCGGCCGAGCTCGCGCCCGACGATACGAAGGTGAAACACGCGCTGCGGGTGCTGGGGGCCCTGACCGACGAAGAAGTGGCCCGCCGCTCTGCGCACCAGGTGGCCCTGGCCTACCGATCGAAAGTGGGGGTCAGCCGGATCAAAGTCGTCGGGCGACGGGTGACCGGCGAGGTGCGCAACACCGGCGACCGGGCCCTCGACGAGATCGAGCTGCTGGTCATCGGTCTCGACCGCGAGGGGGCGCCGATCACTCAGGTGACGGTGTTTCCGGTCCGGCGCGCCCCGCGGGGCGACCAGGCGGCGACACCTCGCCTCTCGGCGGGGCTCGCCCGTCGATTCGCGGCCACCTTCGACGACCCGCCGGCGGGCTGGACGGGCAAGGTGAAGGTCCGCGTGGTCCAGGTCCGATTGGCGACTCCGAGTTCGGGTCATCATTCGAATCAGTGAGGCGGCGGCGAATCATCGGTCGTGCGGCTTGGGGTGTTGGTTCACCCTACCATCTCTGTGTAAAAATACGGTGTGGCCCGCCGACCTGAGCTCCGACCCCACTTCGACCTCCTGGTGCCGCTGCCCACCGACAAGGTCATGGTGCGCTTGACGGAGCGGTTCGAGGGGGCTCGGCCGGATTGGGTGGGGCACCTGACCGGCACCCACGGCCAGCTCGTCGTGCCTCGTTCCTTACGCCACCTCTGGTCCCCGTGGCTGACCTTCGACGCGAGAGCCGAGGAAGACGGAACCCTGATCACCGGACGCTTCGCGCCCCACCCCAGCGTGTGGACGATGTACATGGCCATGTACGGCATCGTGATCTTCTCGATGTTCGGACTCGGCTGCTTCGGCTTGTCGCAGTGGCTGGCCGAGGAGCCGCCGACGATGCTGTGGTCGCTCCCGATCGGCGTCATCCTTCTCGCGGCCCTGTATGGGTCGGCGTTCATCGGTCAGGGCCTGACCGCGGAGCAGATGCGGGGGATGCGAAGCTTCATGGAGGGCTGCTTCAGCGACGTCGAGGCGCGATGGGTCTCGTGACCGGCACCGCGATTCTTGTGCTACCGTCCGTGCGCCGTGGTGGACGCATTCCGACGCCTGTTCATCGCCAACCGGGGCGAGGTGGCCGCGCGCATCGGCCGGACCTGTGAAGCGCTGGGCATCACCGCCGTGTATGCGGTCTCCGAAGCGGACGCCGATGCGGCGTACGTGAACGGGCGCGAGACGGTGATCATCGGGCCCGGACGCGCGTCCGAAAGTTACCTCGATCCCGAGCGCATCGTGCAGGCCGCGGTTCAGTCCGGGTGTACCGCGCTGCATCCGGGGTGGGGCTTTCTGTCCGAGAACCCGCTGCTGGTCTCTCTGTGCGAGACGCACGGCGTCACCTTTATTGGCCCCCCGGCCCACGTCATGCACCTCATGGGCAAAAAGACGCCGGCCAAGCGGGCCATGGCGCAGGCGGGGTTGACGCTCATCCCCGGGTCGGATGGCGTTCTCGCCGACGCGTCGGCCGCGCTCGAATGCGCGCAGACGGTCGGTCTCCCCGTTCTGCTCAAGGCCGAAAGCGGAGGCGGCGGACGAGGGATGCGGATCGTTCGCGAAATGGACGGGCTCAAGGCCGCGTACGATGAGGCCAGTGCGGAGGCCGCGGCCGCGTTCAGCGACCCTCGAATGTACCTCGAGAAGCTCGTCGAGCGCGGCCGCCATATCGAGATCCAGGTCTTGGCCGACCGTTACGGCCACGTCGTTCACGTCGGGGAGCGTGACTGCACGGTCCAACGCAATCATCAGAAGCTGATCGAGGAGTCACCGGCCCCGGGGCTCGATCCGAGCGAGCGGGCGAAGACCCTCGACGCCGCCGTCGAAGCCGCGCAGAGGATCGGATACGTCGGGGCCGGCACCATGGAGTTTCTGCTCGACGCCGAAGGCACCCTCCGCTTCATGGAGATGAACACGCGGCTGCAGGTCGAGCACAGCGTGTCCGAGATGTGCAGCGGTATCGACCTCGTCGAGCAGCAGATCCGAGTGGCGGCCGGACACCGCCTGCCGTTCACCCAGGAAGGCGTGCGGCTGTCGGGTCACGCGATCGGAAGCCGGATCAACGCCGGGGACCCCTACGATGGCTTTCGACCGGCGCCCGGCACCATCACGCGGTGGGTCAGCCCTCGCGGACCGGGGATTCGGGTCGACACCCACGTCACCGACGGGTACACGGTCCCCCCGTTCTACGACAGCTTACTGTGCAAAGTGATCGCGCACGGCGCGGATCGAGCTCAGGCCATCGACCGCATGATCGCTGCGCTCGACGCTTTGGTGTGCGAAGGCGTACCGACGACCGTCCCCATGCATATCGCGATCCTCCGATCCCACGCGTTTCGGGAAAATGCGTACGACACCGGCGGCATCCCTGGCTGGCCGCCGAAGGAGTGACAGACCGTGGCACGCGTGCCGTTGACGCCGATCGGCGATCCAAAAGAGCGACTGGTCGACGACCGAACCTTCCGTGAGCAGCGGCAGGAGCACGCCGCGCTCGAACACCAGCTCTCGGCCCGGCGGGCCGAGGTTCACGACGGCTGGGGCGAGACGTACCGGGAGCGGGTCCACGCCAAAGGCAAGCTGACCGCTCGGGAGCGGATCGACCGTCTGAAAGACGACGACAGTCCCGTCCACGAGGTGGGCACCTTCGCCAACTACGGCGAGGCGTTCGGCAAGCTCACGTCTCCGGCGGCGGGGGTGGTGACCGCGTTCGTCCGGATCCACGGACGGTGGTGCATGGTCATCGCCAACGACAACACGGTCGCGTCCGGCGCGTGGTGGCCCCGAACGCCGGAGAAGATCGAGCGGGCCCAAACCATGGCCCTCCGACTCCGGCTGCCAACCTTGTACCTCGTGGACTGCAGCGGCTTGTTCTTGCCCGAGCAGTCGAGGAGCTTCAGCGGGCCGACCGGCGCCGGACACATCTTCAAGATGAACAGTCTTCTGTCGGCAGAGGGGGTGCCTCAGATCGCCGGCGTGTTCGGCGACTGCATCGCCGGCGGCGGCTACATGCCGATCATCTCCGATCGGGTGTACATGACCGAACAAGCCTACATGGTCATCGCCGGCGCCGCCCTCATCAAAGGCGCCAAGAGCCAAAAGATCACCAGCCTCGACATCGGCGGTCCGGAGGTTCACGTCCATCACTCGGGTTGCGCGGACGTCCGAGTCCCTGACGACGACACGCTGTTGTTCGCTCTTCGGCGGGAAGTCCGGCGTCTTCCGTCGTCGGCGGTCGAGTTCTATCGGGGCGAACGCGGCGCGATCGAGCCTCGCTTCCCGACCGTCGAGCTCACGGGGATCGTGCCCCGCGATCATCGGCAAGCCTATCCGGCGGAGCAGGTATTGGCCCGGCTCACGGATCAGAGCTTGTTCTGGGAAGTGATGCCCGACGTCGGCGAAGAGATGATCTGTGGCGTGGCGCCGTTCGCCGGGCTGTACGCGGGGGTGATCATCAATCGACAAGGTCTGGTCGGCGACCCCGAACACCGCGAACGCCAGCGGCCAGGAGGCATTCTGTACCGAGCGGGCATCGCGAAGATCAGCGCGTTCAGCCGGGCCTGCAACGACGACGGTCTTCCGTTGATCTGGCTGCAGGACATCAGCGGCTTCGACATCGGCCAGGAGGCCGAAGCGCAGGGCCTGCTCGCCTATGGCTCCAGCCTGATCTACACCAACAGCACGAACGCCTGTCCGATGTTCACCGTCCTGCTCCGCAAGGCGTCGGGCGCCGGGTACTACGCGATGGCCGGGATGCCGTACGATCCCATCGTTCAGCTGAGCACGCCGATCTCCCGCTTGAGCGTCATGGAAGGCCGGACGTTGGCCATCGCCACCTACAACACGAAGCTCGACGATGACTTCCAGATCCTGACCACGGACCCCGACGAGCGGGCCAAGATCGAGGCGGGCATGGCCGGGGTCGAAGCGCGCATCGAAGAAGACATGGACCCCTTCGTCGCCGCTCGTCAGCTGGACACCGACGAGATCGTCCGTCTCGATGAGCTGCGAGCGCGGCTGTGCGCCCTGGTCGAGATGAGCTACCAAGCGACCGGCCATCGGCGGATCAAGAACCCCCGCATATGGTCGCTGCACGACCTATCGGTGCTCACCCAAGGAGGTCGCCGGTGACGTCGTCGGTCGTGGCTCGGGTGAGGTCGGGCGCCGAGCCTGGCCAAGTGGAGATTCTGGCCCCTCGGGTCGGCCGGTGGCGATTCCGGCCGGAGGTCGGCGCCCTTGTTCGGCCCGGGGCGTCGATCGGGGCCCTCGAGGTGCTCGGTCGCTTGTATCCACTGTCCGTCCCCCCGGGCGCGGCGGGGATCGTGATCTTCGCAAAGCCCGACGATCGTTCGCGGGTTCCGGTGGGATATGGCGACGTCCTGCTCGTCTTGGACCCCAGCGCGGCCGGTTCGGTGGCCTCCGACGCGACGGCGAGCGGCCCCACGCCGTCCGGGATCACCGGCCTGGTGTTCGCGGCCCCGATGAGCGGCCGGTTTTACGTGCGGTCCGGCCCCGGCAAGCCGCCGTTCCTGGCTGTAGGCCAGACCATCAAAGCCGGCGACAGCGTCTGTTTGCTCGAGGTCATGAAGACCTTCAATCGGGTGACCTACGGGGGGCCAGGAATGCCGGAGACGGCGAGGGTGAAGCGGATCGTTCCCGCCGACGGCGATGATCTGAACGCCGGTGATCCGATCCTCGAGCTGGCCGCGGCGGAGGAGGCGTGACGGGTCTGACCGACGTGTACGGTGAGTGGTTCGATTCGCTGGCCCCCGAGGTCGCCAAGGAGCTCGCGGTTCTGCTGATGCGCCTGTTCCCGGGACAGCTGCTCGAGCCGGCGATCACGACCGCGGAGGTCACCGATGGCTTGGTCGCGCGAATGAGTCGGCTCGCCGGCGCGTCCCGAAGCAAAGACGCCGGGACCTGCTTGACCCTCGTCGTGCTCACCGACCTGATCTTTGAAGCCCGGGCCGATCCCGAGCAGTGGGCACAGGACCGCGACCGACTGGAGGTTCTCGATGAGGCGCGGACGGTCCTCGGGCCCGAAATGGACGGCGATGTCGCGGATTGGGTAGCCCAAACCCGACTCCAATATCCGCTACGGGTCAAACTGTGGGAGAAAGCCGCCCAATCCTGGGCGTCGATGCGGGACGGGCGGCTCAGTGACCCCGAAATTCGGGCGGTCGCGCGCGGATTGATCGTTCATAACTGAAATCGTGTTCAGTATAGTCCGCGGGTGGCGAAAAGCTCATCGCTGGTGAACGTTTGGTTCGGTGGGCCCTGTGGCGTCCATCGGGCCGCTTTCGACGCCGCGATAGCGGCCAGTGCGCCGGTCGGGGGGCCCGGACTCGTCGTTTGGGGTCTGGGCCAACCGTTCGAACGCTACGCGCCGCCTCCTGACGTCGCGCTCGAGCACGCTCGGCAGTGCATCGTGCGCGCGCACGTGCTGACGTTGCAGTGGGGTACGCCCACCGCGGAAGCGGCCCGTGTGGTTCACGAAGTCCATAGGATGCGCCGACCGCTGCGCGCCGTCGATGTCGCGTTGGTCAACGACCTCGAGCGGGTGACCGCCGACATCGCGGCTTGGCTGCGGTCGCCTCGTCCCCACCTGTACGTCGTCGGCGGCGAACAGGAGCCCCCGTTGAGCCCGTTTTATCGCCGCGCGCGAGGGATCGTGGAAGGCGTGCTCGGTCGCTTTCCGCGGCCGTCGTCGCCGTCATGATCGCGCTTCGCGGCGACGAAGGAAGTGGCGCAGGCCGATGACCGAGCCGAACAGCAGGGCAAAGTTAAGGAGGCCGGACCACCGGTGGCGTGGCGTGCTCCGGCAGCCACCCCCGCCGTCGGATCCCGACATCGCGATCAAGGTCGCACGATTGTCGACTTCGACGATCGGTGGCCCCTCCAGCCGCATCTGCTCGATCACCGCCGCCCGGGGGGCCCCGGCCCCGTTGACCCGTTGCGTCCATACGCTCGGATCGGACACGTAATATCGGCGGCCGTCATTCAAGGTCATCTGCCACGGACGGTTGTCGTCGTCCGGATCGCAAAGGCGGATCATCGTCGCCCAGCGTTGGTTGGACACGTTGGGCAGATCCGGATTGAACGCGAACGTCGGGTCCTCGGTCATTTCGTCGGGGGAGATCGCGGTGTACAGGCGGGTCAGGTAGCCGTGGCGCCGGAGCAAGGCGCCGGCGGCCAGGGTGGGCTCCACGATACGTTCCCAGATGGCCGCGGTCATCGCCACCGGGTCGAAGCCCTCCGGGTTCGGGTCGAACGCGGACAGCGAGTCGCTCATGGTCTGATAGTAGACGTCGGGATCGATCCCGACCTCGAGGGCCCGAGGGGCGATCGGAAAGAAGTCCTCGTAGATCGGGCGCAGGGCTTCGGCATCGAAGCCGCTCTGCTCCAGGCCGGTGACATAAACGATGGCGTCGGTGATGGATTCGAACTCGTCTCGTCGGCCGAATCGGCCCTGGGGATCGAGAACGCCGACCACCGGCGCGCTGGTGCCCGCGTACTCGGTGACGAAGGCATGGCCGTCTTCCGCTTCGTCGACCGCGCGCGCGATGACCTGCGCGTAGTTGGCCGCGCCGTTGACCCAGTCGATGTACTCGTCGTTGATCAGGACGTGCCGATAGTTGGTGGGCACCGCGCGCGCGTCGCCCAACACCCACACCAATACCCCCATGTCCGGGACCGCGCCGAGCTGGGTGAGGATGAGCGGAATCATCGGATTGTCGGCTTCGTATTCGATCACGATCGGCTGCAGGTCGCCGGTGTCCGCGTCGCTGCGGAGCTTGATGGCCAAGAAGAACGCGCCTTCCCGAATGTAGGGGTCGAGGAGATCTTCGCCCCCGTCGGGGACGACGTACCGGTTGTCTTCGAGCCATTCTAGGACCTCGGCCTTCGAATCGGCGCGCAGCGCCGCCGACTCGAACGGGCCGGCCGAGAACTGCTTCACCAGCACCCTCGTCGGTTGGTTGGGGTCTCCTTGGTCGGCCGCGGGGATGCCTCCGAACGCGGTATCGTCGTCGCTGCAGCTCAAGAAACCCCCGCCGTCGTCCCCGCAGAACTGGGTGTTTTGGGCGTACAGGAACGTGGGCGCGGTGGCGTTCTCCAGCTCATCGAACAGCTCTTGGGCGCCGAGCCGGAAGTCGGGTTCGGTGGGCAAAGGGATCAGCCAGCCGAAGTCCTCGGCCGCGCCTTCGTACTGGATTTCGATGTGGGCCACGACCCGGTTGTCCTCGCGCGCGAATACGATCCGCTCTGCGGCCTGAACGACGGGCACGGCGGGGCTCGGCGCCGCGAAGCACCCGCAGGCGGCGGCGATGCGGGGTGCGTTGATGGCCGCGGCGCACAGCGCGCCGGCCAAGATCGGTCTTGTCATCAGATATCCCTCCTCGGACGTCGTGAGGCGAGCGGCTCGCCTCGTCGTCGTCCCGTGAACCAAGGGGCGTGCCAGCGCGTGGGCGGGCGCGAAGGCGAGGCCGGGCCGCAGCTTACGGACGGCGCTCGCTTTTCGGCCCGGTCACGCCTGTCGCTATATGACAGGCGCGCCCGGCTTGGCACGATCAGGCGGGACGCTGAAAAGGATAGATGTCGCCGATGCCGAGGAGTTGGGTGAGCTCGTCGAGGGCCGTCTGGCTCTCGCGCATGAGCCCTGGGTCGGCGAGGTCTTGCGGGCGAATCGACTCCCGATAGTGTCTTTGCACCCACGCCGCCAGCGTCTGGTGAAGAGCCTCGGAAAACACGACGCCGGCCGGGATCGCGGCTTCCTCCTCGTCGGTCAGCTCCACCCGGAGGCGGAGGCAGGCCGGGCCCCCTCCGCCGTGCATGCTCTGGCGCACGTCGAAGTAGTGCACTTCGTCGATCGGTGCATCGCCGTCGACCAGCGACCGGATGAACGTTCGGACCCGCTCGCTCTCTTCGCACTCCTTGGGGGCGATCAGCGCGACCTGTCCGTCAGGTCGGGTGACGAGTTGGCTGTTGAAGAGATAGGTGGCCACCGCGGTCCCGACCGGGACCGCGGATTTGGGCACCTCAATCCGACGCAGGGGCTGGCCCGTCACGCGCTCATACCGCTCGCTCAGCGCGCCGATCGTGGCGTCGCGATCGAGGAACGCGAGTTCGTGGTGAAGAAAGACGTCGCGATGGCCCACGGAGATGACGTCGTTATGGAACACGCCGTTGTCGATCACCTCCGGGTTCTGCTGGGCGAGCACCACCCGGTCCGTCGGGATGCGGTGGAGCCGCTGGATCGCCCCGCTGGCTTCTTTCGTCTGGCGGGCGGGAAAGATCTTCGGCTTGGGGGACCACGGTTCGGCCGCGCTCTCGCCGAACACGAACAGATGCACGCCGGGCTGGCCGGGGGCGGGCGCGAAGCGGGTGTGGTTGGCGGCGCCTTCGTCGCCCAGGGCCGCCGTCGACGGCAGGGGCTGATGATGGGCGAAGCGCGCCTCGTCCCGGAAGATCGCGCGCAGAATGCGGGCCGTGGTGGGCGGCTCGATCGAGCGGTGGATCTTGTTCTGGAGATTGGCGGGCGTGAAATGAACCCGTTGGTCCTCGCTGTCCGCGCTCGGACAGACGGTGGCCGCGTTGGCGGTCCACATGCTCGATGCGGAGTAACAGGCGGCCAGCAACAGCGGCTGCTCGCGGGCGACCTGGGCGAGAACGGCGTCGTCGGTCCCTTCGAATCCCATCCGGCGGGCCAAGGACAGCTCCGGCCGAAAATGCGGAGGAAACACGCCCTGCGGGACCCCGAGATCGTGCAGGGCTCGCATCTTCTCGAGACCCTGCAGCGCGGCCTGTCGGGGATTCGATGCCTCGCCCTCGTGCTGCTCGGACGCGACGTTGCCGAACGAAAGGCCGCCGTAGTGGTGGGAAGGCCCGACCAAACCGTCGAAGTTGAACTCACGCGCCATCGGGTGGCCATTAGCACCGCCGGGGCCCCGGGGGCCAGCGTTTCGGGGTACCATCGCGGGGTGCTGGATGTGATCCTCGACGTGATCTGGGGGCGCGACTCTTCGCAGGTTGAGTTGACGGAGATCCAGGCCCAGCGCTTTGCAGAGCAGCTGCAGAGAGGGGAGCTGGGGCGGATCCCGGCGATGCTGCTGCTCACCTACCAGGCGCAAGGACGAGATCCGGCGGCCCTGCGAACCACGATGGACCACCTAACGGCGCTGGGAATGGACGGCCGTTTCGCGCTGCGGATGGCCACCGAGTTCTTTCTCGAGCGGCGGTTCTACCTTGAAGCCCGGCGCTACGCGCAGACGTGGTGCTACGAACACGACCGATACGGCGCCGCCCTCCGGCAGCTGGCGATCCTCGATGTACTGGTCGGAGACTACGGATACGCCTTGTCGCACGCGACCGAGTACCTCGAACGTAACGAAGGCGATACCGCGCTCGTCGACTTCCAGCTCGAGGCGCTGCTGCGGTCCGGGGCCCTGATGGCGGCGAGGTCTTTGAACCAGGCCTATGGCCTGCGCCCGCGGTTGGAGACGTTCCTGGGTCGACAGGCGCGGGGCATGGGGCTGGGGCGATTTTCGTGGCCGGGGGCGCTGACCACCTCCGGTGAGATCCGGCCCGGCTTCGATCTGGACGGGCTCCGCGGGCTCGGGCGCCGGCTGCTGGCCCGAGCGCCCCTTCGGACCTTCACCGGTCTGGAGCGGCTGGATGAGGCGATCAACGCCGGTACGGAGCACTCGGCGCCGGCGTTGAAACGACCCGAGGAGTGGGAGGATCCCGAGGTGTTCGACGGACGGTTGGAGGGCACCCGCGAAGACTTCGCCGCTTGGGCGTGGGTGCATCTGGGCCGCCTGGGCTACCCGGCTCGACTGGTCATCGGGGGCTACCTGCAAAAAGAGCCCAACCACGCGTGGGTCACGATTCACCGGGGACGATCCGTTCAGGTTCTCGAGTGTACCCCTCGGGGCTTCAACCCCCTGATCAAGGCTGAAAACGCGGTCGAGTATCGGCCTTGGTGGTCGATGGATCGCAACCTTCACTGCTATCGACACTGACCGCCGATTGTCGCTCCCGGTCGCGGTTTCGAGTGGAAAACTGCGCGAGGCGGCTGTTAGCGTAGCCGGCACCCATGGACATCAGAGACGCGACCTTTGCCCTGATCGACGTTGGCCGATTCCTGTTCGCCCGCGGTTGGGTACCCGCGACCAGCGGCAACCTATCGGCGCGCCTCGACGACGGCACGGTGCTGGTGACCGTGTCGGGGGTTCACAAGGGTGAGCTGACCCCCGAGGGGTTGATGCGGATCGACGCCGACGGGGTGCCGTTGATGCCCGGCCGTCGTCCGTCCGCCGAGACCCCGCTTCACCTGATGATCTATCGGCGGTTCGCGGAGGCCGGTGTCGTCCTGCATACCCATTCCCCGCGGGCGACGGTGCTGTCGATGGGCGGCTACGACCTGACGTTCGAGGGCTTCGAGATGCTAAAGGCGATGTCGACCATCGAGTCCCACGAGCGGCGCCTGCGGCTGCCGGTCTTTCCGAACGACCAAAACACCGCACGGCTGGCGGATCGGGTCGCGGTCCACGCGGGGGTCACCCACGGCTTCATGATCGCCGGCCATGGCCTCTATACGTGGGGTACGACGATGGCCGACGCCCGCCGCCATCTGGAAGCCATTGAATTTTTGCTCGAATGCGAGCAGCTTCGACGCTCGACAGGACCATCATCATGAGCCGACTTCGAGTTTACCGAGAAGACCAGCCCGACGCGCCGCAGACGATCGAGGACCATCCGGCCATCGCCGCCGCCCTCGCCGATATCGGGGTTCGATTCGAGCGATGGACGGCCGACGCCGAGCTCGGCCCCGACGCCGGACAAGACGAGGTCGTCGCCGCCTACAAGGGCGATATCGACCGTCTGATGGAACAGATGGGCTTTCAGTCCTACGACGTCATCGCCCTTCGCCCCGACCATCCGGACAAGACGACCCTGCGGAAGAAGTTTCTCGACGAGCACACCCACTCGGAGTTCGAGATCCGCTTCTTCGTCGACGGCGCCGGCCAGTTCAATCTCCACAAGGACGGCAAGGTGTTCGAAGTGACCTGTGAGCGAGGCGACCTGATCTCGGTCCCCGAAGGCACCCGACACTGGTTCGACATGGGCCCCAACCCGAGCTTCAAGTGCATCCGTTTCTTCACCAACCCCGAGGGATGGGTGGCCAACTTCACCGGCGACGACATCGCTCAGCGATTCCCTCGCTTCGAGTGAGCGCCGCATGTCGACCGTGGTCCTGACCGATATCGAAGGGACGACGTCGTCGATCGCCTTCGTCAAAGAGACGTTGTTCCCTTACGCCCGGGCGAGGATCGGCGATTTCGTGCGCCAACACGCCGCCGATCCGGAGGTCGCGGCTCAGGTCGCGGACGCCAAAGGTGACGACGACCTCGATCTCGAAGGGGTGATCGCTCGGCTCGAGCGATGGATCGATGAGGACAGCAAGGCGACTCCCCTCAAGACGCTGCAAGGGCTCCTGTGGCGGGCGGGCTACGAACAGGGCGCTTATCTCGGCCACGTCTACGACGACGCGGTGGCAGGCCTGCGACGATGGCACGCCGCCGGCCACCGGCTGTACGTCTACTCGTCGGGCTCGGTCGCGGCGCAGAAGCTGATCTTCGGGCGCTCGGTGGCCGGAGACCTCACTTCGCTGTTTTCCGGCTACTTCGACACGATGGTCGGCGGCAAGAAAGAGGCGGCGAGCTACCGGTCGATCGTGGGTGAAATCGGCGTTCGGCCCGAAGAGATCCTGTTTCTGTCGGACGTGGTGGCCGAGCTGGATGCGGCTCGGGAAGCCGGGTTGCGGACGATTCGTCTCGTGCGTCCGGAAGACGGAACCGTGCCCGGCTCCGACCACCTCGAGGTGTCGAGCTTCGACGAGGTTCGCCTCTAACCTTCAGGACCGGCCGTGAACGAAACGAGCTTGGTACGCCCGCTGCAGAGCTTCTCGATGCTCCGGCGCCGCGACACTGATCAGCAGCTGGGCGCGCTCTTGGAGCCCGCGGCCGTATAGGTTGACCGCGCCGTGCTCGGTCACCACCCACTGAACGTGTCCACGGGTGGTGACGACCCCCGCTCCGTTGTTCAACACCGGCGCGATCCGACTGACGCCTTTACTGGTCTTGGACGGCAACGCGATGATCGGCTTGCCCCCCGGCGACAGCGACGCCCCCCGCATGAAGTCCATTTGACCGCCGATGCCGGAGTACTGGAGGGTGCCGATCGAATCGGCGCACACCTGCCCCGTGAGGTCGATCTCCAGCGCGCTGTTGATGGCCACGACCTTGGGATTCTTGCGGATCACCGAGGTGTCGTTGACCCACGCGACATCGCGAAAAGCGACCACCGGGTTGTCGTGCACGAAGTCGTAGACCCGACGGGTGCCGGCCACGAAGGTGGTGATGATCTTTCCGGGGCCCACCTTCTTGTGCTCGTTGGTGATCACGCCGTTCTCGACGAGCGGGATGAGTCCGTCGCTGAACATCTCCGTGTGTACGCCCAGGCCCCGGTGGTCGCCCAGCGCCCGCAGGACCGCGTCGGGAATGGTGCCGATGCCCATCTGCAGGGTCGAGCCATCCTCGATAAGGGCCGCCACCCGCTGGCCGATCTCGCGCGACACCGCGTCGTGTTGCTCTCCGTACGAAACTTCGGGGAGCTCGGCCGAGGCCTCGAACGCGTAGGCGATGTCGGAGACGTGGATATGGCCCTCGCCGTGGGTTCGGGGCATGCGAGGGTTGATCTGCACGATCACCGTTTTTGCGACCTTGGCTGCGGTCAGGGCGGCATCGATGGAGGTTCCGAGGGAACAGTAACCGTGGCTGTCCGGCGGCGCGACCTGAAGCAAGGCCACATCGAGGGGCAGAAAGCCCTCTCGAAACAGGGTCGGGATCTCGCTGAGAAAGACGGGGACGTAGTCGCCCCTCGCGCCATCGACCCAACGCCGTACGTTCGCGGATACGAACAGCGCGTTTAAAAAGAAGCTCTTCAATACCTCGGGGCGATCCCAGTTCAGTTGGCCGAACGTGCTGATCGCCACCAGCTCGACGTCGGAGATCTCCTCTGCGCGGTCCAATAGCGCGTTGACGAGGGCGACCGGAGTCGCCGCGCTTCCGTGGATGAATACCCGCTGACCGCTCTTTACGGCGGCCACCGCCTCGGCGGCACTTTGTACAAGCTTCATCGCTTGCTCCTTGCGTCTTGGGGCGCCGGGGTCAGCCGGTCGCACCGAGGCCGGCCGAGATCGCGTTGATGGTCCGCAGCAGCTGCGGAACCAGCTGATCGCTGTCGCCGTCGCCTCCGCGCCAGGCGCGGAGCAGTTCGATCTGGCGGGCATGGACCGGCGCCAGCGCCTGCGCCCGAAGGCTCAAGACTCGATGAATGTTCGGACGGGCTTCGGCGAGAGGCCGGCCGTAGATCTGCGCGAGGGCGTTCGTGGTCTTCTCGAGCTCGTCCATGATCCGAGCGAACAACGCTTCGGCCTGCGGAAGATCGGCGGCCAGCTGCATGTATTCGTCCATGATGGGCCGCGACGCCGTGGCCACCGCGGTGGCCGCGTTGCTGAGGAGGTAGTGCAGCGGTGGCCAGCGGTCGGGGCCGAACTTGGCTCGGCGCAGCGTCTCCCAGGCCTGTTCGTCTCGGGCGACGCTCAGCAATCCGGACCCCAGCCCGTACCAGCCGGGCAGCACGAACCGGGACTGATTCCAGGCGAACACCCAAGGAATGGCCCGCAGGTTGGACAAACGGCGAGCGCCCTGCCTTCGCGCCGGTCGAGAACCGATTCGACTCGACTCGATGGCGTCGATGGGCGTCACTCGCTCGAAGAACGGCACGAAGCCATCGCTGTTGATGAGCGATTGATAGGTCTCGCGGCTGGCCTCCGCCAGCGCGTCGACGAGGTGGACCAGCGGCTCCGGATCGCGGACGCCTTCACGATCCAGCGCCTTTCGATCGAGCGCACTCGCGGTCAACAGCTCGATGTGATGGGCCGCGGTCATCGGGTTCGCGTACTTCTGTCGGATCGTCTCTCCCTGCTCCGTCAACCGCAGGGAGGTGCGGACGGTGCCGGCCGGCAACGCGCGGACGAACCGATGGGTGGGGCCCGCGCCGCGTCCGATCGTTCCGCCGCGGCCGTGAAAGAAGCTCAGCTCGATCCCGTGCCGTTGCGCAACTTCGACCAGGGCTCGCTGACAGCGGTTCAGCTGCCAGATGCTGGCGGCCATGCCGCCGTCTTTGCTGCTGTCGCTGTAGCCCAGCATGACCTGCTGCACGGGCGTGGTTCGACCGGCGGCGGCGGCCTGATCGTGGAGGCTGGCGCGGACCACGGGGCTCGAAAGATATCGATCCAGAATCTCCGGGCCCCGTTTCAGGTCGTCGATCGTCTCTAGCAGCGGAACGACCTGCAGCGGCACCGTCGGCCCCGACGGTCCGTACTTCATCACCCCGCCCTCACGACAGAACAGGTAGACAGCGAGCAGATCTTCGGCGCTTCGGGTCATGCTGACGATCAGCGCGCCGAGCCCTTGCGGACCGTGGTGATCGATGTGGTCGGACAGCGCGTTGTACAGCTGGATGATCGCCTGCGCTTCGTGCCCCGTCGCATCCTGGGCCCGGATCAAGGGCCGGCGGGACGCGAGCTCGGCGTCGAGCCACTGGCGTCGCCGTTCGACGGGCCACTGTGCGTAGCGCTCGCCTTCGGGGATCCCTGCGGTGGCCAGCATTTGGGCCAGCGCCTGGTCGTGAAACGCGCTGTTCTGCCGGATATCGAGCGTGGCGAGGTGAAATCCGAAGGCCCGCACGGCCGCGATCACCGGGGCGACGTCGGATTCCGCCAGCCTTGACGCGCCAGCGTCCCGCAGCCAGGACTGGAAGTCACGCAATGCCTGTTGGAGGTCTTCCGGTCGTTGAAACTGTCCGTCCTGAGGAGGGGTGGACTTGGGCAGCGCGGTGCGCATCAGGTTGACGATCTGGCGCCAAGGCTCATCCGGGTTGCGGGCGAGTGCGGTCTGACCCGATGGTCCGAGCGTTTGCGCCCAAGCCTGAATGCGTTCCGTGAGCGCGTCGGGCGTGGGCTGCCGGTTCTCGGACAGGCTCATCTTGATCGCCAATCGCTCGAGCTTCTCGTCGATGAGATCGAGGGCCACGCTTCGAAACAACCGAAGCGTCTCCCGAGTGAAGTCCGCGGTGACGAACGGATGTCCGTCGCGATCACCGCCGACCCAGGTTCCGAAGGTCACCCTGGGGTGCGTATCGAGATCCGTCAGGGTCTGAGGATCGAGCCCCGCCGCCGCCCACGCGGCCCGAAGCCGATGCTGAATGAGGGGGACGACCTGCGGAAACACCCGGCGCAGGTAGTGCAGGACCATGCGGCGCTCGTCGGCGAGAGACGGCTTCTCGAGGTAGATCTCCCCGGTCCGCCACAGGCGTTCGATCTCGGTGTGGAGGTCATTGAGAAGCTCCTCTCGCTCCGTCCGCGTCCACATCGAATTCTCGAGCTCGACGAGGAGTCGGTAGAGGGTCCGCTGGTGCTCGAGCACCGTCTGTCGCTTCGCTTCCGTCGGATGCGCGGTGAGCACGGGCTCCACGCGAAGGCTGGACAACGCGTCGATGATCTCGCGCTCGGCCCAACCGTAGTCTCGGAGCTGAAAGAGAACTTGCTCCCATGAGCCCGACTCTTCCCGCATCCGGCCCTCGTCCTCGAACGATCGCAGGCTCTGCACCATCGCGTTTTCCTCGGCTTGATCCGCGAGGAGAAAGGCGAGGGAGGTCGCTCGTACGCAGCGGTCCGCGATCTCGGTGGGAAACGTCTCGACCTCGGTTTTCGCTCCGGGTTCGTGTCCCCACAGGTGACGCCACGGAAGCTGGGCCGCGATGTCGGCACTGTCCGATTCCTGGAGGATGTCGACGAATGTTCGCAGCAGGAACCGAAGGGTCGACCACGTCTTCTCGAAGGCTCGGTCATCCATGACGCGGAGCATAATCAGCTCCGCTGCCGGCGGCGACTCATTGGCGACGGGCCAACCATCTTTGCGTTCATTCCGGGGACGGGTTGGGGGAGAATACGCTCCGGCGGTCACTGAGGACCCGGCGGACGCCTACCGCGGCGCCGTGGTCAGCGGCGGCCGCGACCGCGCCCGAAACCGGAACGGTCCTCTCCGACGCTCGTAGTAACCCTGGGCACAACCCCGATCGTTGTCTCGGCGTCATCGGGAGCGAGCATGGTGTTGCTGTCGTTTCGCGCCCGGAATCCGATCCCGACAAAGTATTCAACCGGCCGCAGAGGTGGCGGACTACAGCCGTCCGTAGTGACCGTCCTCGTTCTGTTTGCCCATCCCGCCTACGAGCGGTCTCGCGTCAACCGCTACCTGGTCGAAGCGATCGCGGACGTCCCGGGGATCGAGCTGCGTGACCTATACGAGCTCTATCCGGACTTCGACGTCGACGTCGATACCGAGCAGCAAGCACTCTTGCGACACGACACGATCGTCTTTCACCATCCACTGTACTGGTACAGCGTGCCGCCGCTGCTCAAGCAGTGGATCGACCTCGTCCTCGAGCACGGATGGGCGTATGGCGCGAAGGGTGACCGACTGCGCGGTAAGACCGCGTTCCACGCCTTCACCGCGGGCGGGGACGAACTCGCGTATCGAGCCGGCGGATACAACCGCTTTGCCGTCCGGGAGCTCACGCTGGCCTTCGAGCAGACGGCCTTTCTGTGCGGCATGCGGTACCTTCCTCCGTTCGCGGTTCACGGCACGCATCAGATGCCGCCGGCCACGGCTCAGGCCCACGCCGCGGACTACCTTCGTCTGCTGGCCGCGCTGAGAGACGGCCAGATCGATCTCGGCCGAGCGGTGTCGCTGACTCGCCTGAACGAGGATCTCGACGCGCTGCTCGTCGCTCGTGCGACGGGGGGAGGTTCCTGATGGCCGGCGAGGGATTCTTTTACGACGCGTTCGTCTATCTGACCGCCGCCGTGTTGTCGGTGCCGGTGGCCAAACGCCTGGGCCTCGGTTCGGTCCTCGGTTACCTGATCGCCGGCGTGGTCATCGGTCCGTTCGGACTCGGGTTGCTCGGGGAAGAAGGACAAGACGTCATGCACTTCGCCGAGTTCGGTGTGGTGATGATGCTGTTCCTCGTCGGTCTCGAGCTCGAGCCGGCGCTACTGTGGCGAATGCGAGTGCCGGTCTTGGGGCTCGGGGGTCTGCAGGTCGTATTGACGTCGCTGGGGATCGCGGGGGCCACGACGGTCATCGCGGGCGGTCACTGGACCGAATCGCTGGCCATCGGCATGGTGTTCGCGCTGTCGTCGACGGCCATCGTCCTGCAGACCTTGCAGGAGAAAGGGCTGACTCGCACGACGGGGGGCCAGAGTGCGTTCAGCGTCTTGCTGTTTCAGGACATCGCGGTGATTCCTATGCTCGCCGTGTTCCCGCTGCTGGCCACGAATCCCCCGGTGCCCAGCGATCACGGCCATCACAGCACGACGTGGGTGGAACACCTTCCGGCGTGGGCGCAAACCTTCGTGGTCTTGGGGGCGGTGGTGGGCATCATCGTGGTCGGACACTTCGTCGTCCGCCCCGCGTTTCGATTCATCGCGCGTACCCGGCTGCGGGAGATGTTCGTCGCCGCCGCTTTGCTGTTGGTCATCGGGATCGCGCTGTTGATGAGTCAAGTCGGCCTGAGCCCCGCTCTCGGAACCTTCCTGTCCGGCGTCGTCCTGTCCGGCAGCGAGTACCGGCACGAGCTCGAAAGCGACATCGACCCCTTCAAGGGCCTGCTGCTCGGCCTGTTCTTCATCGCCGTGGGGGCGTCGATCGATTTTCGAGTGGTCGCCGCCGCCCCCGCGACGATCGGTGCGCTGGTGGTGTCGGTGATGGTCGGTAAGGCCATCTTGCTCATCGCGCTCGGCCGCGCGTTTCGGTTGGGGGTGGACCAGGCGTTGTTCTTCGGGATCGCGCTCGCGCAGGGCGGGGAGTTCGCGTTTGTCCTCTTCTCTTTCGCTCAGCAGACGGGCGTGCTTCGGTCCGACACCATCGATCCCCTCATGGTGGTGGTGGCGATGACCATGGCCTTGACCCCGCTCTCGCTCCTGTTCTTCGAGCGGGTCCTTCAGCCGCGGGTCGGCACCAAGGAATCCGCGGGGGAGTACGACGCCGTCGAAGGTACGGCGCCGGTGATCATCGCCGGCTTCGGCCGCTTCGGTCAGATCGCGTCTCGGCTCCTGGATGCAGAAGGGATCCCGGCCACCGTTTTGGAGTACGACTCGGATCAGGTCGATCTTTTGCGCCGGTTCGGTCGCAAAGTCTATTACGGCGATGCGAGTCGCTACGACCTTCTCAAGAGCGCCGGCGCGGCGGACGCCAAGCTACTGATCTTGGCTATCGACCGCCCCGACAAGACCCTCGAGCTCGTCCACACCGCCCATAAACACTTTCCGAACCTCCAGATCATCGCTCGCGCCCGCGGCCGGGTCGAAGCCTACGAGCTCATCGATGCCGGCGTGGATCACGTCTTTCGGGAGACCTTCGACGCAGCGTTGGCCATGGGCGTTCGGTCGTTGGAGCTTCTCGGCTATCGGCGCTACCGGGTGTTGCGCGCGGCGCAGCGCTTTCGGCGCCATGACGAAGCCCTGGTGCGCCGGCTCGCGGGGCAGCAGGGGGAGGACGACTTCATCGACCGCGTGCGCCGCGCCAACGCGGAAGCGGAGAATATTCTCCAGCAGGACATGCAGCGAAGCCACGACTTCGTGGACCACGCTTGGGATATCGAGTCGCTGCGTGACGACGACATCAGCGCAAAAGAGGAGCCCGCTAACCCGGCCGGCCGTCCGCCGTCCACCGCGTAGGATGTCGGCTACAGGCTGTCGATGAGCAGACTCGCCAGCGTCCCCGCCAACAGGCCGCCCGCGGTCACGAACAGGGCGGTGGAGGCATCGGCCTTGGTCACCGCGTCTCGGCGAAGGTCGGCGATATCGTCGGTGTCGCCGATGGACGTCCGAAAGTCGTCGGCAGCGGAGTCGGCCATCAACCGCAGCACGACGCCGGCGGTGGCGGCGGCGACGGTGGCGGCCCCCAACGACACCGCCCACGTTTTGGCCGGAGACCAGCCGGTGGTGGTCACGATCGATTCCGGACCCCGCGCGATGCCCACCGTCTTGGCGTCGACGAAGCCCTCGAAGTATCCGGGCCCGAACGGAACGGCGAACAGTCCGCTGCGAAACGAACGGTCCGTCGCCCCTCGTGCGGAGATCGGGGGTGACCCGGCCGGATAATCCGCGGCGTTGGCGCGGTTCACCGCCGCGAACGGAATCCGCACCTCGCTGGTATCGGAGCGCAGGAAATACTGCGGTGCGGGAACCAGCACCAGCGTGACGCCGAACCCGGTGGCGAGATGGAAATCCGCAAACCGGACCCCGCGGTGGTCCTCGAGGAAGTACCGGCCGGCGAGGGGCGAAGGGATGCGGAGGGTCGGGGCGCGACGCGCGAGCTTTCGGTCGAATAGCGGCTCTCGAAGGTGAATGTTCGGCGGGCGCACGTAGGCTCGAATCTTCGCCTTGGGGTGAGCGACGCGGGCGTTGGCGGCCCGGATGAAGGCATCGACCTCGTCGTAACGAACGGCGCCGTCGCCGTCGACGTCGGCGGCGCCGATGAGGGCCGAGCGCACCTCGTGGCTGAACACCCCGCTTTCGAAGCGCGCCCACTCGTGGGTCTCGGCGGCCTGAGACGTCGACACGACCACGCCGGTATTCGGGTACCGTTCGAGGTCTTCCTCGGCCAAAAACCGACGCACCGCGCCGTCGATCTCCTGCTCGGTGAGCGCCTCGCCCCGCCGGGCCACCATGAGATACGCGTTGCAGGCGTCGACCACGACGTGATTGACCCGGGCCGGTGAGCGGGCCAGCACTTCGCGATACAGGTCGACGCGAGTGAACTGCCCGTCGAGCAGGTGCATCGCGCCTTCGCCGCTTTCGGTTACGCTGCCGTGCCCGACGTAGACGAAGTAGAAGACCGTGGGCTGCCCGCTCGCTTCCGCCTGGGAGATCTGGGCGTAAACGGAGCGCAGGGTGCGACTCAGCTCCCGCCTCGTCGGAGGACGGGCCCTGCGCGCGACGCCGGGGTGGACCCGCTGGGTGTCGGGATCCAGGATCGACAGCAGCTCGACCCGGTCGCTGACCAACGACAGAAGCTCGAAGTATCGGGCCCCGTCGTCGTCCGCGAACCGGAGCGGTCGCAGCTGATTGTCATCGACGGCGTTGTTGGTGGCGACGATCACCGAATAGACCCGAGGCGAGAGGGTCTGAGGGGGGGCACCGATCGCCGCCCACGCGAGGAGCCATGCGCTAACCATCATGGGCATCTTCCTGAACCAGCCGTGCGTCGACGATTCTAACCGAGATGCCGGGCCGATCCGAGGCCCGCGGCGCGACGTCGGGGAGCGGGTCCAGGCGTCCGGTCGTGAACCACGCGACCCACCGCACGGGTCCTGCCGGCCACCCCGCGTCGACGGTCTTCGAGGGCCCGATGCTGGCGTTCTCCACCCCCGGCTCGATGACGCGGTTGACGTACAGCCAGTGAGGTCGACCATCAGAGGTGTACGCAGCTACGGAGACGTAGTCGTAGTCGCGAAGGTTCGAGTAGAGAAGCTTCACCCGGGCCCCAGCGACGATCTTTCCGCTGGTGATCTCTTCGACCGCGATGCGTCCGGTCGCCTGGCGGGCGACCTGCAGGACCCGCAGAGCGACGCGCACGTCGACCCGAGGACCGGTTCGACTTCGGGCCTGAAAGTCCGCGCTCGAGACAGGGAACAACAGCACGACCGCCGGCGCGGCGAGGGCCGCGGCGGCGACGGCAGGTATCCACCACCGTGCGGTTTTGCGGGGCGGCGCGGCGAGGAGACGGTCGGCGACCCGTTGGCGGGCTTCGGCCCGCATGCCGACCACCGGTCGGTCCCCCATCGCGGCTTCGACCTCCGCGTAGCGATCGAAGAGCCTTCGGCAGCTCGGACACTGCCGAATCTCGCGGTAGAGCCGCTCGCGCTCCTCGGCCCCCAGCCGGTGGCGGAACAGTCCGTCGATCGCCTTCGCATGGCCGCACGGTAAGTCGGGGTTGTTCATTGGGCCTTCCTGAGAGCTCGCAGCCAACCTTGGGGTCCGAGCTGGTAGTTGGAGAAGTATCCGTGTTTGCGAAGATGCTGGAACACGATGCGCCGAATTCGAGCTTCCGAGGTCTTGATCTGCGAAGCGGACAACCCGGTTTCGGCCGCGATGTCTCGGTGGTTCAATTCGCGCTCGTATCGCAGCTCGTAGACTTGCTGTTCGCGGGGCGCCAAGGACGCTCGGGCTTCGGCGACCAGCCGCACCAGCTGACGGTCGGCCAGGCGGTCGTCGCTGCTGGTCGCTTTGACGTCGGGCATCTCGGGGGGAGATGAGCGAGACCCGTCTCGCTCCGCCGGCGCATCCAACACGAAGTCTTCGAGCGCTCGCGATTTGCGGCGAAACTCGTCGATGACCAGGTTGCGGGCGATGGTGAACAGGTATTTGCGAAACGGGGTGAGCCCGTCGTACCCGCTTCGGGCGCGTTCGGAAAAGGCGCGTGCAAACACCTCGTGGATCTGGTCCTCGAGGTCGAACTGGCCGGAGACCCCTCGGTAGCGGCAGTGGCGTCCGTCGCTGACGAAGTGGAAGCCATGGATGAGCAAGGTCTCCACCGCACCGACATAGTGGTTGTAGATCTCCGTGAGGGCTTCCGTTTCGCCGCGACGGTACGCGTCCAGAACTTCTCGCCGCTGCAGGAGGTCTGGTCGTTGTGCTGGGAGCATCTCTTGCCTCCGCTCCACACACCCCAGTACGTTAGTTTGACGGTGCGAGCGATCCTGATTTGCTCATTGTTGACATGTGCGGCCTGCGGAACGGACCTCGATCGGCGAGCCGGCACCTTGGTGGTCACCGTCCGCTCGGTGGATCCCGTGGCCACGCGCGTCGTTCTTACGGTGTCCAACGATCGCGCGAGCTTTCGGCTGGAGCGCCCGGCCGCGGAGCTTCTGGAGCTGAGGGTGGACAGCGTCGTCGCAGGGCCGACGGTGGTCGACGTGTCGACGTTCCAAGGCGCGGATATTCGCCAGCAGCGCGACCTGACCGTGGCCGTCGTCGCCGACTCGGTGACCCCGGTGGAGATCGATCTCGCGCTCAGAAGCCAAGCCCAGACCATCGAAGTGTCGATGGTCGGCGTCCCGTCCGGCGGTCAGATCGCGCTCACCGCGGCCACGCCGCTGGACCTGAGCAGCCTGATCAACGCGTTCGACGCCCAACATTCCGGCGTTGCCATCGGGACCGTCGACCTCCTGAACGCGGAGATCGAGGGCAACTCGACGGATGGCAGCGACGACGATGACGATGGGTCGGAACTCGGGGAGATCTTCTCGGGGGTGGTGACGGTGCGCCTGCGGCCGGAAGGTGGCGCTGAGGTCGCGGTGGCGTCCGGCGCCGTAACCGGCAGCCGTTCGTCTTTGCTGGTCTCCGCCGGCCCGCTCAGTGGCCCCTTGCAGCAGGCCCTGCTCGACGGGCGGGCCATCGCCAGCGTCGTCGGCCCCAGCGCCGGGACGGAGTCAGTGAACGTAAGTCTGTTCTTCCGAATACGGGTGACTGAAGTCACATCGCTCTAGCGCCCAGCCCAACGTACTGGGTCATCGTGGGCGCGATGAGCGCGCTGAACACTGACCAATCCAATGGTAACGAGGCCGCGGCTCGACCGCGGCGAGGCCGCTCGGTGCGCGTAAGCCGGCGGTCGGAGGCAGATCATGCTGCGTTATGCGCTTTATCTCTTCGCGGCGGGGACGCTTGTCATCGCCGCCTGCGGGGAATCATCTCCGAACGATGTCGATACCGACCTCGACGGGCTCACCGACGCCGTCGAGCGCGATATCGGGACGGATCCCACTAAGGCAGACACCGACGATGATGGCGTGGACGACGGGGACGAGGTCGAGAACGGCAGTGACCCGCTCGATAGCACCGACCGTGGCGACGACGACGGGGACGATGACGGCGACGAGAGTGGTTCCGGCGACAACGGGGACGATGACGACGACGAGAGCGGCTCCGGGGACAACGGGGACGATGACGACGACGAGGGCGGCTCCGGCGACGAATCGGATGATGACGACGATGATGGTTCGGACGACGACGGGTCGGATGACGACGACGATGACTCCGACGATGACGGATCGGACGATGACGACGACGACGACGATTCGGACGACGACTGCGACGACGATGGCTCGGACGACGACGGGTCGGATGACGACGACGACGACGACGACTGCAACGACGCGGGTCCGTTTTAAGGAGCGGACAGACTCACCGAGGGGGGCGACGGCGGTCCAGGAGACCGGCCGTCGTCACCCGGTGGCGTCAAGACCCCATCACGCCCGATGAAACGGCCGGAACATGGCCGCGCACTGCTTGATGTACACCCAGGCATCCGCCGCGCAGACCCGGGCCACGTGTTTGATAGACCCCCAAACGCCTGGACTGGGCTGACCGTGGTAGGCCTTGAGAGGGAAGTCTTCGCCGCCCAGCCCGTAGCTCTTCGGCTTGTGCGCCGGCAGGTAGGCCGTCCCGAAGATCCAATCCCAGGTCGCGATCTTGGTCGAGAAGTTCTTCCCCGGCATCTCCAGCTCGTCGCTGTGGTGCCAGCGGTGCATCTCCGGACCGTTGATCACGTATTGTAGCCAGCCGGTGCGGACGTCGATGTTGGAGTGAATCCACATGCCCCAACACGCGTCGATCGTCGCCTTGAAGATCGCGACCTCCGGCGCCGCTCCGAGCAGCACGATCGGCGCGAACTCTACCGTTTGATTGATCAGAATCTCGACCGGATGGCTGCGACTGCCCGCGACCCAATCGATATCTTTGACGCTGTGGTGCGCTTCGTGGGTTCGCCACAGCACGTTGCTGCGGTGCTGGAGGCGATGGAACCAGTACATGTAGAAGTCGTGGAGGAAGAAGAAGAACACGCACTGGACCCAAAACGGCCAGTCGGAGACCAGGTTCAGGCGCGACAATCCGGTGGTGCCGTCGAGAAACCGGATCACGGCGGCGATCGTCACGCCCATGACGTAGGCCTGGACGATGCTGTACATGAAGAAGTCGTTAAAGAATCCGTCCCGGAAAAACCGCTGTTCGTCGTAGGGGAACAGGCGCTCCAACACGATGACGAACAGCGCCCAGCCGACGATGATCAGCAGCGAAATCAACTCGAGAGACATCGACCTATTCCTCTTGAGGCGGAACACGCGCGGCCGCCGGCTGACTCCGCCTTTCGGCGGCCCGTGCGTTCCTATTCAGCTAGCCCGGCGAAGCTTCTTCTTCACCGGAAGCTCAATGTCGTAGACCTTCTTTACCCCGTCTCCGAGGGCCCGCTCGATGTCCCGGATGTTGGACACCAGGCGCTCGAGGCCTCCCATCTCCACCGAAGCCGCCTGATCGGATCCCCACATCGCGCGATCCAACGTCACGTGGCGCTCGACGAACGTCGCCCCGACGGACACCGCGGCCCACGTCGGCGCGAGGCCGGTTTCGTGACCTGAGTACCCGATCGGAACGTCGGGGTATTTGGCCTTCAAGGTTTGAATCATGCGCAGGTTGAGGGCCTCGACGGGGCACGGATACGCCGATGTGCTGTGGGCGATGAGGAGGTTCTCGGTCCCCGCGAACGCCACCGCCGACTCGATCTCCTCCATTGTGGACATCCCGGTGGAGATCATCATCGGACGCCCGGTCTTCTTCATGTGCTCGAACAGGGTGCGGTCGGTGAGGGACGCGGACGCGGCCTTGTACACCGGCACGTCGAACTTCTCGAGGAACGCGACCGCTTCCTCGTCCCACGGCGACGCGAACCACTGGATGCCGTTCGCCTTACAGTGGTCGTCGATCCGCTTGTAACAGTCGAAGCTGAATTCGACCTTGTGGCGATAATCGATGTACTTCATCCGACCCCACGGGGTGTCGCGTTCGACGTCCCACTGGGCGCGGGGCACACATAGCTCGGGGGTTCGCTTTTGGAACTTGACTGCGTCGCAACCAGCCTTGACGGCGCCGTCGATCATCTGCTTGGCCAGGTTCAGATCGCCGTTATGGTTGATGCCGATCTCGGCGATGATGTACACGGGTTGGCCGTCACCCACCTTGCGAGTGCCGAGCTCTCGAATGGCCTGCGTCATGTCTTACTCCTCAGGCGCGAAGGGACAGGATCCACTCCGCGAATTCCCGAAACGCCCCGTGACCGCCCGGGCGCTCGGCCCGGAAGTGAACCAGGTCGAGCACGGCACGGGTCGCGTCGGCCGGGGCGCCGGTGAGACCACCGGCTTCGGCGATCGCGCGCATGATCTCGAGATCGTTCACGTCGTCGCCGATGTATGCCATCTCGGACGGGTCGGCTCCGGTCAAGCGAGTGATATGGGGCAAATGAGCGAACTTTTCGCGGATCCCATCGAAATGAAATGGAAGCTTGAGCTTTTCGGATCGCCGGCGAACGGCCTCCGACGACTCGCGGGTCACTATGGCCGTCGGCACCCCGTCGTTGCGAAGCAGCTCGACTCCCATTCCGTCGCGCAATGAGAAGCGCTTGGCCAGCTCGCCTTCGGCGGAGAACCATACGCCGGCGTCGGTCAGCGTGCCGTCGCAGTCCGCCAACACGAGGCGGAGGCGCTGGGCGCGGGCCCGAAGCTCGTCGTCGCTCACCACGCCGTCCAACCGCCGTCGACGACGAGGTTGGCGCCGGTCATGTATGCGCTGTCGTCGCTGGCGAGGAATACGACGGCCCCCCGATAGTCCGAGCGGTGAGCCATCCGACCGAGCGGGGTGCGTTGGCTGTAGTTGCGCACGAAGTATTCGTCTTGTCCGGCTTCGACGCCGCCCGGCGACAAGGTGTTGACCCGGACGCCCGCTTCGCCCCAGTACGCGGCCAAGAATCGAGTGAAGTTGATGACCGCCCCTTTGGTGGCGGGATAGCTCGGGGTCTTGAAGAACTTCTGTTCGCCGTCGGGCGTTCGGTACAGCGACTGATCGGGGCCCACGATGCCGTACGTCGAGGCGACGTTGATGATCGATCCTCGGCCCCGTTCGGCCATCGCGGCGCCGAAGACCTGGCAACACAGAAAGATGCCGGTCACGTTCACCTCCAGCGACGCTCGCCACAGCTCGAGGGGATAATTCTCGAACTTCGACTGCTCGGCCGCGGCCTCCGGATCTTCGAACTTGTCGTTGATCGCCGCGTTGTTCACGAGGACATCGACCGCACCGATCTCCGCCGATATCCGAGCGTGAGCGGCGGCCACCGACTGCGCATCCGTAACGTCGAACGAGATGCCCAGCGCCCGCGCGCCTTGCTCGGCGGTGACCGCCGCCGCGACGTTGGCCGCCGCCTGTTCGTCGACGTCGGCGGCGACGACCGTCGCTCCGTGGGAAGCGAGGGCAATGCAATGCTCCTTGCCCAGGAGCCCGGCCGCTCCGGTCACCAGCGCCGTCTTGCCCGTCAGGTCGAACATCAGCGCACCGCGGCCAAGACCTTCGCCGCGATCTGGTCGCCGCTGAAGCCTTCGTGGCGGAGGACGTCGGGGATGCTGGCTGGCTTGAACCATCGTTGATCGAGATCGATGGACAGCGTCTTCGGCGCCTGGCCCGCGTCGAACAGGGTCTCCGCGACGGCGCTGTACAAGCCCCCGCGATGGAAGTGGTCCTCGATGGTCACCACCAGCTTGGTGTCCGCGGCCGCAGATAGGATCGCGTCTCGGTCGACGGGGGCCAGCATCCTCATATTGACCACCCGGGCATCGACGCCTTTGTCAGCGAGGATCTCCGCCGCGGCGACCACGTGTTCGAGGAGGAAGCCGTAGGTGAGCAGACACACCTCGCCGCCGCGCCGCACGACCTCGGCCTTGCCGATCTCGAACGGAAGGTGCTCCACGACGGGGACCGAGTTGTTGAAGCGGATGTAACACGGGTTGGGGTCGTCGATGATCTTGGGCAGCGCGTCGAGGAGCTCCGCGTCGTCGGCGGGACAGAACACCTGCATGTTCGGAATCCCGCGCATGAGCGCGATATCTTCGATGGACTGGTGGGTGGCCCCATTGGCCGCGCTCAAGAAGCCAGGAAAGCCGCCGACGATCTTGACCGGCAGACGCGGGATGCCGACGTCGGTTCGAATGAACTCGAACGCGCGCATGGTGAGAAAGGTGGCGAGGGCGTGAGTCAATACCACCCGGCCCCGCAGCGCGAGGCCAGCCGCCATTCCGATCTGGGTCATCTCCGTGATGCCGGTATCGATGAATCGACCGCCCAGCTTGGGGGGCAGATTGCGGATGACGGCTCGATTCTCGGCCGTCATGACGATCAGGCGGTCGTCGCGCTGGGCGATACTGTAGAGGAGCTCTTCGTAGGTCATGGTGGCCTCTAGCGGACGTGGAGGGCTTCGGAGGACAGGGTGGCCTTGGCCCCCGTGCGCAGCTCGTTCAAGAGCGCTTCGACCTCCTCCGCGGTGAAGTTGACGAACCAGCGATCCGCGCGCGCCTCGATGCTCGGCAGCCCCTTACCGCGGACCGTATCGCAGATGATGACCGTGGGACGGCCGTCGCGGGCGGGCACGCCATCGAACGCGTCGGCCAGGGCGTCGAAGTCGTGGCCGTCGCACCGGCGCGCATTCCAGCCGAACGCCTCGAACTTCGGGGCCAGCGGTTCGAGAGGGATGAGGTCTTCGGTACGGATGTTGGCCTGAAAGGCGTTGCGGTCGACCACCGCCACGAGGTTGTCGAGCCGGTGCGCGGCGCTGACGAGCGCGGCTTCCCATACGCTGCCTTCGTTCAGCTCGCCGTCTCCGAGCACGACGAACACCCGGTTGTCGCCCCCGCGAAGCTTGATGTCCGTCGCGATGCCCGCCGACACGCTCAGGAGATGGCCAAGAGAGCCGGAGTGAAACTCGATGCCCGCCACGTTGCGGTTGGGGTGCCAGTAGATGTCGTCGTTGGTCTTGAGGTGGTTCGCGAGGCGCGCTCGGTCGATGTAGCCCAGCTCGGCCAGGGTCCCGTACAGCGCCGGCACGTCGTGACCCTTCGACAGCAGCAAGTAGTCGCGGTCGGGGGCGTCGAGGGTCTCGGGCGAGATGCGCAGGACCCGCTTGTACATGAAGGCGATGAGATCGGCGCACGACAGCGATGCGCCGATGAAGCACCCTCCGTCGCCGCTCATACGGATGATGTGCTCGCGCACCCGGAAAGCCAGGTCGATGAGCTCCTGGTGTTGTTCGGACATGTCAGGCCTCTACTTGGCGCGTGTCTTGATCGGACACGGTGCTCAGGTCATTCAAATGATTGCGGTACCAGTTCACCCCCGCGAACTTCGCGTTGATGGCCATGATGTCGGGGCGCTGTTCCAGTAGCTGCAATATATCTTGCAAAGAAAAGGGCGCGCCCGTCGGGGTCCACAGCGCCTGATAAACCGCTTCGATGAAGCGATAGTCTTCCTCGTAGTCGATGGTGAACCGATGGCTCATCGACATGTCGAGCCCGGTCTCCCACGCGACGTTGCCGACTCGGAAGCGGTCGGGCTGGTCCCACAGGTATGGGGTCGTGTGCTCGCGTTCGTGGGGCTTCGTCGCCTCCCGCCACGCGGTTTGCAGTACCGGCCACGGCATCACTTCGACGTCGTTTCCGTCGGGGTAGGTCGCGGGATGGAGATTGCTGACGAAATCGAACTCCGTGGCGTGGTCGGTGTAGAAGCGCAGCACGCGGTCGATGACGCCGGGGTCGATCAGCGGGCAGTCGGAAGGAATCTTGACCACCGCGTCGGGGGCCAACGGTTCGGCGGCCCGGTAGTGGCGATCCAACAGGTCCGTCGGGTGCCCCCGGAAGCAGCGAAAGCCGTGACCCTCGGTCTCCGCCACCACCGCTCGGTCTTCATCGTCGGTGGTGGTCGCGACCACGATCTCCACCGGAGTCGAGATCGCTCGAATCCGCTCGAGCTGGGCGACGAGGATCGAGCGGCCGCACACCGGCTTCAGGATCTTGCCCGGCAGCCGAGACGAGCCGAGGCGGGCCTGGACGACGACCACCAGCTTCACAAAATGATCTCCTCGCTGACGGTTTCGCCGGGGTGGACGGAGCGGCGGGGACGCCGGACGGCGGGGGCCGTTTCGCGAACGGACGGGGTCTCGTCGAGGAGGTCCTGGCACACGAGGGCGATGTGGTCCGCGCTCGTGCCGCCGTTCTGGACCGGGCATCGGGACTTCAGGGTCTCGAGGTCGAAGTTCGAATAGACCTCCTTGCCGAGCGCGATCCCCACGAACGCCAAGGACGACCACTCGCAGACCAGCTTGTCGCAGTTGGCGACCATGTGTTCCGCGGAGCCGCTGGTATAGACCAGCGACCCCGGCGCCCACTGCTCGATCTCCGCCTTGGCCCGGTCGAAGTCCTCGTTGGGGTGGAGCTTGAAGATCATCTGCTGGCCGGCGGCGATGCTGATCGCGCGGTCGATGAACGCCTTTCGGTCGTCGAGCTTGAAGGTTTCTCGGCCGTCCGACGTGCACACGAGGGTGAAGCCGCGGTGCGGAAAGTCGTTGTCGGCGTACTCGATGCAGTTGTCGAAGTTCGGGATGCCCGTGACTTCGATCGTCTCGGGGTCGATGCCGTGGGTCACGAAGTAGTCCCGGTAGCCCTCGGAGGCCACGCAGAACTTCCGGAACATCTTGGACTGGCCGGTGGCCGCGGTACCGACCAGGAAGCGAGGGACGAGATACGGAAAGAGCTTCTGGAGCTCGAAAACGAAGTTGACGGGGTCGGTCATGCCTTCCTGGACCAGAACCATCGGCTTGCCCGCGACGTTGCCGGGCAGGATCTGATCCGACGAGGTGATGACGAAGTCGTAGTTATGCTTTCGGCCGCGGTAGTCGACGTTAGCCCCCCGGGCTTCGAGCCAGTTGAGGCACCGGCGGACCAGCTTGCTGCCCGCGATGGACGTCTCGAGCAGTCCGATCCGGCGCCCAACTTCGGCGAGGCCGGTCCCGTAGTACGGCGAGTACCAACACTCGCAGTTGTTCAGGCGTGTCCCTACCGCGTACATCTGGCTGGTCTGGTTGATCGAACCGCAGATCAGAAGAACCCGCTTGATATCCGGACCGTCTTTCGGTCGAGCGGGGCGCGCGGTGGCCTCCGGGGCTCGCGCGCTGCGGAAGAAATGGTAGAGCAAACCGAGGCCGAACGCGGCCCACAGAAGCTCCTTGGAGCGCTTGAGAACGATGAACGCGGAGCCGACGGCCAAGGGGTCCGCGACGCCGAACGCCTTCAGGAACGCGACGTAACCGACGTCTTGGAAGCCGAGCCCGGCCGGAACGAAGAACACCAGGTGGCGCAGAAGGCTCAGCGCGGGCTCGAACGCCCAGACTTCGACGAAGCCGATCTCCACCCCGAGCAGGCGGAGGATGACGTAGGTCTCGAACGCTTCTACCAGCCAGGCGAGAAAGTACGTGGCCGTGAGCCGAATGGCGTCTTGGGGCGTCTCGCCGAGGGCGCGTTGAAGATGCTGGTCGGTGGCCAGCAGCCCGGTGCGGAGGCTGTCGATGGGGCGGGTGAGGCGACGGTGGCGAATCTTGGCCAGCCATCGATTGATCGTCGCGCCCGCGGAGCCCTGGGTCAGGGCCGCGGTGATCACCACCGAGACCACGAACAGGATCCCGGACACGAGGACCATCACCCACTCGAGGCCCGGTACGCCGATGACCCCGATCGAGGTGTTGCGGAGAAATACGAACCCCAGCACCGCGCCGAGGCCGACGTAGAGCGCCTGGGACACGACCAGGAGCGCCTTGCGAACCCCCAGCGTGGCGACCGCTTCCGAGTAAGGAACTCGGCACCGCTTGTGGAGTAGGTACGGCGCCACGCCTTCCGAGAGGACCGGTCCGCCGGACACGGACAACAACACGCCCTCGGAGGCCAGGCGAACGCCCAGCAGCGCGCCGATGGGAAGCGGGCGCTTGAGGTGTTGGAACTGTTGTTTCCAGGCGAGGGTGTCCAGCACCATCGCCACCAAGAACGGCAGAACGATCACCAGCGCGGCGGGACCGACGCGATCGATGATGGCCCAGGTCTGTGAGAGATCGAGCCCGCGAAACGTCAGCCACAGCATCGCTACGGCGGCGCACAGGCCGAAGGCCTGCAACAGACGGTTTACAAGTTTGGATCGGCTGCTGATCAAGGGTTCATCCCCACATCGGGCGAGGCCTCAATACCATCCGGCGAGCCGGTTTTGGAATCGTGTCGGGCGCGGCGGCCCCAGGCCTGAAGTAATAGGGGAAAAAACACAGACGTACACAGATAGGTAGCTGTGACGCCTAACACGGCGAGCTCACCGACCGACCGGATCCCCCGATGATGAGCAAAGATCATGCTCCCAAATCCGACCATGGTGGTGGCCGCCGCGAGGAGGGTGGCGGCTGACGTGTTGCGCAGCACCCGGGGCATCGCCTCCGGTCCGTCCTCCAGGTAGCGGTGATAGACGTGAATGGCGCCGTCGATCCCGATGCCCACCAGGCTCGGGATGATGACCGCGTTGATGAAATTGAGGTCGACCCCCAGGAGCCCCATGGCGCCGGTCATGCACACCACGCCGGCGACGAGAACGGTGATCAGCACCGCGGCGTGGCGGACGCTCCGAAAGTCGAGCCACAGGACGAAGAAGACGCCGAGGAACGCGGCCCACAGGATGAAGGGCCCGTCGCCGAGGATGATCGCGAAGACCGTACCCGCGATCCAGTTCTCGGACATCAGGTGGGCGTCCGGGGCTTGCTGGTCGAGGGCCGCGCGAAGCTGGCGCATCTCCTCGGCCCACGAGATGACCTGGTCGACCTCGTAGAACAGGTAGTCGGTGAGGAGCAGGACCAGCGAACCTTCGCCGTCCGCGGTTTCGAAGCGCTGACGGAGGGACCGGGGCACGTCGTCCCGCCCGAACGGCTCGACCCGGGCCAGCGCGCCCAGCTTGTCGAGCTCGGCGGAGGTCGCATCGTCGAGGGTTCCGGGTTTGATGCGCTTGAGCTGGCGCTGGAGGTCTTCGAGTTGTTCCGTGCGCTCGTCTTGGTGGGGCGGAACGAGGTCGTCCATTCCGACCGCCCGTTTGATGCCGACGGGGAGGCCTTCGGCCGCGCGCGCTTTTCGCACCGTCTCGACGGCGGCCTTGACTTCGCTCACGTCGACGTCGGGCGGAACCTCGATCAGAGTCAAGGTGTTGGACCGGCCCAGGCTTTCAATGATGTAGTCGTCGAAATCCGCAGCTGGGCTTTCGCCTTTGAGCTGGCGCCAGTTCGTGTGAAAGCGAACCTGCCCCGTGGCCAGCTGGGCCACCGAGAACGCGAAGAACAGGGGTACACCGATCAGCACCCCCCAGCGAACCACGGCCGGCAAGATGAGCCCCTGTTGTTCCAGGGGCCGCGGGTGCAGGTTCCGCATCGGTAGGTGGCGCTCCAGGATCTGGTTGAGGGCCGGGAACAAGAACAGGGTCACGGCCATGGTGATGACGATGCCCACCGACGCGAGGAGCCCGAACTCCTGATACCCCTGGAAGTCCGCGAAGCGGACGACGATGAACGCGCTGGCGGTGGTGAGCGCGCTGGACACCACCGCTCGACCGGTGGACACGGTGGTGGTTCGGAAGGCGCGCTCGACGGCTTCGCCTCCCCTGCGCGCCTCCATGTAGCGAAGGAACAGGTGGATGACGAAGTCGACGCCGAGACCGAACAGAATCGCGGCCAGGAACCCGGTGATGATGTTGAGTCGACCGATGGCCAGCCGGGCGAACGCGAACGTCCACGCGGTGGAGATCAGGATCGGTAGCGACACGATCAACAGCGTGCGCGGACGTCGAGTGTAGAGGGTCATGAGCAAAACGACGCCCACGAACCCGAACAGTGCGGTCTGCTGCAGGTCGCGGCTCATGATCTGGTCTTCCTCGATCCGGATGACCACCGACCCCGAGTATCGGATCTCGAGCCCTTCGAACGCGGGGTCCGACCCCTGCAGCGCGCCCGTGGTGGCCTGGACTTCCTCCAGGGCTCGCCGGCCGAAATCCATGTTGCCGGTTCCGCCCGCCAATCGCGCGAACAGGTACATGTACCGGCCGTCGTTTCCGACCAGGTACTCCTTGACGGGCAGCGTGTCGCCGCCGGTGTACTCCTTCACCAGCCGCCGTCGGAACTTCTCCGCGTCGCCCGCGTCATCGCTCAGGTCGACGAAGAGGCCGGTTTGCTCCGCGTAACGAGCGTCGATGAAGCCGGCGACCTCGTCGGTCAGGGACTCGAGCTGCTCCGCGTTCAGGTACAGCAGCCGCCGGTCCTTGACCCACTGCAGATCCAGTTTGCCGTCGACGAAAAGCACGCTCGGCAGCGCCGTCAGTCGGGGCACGAGGACAGAGACGAATCGCTCGGCCCGAGGGCGATCCCGCGCGTCGATGGCCACCACGATGAACGCGGTGCCCCCGAGCTTGTCGGTGACCGCCTCGAGGTCTTGGACAGGGCGGGCTCGCCGGTCGAGCAGGTCCGTAAAGTCGGATTCCAGCTCCAAGCCGGAGGCGAGGTAGGCCGCCGGCACCGCGGACAGAATCAGGGTCAGCAATACCGCCCACGCGCGGCGCTCGGTAAACGAGGCTATCCACTCCAGGACGTTCATGGGTGCGCCGCGGCGCGGCCTTTCCATCTCGCGGGACAGCCCCCGTCAACCCTTGACGCCACCTGTAACCCCGATGTGACCGACGCGATCTGCGTCACAGGGTATGGATCCAAGACCGTCTTACATTGTATTACAATGCCAAGGATGGACATTTGCACAGCCTAGATCTTCAACCCGCGCCCGGTCGCGCGAGGTCACCTGGTATGCTGTCGGTGTGAAGGTCAGCGCCGGACTGCTGATGTACCGATGGCGCAAGGGGCGGCTCGAAGTGTTGGTCGCCCATCCCGGGAGCCCGATTTATCGCCGCAAAGACGCCGGACACTGGACGATTCCGAAGGGGTTGGTCGATTCGGGGGAGACTTTCCTCGCTGCCGCCCAGCGGGAGTTCCGGGAGGAGACCGGCTTCGCGGTGGAGACCGACCGATTCGTCGAGCTGGGCAGCGTTCGCCTGAAGAGCGGCAAGACGGTGTACGGATTTGCGTTCGAAGGGGACGGCGACCCGGACCGGCTTCAGAGCAATCAGTTCGAGCTCGAGTGGCCGCCGCGCACGGGCCGGATCGGTCTGTATCCGGAGATCGATCGGGTGCGTTTCGTGTCCTTGGAAGAGGCGCGACGCCTGCTGCACCCGGCGCAGACCGCGTTCGTCGACCGCCTCGAAGCCGAGCTGATGCCCGCCGCGAAGGCCGCGGACCCCTGAGCCGCCGTCGTCGGTTCAGGGGCGCAGGTCGTCGATCACTGCCGCCAGCGCGTCGAGGTGCGCTCGACCGAGCAGCCGACAGCGTTCGGGAGACCAGCCGAACTCGGGGTCCGGGCCGTCGGCGTTGTCCTTGAACGGCTGCTCGAGGGTCATCGACAGGCAGTCGAAACGTTTGGCCACCCACGGCGTGCACATGGCGAGGTTCGCCTGGCCCGGCTTCGGCGTGGGATAGCCGCGTTCGGTCTGAAAGTCGGGACTGGCGCGAACGAGGGCGGTCGCGAACCGGCGGTGAAGACCATCGAGCCGGTCCCCGTAACCTTCGATGCCCGCGGCGCTGATCAGAAAGTTATACGGCAGATCCTCGTCGCCGTGGACGTCCAGACAGAAGTCGACGCCCGTTTTCTCCATCTGGGCGCGAACGAGGAATACTTCAGGGCTCGCGTCCAGCGACGGGTCCCGCCAGGCGCGGTTCAGGTTGGTGCCGACGGCGTTGGTGCGCAGATGCCCGCGGCGGCTGCCGTCCGGATTCATATTGGGAACGACATGAAAGGTGGCTTTGCTCAGCAGCTGCCGGGCGAGGGGGTCGGCGGGATCCAGCAGGCGCCCGAGAAATCCTTCCATCCACCACTCGGCCATCGTTTCACCGGGATGCTGGCGACCGATGACCCAGCACTGCCGCGGGCCGGCCGTGGCGCCGGTGACGATCAGGCGGTCCAGGTCTTGGCCGTCGATCGTAGAACCGAGCACGGACAGACGAGCCCGGCCGGAGGCCAAACACCGAGCGATCAGGTCGGCGTGGCGCTCCATCGAATACGGGGCGAAGTACGCGAAGTACACGGCGTCGGCGGCCGGCGTGTGGGTGATGGTCAACGCTCGGCCGTCGTAGCTGGTTTCGATTCGCCGCCAGTTGATTCGATCCGCGGAGACCACCGCGCGGTAGTCTCGCCAGCCATTCGGGTACGCGGATTCGTGGGCGTTCACGATCCGCATCGTGACTTCGCGGCCGCGGGCCCCGCTCAGTCGGAAGTAGAACCACTGAAAGAAGTCCGACTGGTGGTCGCGGCGGATCGCCAGCTCGATGTCGTTCGGGCCGCCGATGCGCCGGCACTCGATGTTGCCGCCGTCGAAGTCGGCGTTGATGCGGACGGTGTCGAGGGCCGGAGGACTGGACATGGATGGCCGGCTACCGGCGTCGCCGCGCTTTGGCAAGACCTCGCGACAGCCGATGGCCGGTATGGATCGGCGGGCCATCGCGCTTGGGCCGGCCGAGCTTCGGCCAGCCGGTCAGGCGCCCGACCAGGAACACCAACGCAGCGAACGCGAGCGCGAGCGCGACCATCTCCTGCCATGCCCCGGTCGGCGAGAACATCACGTGAAGCCTAACCAGCGGCCGCCCTGATAGACCAGGAACGCGGCGATCCAGGCCAGGACTGCGGTGTAGACCAGCGCGAATACCGGCCACCGCCAACTGTTGGTCTCGCGACGAATCGCGGCCACGGTGCTCATGCACTGCAGCGCGAGGGCGAAGAAGACCATCAGCGATAGGCCGACGAGGGGGGTGTAGATCGGCTGGCCGGTGTCCGGGTCTTTCTCTCTTTGCAGTCGCTCCCGCAGGGACACCGAGGTCTCGTCGGCGTCGCCGCCGACGCCGAGGATCACGCCCATGGTGGACACGAACACCTCCCGCGCTGCGAATGACGCCAGCAGCCCGATCCCGATCTTCCAGTCGTAGCCGAGGGGCTCGATCACCGGCTCCATCGTCCGCCCGATCCGCCCCGCGAAGCTACCGTGAACGCGGGCCGCCTCGACCCGAGCGTCGAGGTTGGCGATGGCCCGCTCGTAACGCTCTTGAGCTCTCTCGATCGCCGCCGGGTCTCGCTGTCGAGTGACGGCGGCTTTGCGGGCGTGTTGGAGCTTGAGGGCCTCGAGCTGCGGGTCGAAAGGCAAGTCGACTTCGCGGGGGAAGTACAGCAGCGCCCACAACACGACCGAGCAGGCGAGGATCACCGTCCCCGCGTCTCGAACGAACACCATGCATCGCTCGTAGGCGCGCCGCAGAACGCTCCCGATCTCGGGTCGGCGGTAAGGCGGCAGCTCCAAGACCAGCGGGGGGGTGGGGCTGGCGAGGATGGTGCGTTTGAGGATGAACGCGACGCCGATGGTGAACACCATCGACAGCAGGTACATCGTCAGCATCATCAGACCGCCGACGGTGAACACGCCGGCCACCGTTTGATCCGCAGCGAAGAGCGCGGCGATGATCAGCGTATAGACCGGCAGGCGGGCGGAGCACGACACCAGCGGCGCGACGAGGATGGTCACCAGTCGATCACGACGGGTCTCGATGGCCCGGGTGGCCATGATCGCCGGCACCGCGCACGCGAAGCCGGACAACAGGGGCATGAACGCTCGGCCGTGAAGTCCGACCCGCGCCATCACCCGGTCACTGATGAACGCGGCCCGGGCGAGGTACCCGCTGTCCTCCAAAACCGCGATCAGGGCGAACAGAATGGCGATCTGAGGCACGAAAACGATGACGTTTCCGACCCCGCCCACCACGCCGTCGACGAGCAGGTCGCGGATGGCGCCGTCGGGCAGGGTGGCTTGCACGACGCCTTGCACCGCGCCGACTCCGCCTTCGATCGCCCCCATGAGAGGGTCGGACCACGCGAAGATCGACTGGAACACGAAGGCCATCACCGCGAAGAACACGAAGGTGCCGATCACGGGATGCAGCAGATAACGATCGACCCGGTCGGTGAAATCGGGCTCCCCGTCGCCAGGGGCCACCTTCGCCCGCTGAGCGGCCTTACGGGCGAGGTCGTAGCGAGCCTCGATGACCCGAGCCACGAATTGGTTGGGGGGCGTGGTCAACAACGGACGCGCTTCGGCCACCGCGCGCTGCAGCGCAGGGTGGCCGTGCAGGGGGTCTTCCGCGCCCTCTGCTTCCGAATCGAAGGTCGCGGCGGAAGTGAGGGCCCACACCGCGGCCCCTTCGCTGTCGATGCCGTTGCCGGCCGAGGCTACGGTCCGGCGGGCAGCGTCGATCGCCTCTTCGCCATTGGTGTCGATTCGCCATCGCCGGGCCGGAGGGGCCTGGCCGTCGCTTTCGGTCCGATTGACGGCATCGAGCAGGTCCTCGATGCCCCGACCGTACTTCGCCGAGATTCCGACCACCGGAACCCCGAGCTCCTCGGCCAATGCATCGAGGTCGAGCGACTTTCCCGCTGCTTCCACGGCGTCCATCATGTTGACGGCGACCACCGTCGGCAGCCGCAGCTCCATGGTCGATAGCGCGAGGTATAGGTTTCGCTCGAGGTTGGTGGCGTCCACGACGACGACGACCGCGTCGGGCGTCGCGGCCCCGGTGTGGCCGGTGAGCGCGTCGAACGCGATGGCTTCGTCCCGACTTCGGGATACCAGCGAATACGTGCCGGGGAGGTCGACGATGGTGATCGATCGACCGTCGGCGAGCACCGCGGCGCCGGTGCGGCGCTCGACGGTGACCCCGGGATAGTTGCCGACTTGCTGGCGAAGGCCGGTCAGACGGTTGAAGAGCGTGGTCTTTCCGGAGTTGGGATTGCCGGCGAGCGCGACGAGAGTCATGCCGATCCAGCGGCGTCGACATCGAGGTGTCGAGCCTCGCTGCGACGGATCGATAGACGGTAATCGCCGACGCGGATCTCCATCGGTCCGCCGAACGGCGCCCGCTTGAGAACCTGCACCGGGGCGCCGGGAACGAGGCCCATCTCCATCAGACGCAGCATGATCGGATTCTTGGAGCGCACCGCTTTGACGTGCACGATCGGTCCTACCTGCATTTCCGCCAAGGTCACGCAGGGAGCCTTCGTTTATTGAGAATGATTGTCAACGTCGGCGTGCAACGGACGTCGGAAGGTCGATGAATCGGTTCTCGGAATCATAGAGCAAGCGGTACACGCCCCAGGTTTCCGTCACCCGTTTCATGTATCGGCGGGTTTCGCGAACCCCGAAGTCCTCGATCCACCGCTCCAGAGGCTCTTTTTTGGTGCTCAGGCTCCGCCTGAGCAAGCCGTAACCCCCGTTGTATGCACCGATGGCCACAATGGGGTTTTTGAAGCTGCGGAGACCCTGCCCCAATACGTGAGCGCCCAGTCGCACGTTGAGTCCCGGTTCGGTCAGCCGGTCGAGGTCGAGCGGTTTGTCGTAGACCTGCTCGTGAGCGGCGCTGGCGGTGGGGCCCATCAGCTGGGCGAGCCCCGTCGCGCCGGCCCACGACACGACCTCGGGGTCGAACTTCGACTCCTCGCGCACGATCGCGGTCATCAGGAGCTCGTCGATCTTCGCCGCCTTCGCCGCAGCGGCGATCTCCGGCCGAAACGGCCGGGAGTACGCGGCTCGCCACCGAGCGACGGTCTGGGCGCGCAGAGGGCCCGACAGCAGTGACGTGCGTCGCCGGATCTGGTTTTGGGCATCGGCAAACGCGCCCACCGCCTCCAGCGCGATGGCGATCGACAGCGCGGCGTCGGGGCCCGAAGCCTCACAGTTGATGCGGGTCAGGGACCACGCGGCGAGCTGGGGCTCACCCGCCTGTGCGTACGCTTCGGCCGACCGAAAAGCATCCGAGCCGGTGACCCGGTCCGAAATCTGGGGCGCGACGGTAGCGGTGGCGGCGGCGATCAACGACGACTCGGCGGCTTTCGCGGCCTTCGGCTCGAACGTCCGCAGGCGGTCGAGGGCGAGCCAGCCATAGAAGGAAGGCCGGCGGGTGAGGCGCAGATAACGGTCGGTCGCCCGGCTGGGGGCACGCTTTTCGTCGAGACGGGCGAGCCAGTACTCGGCCCTGAGGTGCTCCTCCTTACGGTCCGCGGGCTTCTTGATGATCCGCCGCAACCGCTTGACCGCTTCTCGCTTTCGGTCGTCACGGATCGCCCGCCATGCGACTCGCCACGCGGCGATGGTCGCATGGTCAGAGCCGGGGGTGTGAGCGACGAGGTCGTACTGCTGTTTGGCTTGCCGCCACCGCCCTTTCCGGTCGAGGGCGTCGGCGTACAGAAAGCGCGCGTCGTCGGTAAATCGGTGGGTTCGATGGTGTTTGCCCATCCACCGGACCAACGACTTGAGCTCGTCGACGTCGCCGAGGATCGCGTGAACCTGGGTCAGCAGGAGGGTGCTGCGAAGGAGAAACTCCCGGGATTCGCCGGCTTTGTCTGCGCAGGTCTTCCGGGCCTGGCGCAAGGTTTTGACGGCCTCCTCGTATCGCCGCCGCTTCCGTGCCGTTCGGCCCTGAAGGTACGTGACCTCACACCGGCTCGGGCGTTGGGCGGGGAGGTCGGCCAGGAGCGCTTTCGCCTCCCGGGCGGCCTTCTCGTTCGCGTTGGCCTTCACCAGGTTTCGTAGCCGCGCGAGGCGCCGCTGAATGGACACGAGGTGGGCTTGCACGCCATCGGGTCCCAGACTGCGGGCCGCGACCAGCGTCTCCTTCGCGGCGGGAAACTCGATCAGCAACCGGCCCACGGCGTCGTCCACGCGCTTGGTTACTTGACCTTCGCTGAGGAGCTCGACCGCGGCCGCGAGATGACCCGCCTCGGAGGGCAAGGCCAGCAGCTGCTCGGCGGCGGCGACGGGGTCTTTGTCGGCGAGGAGGGCGGCGCGGGCCACACGCACCCGCTTCGCCAGCGGATGTGCGCCCGACGCGCGGCACCCGGCCGGCAGTCGCATTCCTTCCCACAGCTTGACGGCGAGGTCGCGGCGCCCGAGCTTCCAGTGCGCCTGGGCCTGCAGATGGGTGGCGAGCGCCTGGCCGGCGCCCTGATAGCCATCGAGGGTATCCAAGGTCACCTCCGGGTCGCCGGCGGCCATCGCGGCGACCGCGATGGCCAGCGGAGAATCCGGTCGGGGACGGAGGCTGGATGCCGCTCCGTTCGCGGTGGCTGGCGTGGGGACCACCGATGGGATCGCGAGAATTAACCCCACAAGGAGGCCGACTCGGCGAACCGTCGGCGGACGGTGGTGGAATCGGCCGCGGCTTGTCATGATGGGACGCCTAACTATGGAGAACCGGAGACGATCTGTCCGTTCGGCCATCGCCCTTCCGGTGTGGCTGAAGGACGCCCACGGTGGAACGCGCACGGTCACCGTGGACGTATCCGCGCATGGTGTTTCGGTCTGGGCCGACGCGGCTCGACCGCTGCGCCGGTACGTCGAGCTCGAGATCGAGCTTCCGGATTCGGACGTGGTCATCGCGGTGACGGCGATGGTCGCGCGGAACGGCGTCGTCGTCGACCCAAAGACCGGACTTGCGCGTCAACACATGGGCCTCGAGTTTTTCCTGTTCGACACTAAGTCACAGGAGCGGTGGCAAGCTTTCTTGCGTAGTCAGCGGCCGGCGCCGTCGTCCGGGCCTGCGGTCGACCCGACGGTGATCCCCGGCGAGGACGAGGTCGCGACCTTTCTGATCCGTCCTCGAGACACCGACCGGCTATGGACGTTCTTCTTCGGCGAGCTGGCCCGAGCTCAGGTCCGGATCGAGGCGGAGATCGAGCGGCCGCCGGGCGCCGTCGTCGAGCTCATGGTCATTCATCCGAAGTCCGGAGGCCACTGGCTTCTCGACGGCGAGGTTCTGTCCGTCGGCCGCGCTCGTTCGGGCGGCGCGCGGCTCGAGATCGGATTGCCCGGTCTCGATCCCGCCCTCAAGGAGGCCTTTCATGCGTTCGTCAGGAGCGGTGACGGCCAGATTCAGGAGGAGGTGTCGTTGGGCGGCGATCTGGAGCCCGAGGTTCAGCGTGGTCCGCTCGCCGAGACCGAGGGCACCGGCCCCTTCGAATCGGTAGTGATCGACTTCGCACCCCTCGAACCCGACCTGACGCCCCCCGAAGAAGAGGAGCCGACGGTGAACGCGCCCCCGCCGCACTTGACGACCGCGATGCCGCCGATCACCCGGCCCTCGGTCTTTGCGCCGTTTTTCATCGAGGCGGCGGAAGCGATGGCCACCCCCGCTGGCGCGCCTCCCCGGACCCCACCTCCGCTGCCGCGTACGCCATCGATGAACCGTTCGCCGTCCCCGACCCCCGTTCGTTTCGACCGTCGGCGGCTCGACGAGGCGCTGGGGCTTCGAACCGGATCGAGCCGCGGATCGCGACTCGACCGGGAGATCGCGGTGGCCAGAGCCCGGGTCGCCCGCGCGGCCAACGGTGCCGAAAACATCACCGCGCGCCTCGCGTTGTCGGCGCTGCTGTCGGCCTGGGGAGATACCCGACGGCTCGAGGAGGCCATCGACATCGTGCGAGGGGTCGCCGCGGTCGCCCCCCATCATCCCGCCGCCCACTACCGGCTGGCCGAGCTCTTCGCACGCAAGGGAGACTACCGGTTGGCCCGCGCGCACCTCGGTCAGGCCAAGCGGCTGGGGTTCGTGATCGACCCGGATCTCGAGCGGGTGGTCATGAGCGGCGCTCGCGCGGGCTGAGCCCGGCCGAAGCCGACCGGCCGAGGGTCTCCGCGGTCAGCATCAGCAACGACTGGGCCACGCAGGCCCCGAGCACGCTTCCGCTCCACAGCGTCCCGACCCCGAGCGCCAGCGCCAGCGGGACGCGAGCGGCGACCTCCCCCGGCGGGCGCCGGGCGTGGGCGCTGATGTCCAGGGCGCTGGTCAGCAGCACCGCGAGCAGGGGACTGGACCATGCGGCGATGCCAAACAGGCAGACCCCACGCAGCAGGCCCTCGTATGCACTCAGGTACGCCACCCACGTGGTTCGGTTGTTGCTCAGCAGGCGGCCGGTCCAACGCCGAATTCGGATCTCCGGGTAGGTCTTGGCCAGGGCTTCGCGTCCTTGGAGGGCCATGAAGGCCGGGCTGGCGACGAGGATGATCCCCGCGATGAGACCCAGGGCCCGGTCGATCCGGCCCCACGCGAAGCCGAAGTCGCTCGGACCGCCGTCGCTGAGACTCACCCCCAGCCACGCCGCGCAGCCCAGGACCATGGCCGCGTACAGGCGCTGATAGAACCACGCGAAAGCGCGGGTCCGATCGGGGATCAGCTCGGGATCCAGCCCCCGCAGAAATACCGGCGGCCGTACGACCGACACCGCGACGATCGCGATCACCCACAGCCCAATGTACTGGGCTCCGGCGACGTCGGCGGGCCGAAGAGCGAGGGTGTCGACGAGCGTGCTCACTTCAGAAACTCGAGGAACATGGTCGAGATCAGAGTGAAGATTATCACGCCTGAGATGTCGTTGATCGAAGTGATCAGGGGCCCGGCGGCCACGGCGGGATCGATGCCCGCCCGCTTGAGGAGGGCTGGCTCCGTGCTCCCCAGGACGCTGGCGGTGGTCATGGAGCAGGTCAGCGCGAGCCCTACGCACAGCCCCAACGCGGGATGGCCTTTCCACAGGGTCACGATCGCGGTGACGGTCAGGCCGCAGATGACCGCCATAATCGCGCTCACCGTGATGTCTTTCAGGATCGCCCGAAACAGCGCGTCCTTGTCGACGTGTCCGGCGGCCATGCCCTGAATCATGATCATCGCCGACTGGGTGCCTACGTTACCGCTCATGCCGGTGATCACCGGAACGAACATCAGCAGCACGACCGCCGACTCGTAGATCGTCCTCGCCGACTGCAGAATGTAGGACGCCAGGAGCCCCGCGAAGAACGTCGACATCAGCCACGGCAGCCGCTGGCCGACGATCCGGAACACGTGGTCGGAGTAGATGACCTCCGGCTCGGCGGCGGTGCCAGCCATCTTCAGGAAGTCTTCCTCGGCCTCTTCGACCAGGACCTCGTGCACGTCATCGGCGGTGATCCGGCCGATGAGTCGGCCGTCGGCATCGACGACCCCGAGCTCCACCAGCGAGTACCGGTCGAAGATCTTGGCGACCTCTTCCTGGTCGAGCTTGGGGTCGACCTCGACGACCTTGGCCTCCATCGCTCGGGCCACCGAGGCTTCCGCCGACGATAAGACGAGGTCCTGAAGCGCAAGGTTTCCTGCGTATCGGCCCCGTTCGTCGACGACGAACACGGAAATGATGTCGACCTCGTTCGCGGCCTCCCGAACCGCCTCCACCGCGTCGCCGACGGTCGCGGTCAGGGGCACCGCCACCAGCTCGGTCTGCATGATGCCGCCGGCGGTGTCAGGGTCGTACCGCAGGAGCTTGGCCACGTCGTCGCGGTCGTCTGACGGCAGGCTGGCGAGGATGCGGTCCGCGGTCGCCTTGTCGAGCTCCTGAAGGAGGTCCGCCGCGTCGTCGGTCTCCATCTCGCCGACGATCGAGCCGAGCTCCTCGGGCTTGACGAGCTTGAGGATGCGCTCCTGGTCGTAGGGGTCGAGCTCCGACACCATCTCTGCCGCCCGCTCGGGGTCGAGGTGGCGGAGGATGGACAGAGCGGTCTGTTCGTGAACGTGGCCCAGGAGCTCGGCGACGTCCGCGGGGTGAAGCAGCAGGAGGAAAGTTCGCAGATCGTCTTCGCGCCCGGGTTGGGTCAGCATTTCCAGCTCGTCGATGTCTTCGTCGACGGCGCGCCCGGGATCCATGCGGCCGCCCTACTGGTGAACTTCTGGGGCCGTCAAGCCCGATCCCTCCCCTGTACCGGATGACCTCGGCATGACCGCGGTCTCCTCGTGCGGAACGCCCATATCGAGGCCCCCTTCTGCTAGCATCCACGAAATGTCCGATGGCGCCGATCCGATTGGCCGCCGAGTCGTGGTCGTCGACGACGAACGCAACATCCGGCGGACACTGTCCATGGTCCTCGAAGGCGAAGGTTACGAGGTCGAGACCTTCGAGTCGGCGGAGGCCTTTCTTCCTCGGCTCAACCAAGGGTTGATCGACGTGATCCTCCTCGACGTTCGGATGCCGGGCATCGACGGGCTCACCGCGCTCGAAAAAATCCGCGAGGAGCACGGCGACATTCCCGTCCTGATGATCAGCGGCCACGCCACGATCGAAGAAGCGGTTCGAGCCATGAATATCGGCGCCTCCGATTTCATGGAGAAACCGCTGAGTCGGGAGCGGGTGCTGGTCACGGTGAAGAACGCCATCGAACGGCGGGCGTTGGCGGCGCGAATCCGGGCCCTCGAAGCCGCGGAGGGCGGCGACGAAGAGATGCTCGGCCACTCCCCGCCCATCGAGCAGGTCAAACGGCAGATCGCCAAGGTGGCGGGGACCGGAGTGCGGGTCCTCATCACCGGAGAATCCGGGACCGGCAAAGAGCTCATCGCGCGAGCCATCCACCGCGCGTCGAAGCGATCGAACGGCCCGTTCGTCAAGGTCAACTGTGCGGCGATCCCGGCCGAACTCATCGAAAGCGAGCTGTTCGGTCACGAACGCGGTGCGTTTTCCGGGGCCGTACAGCGCAAGCGCGGCCGGTTCGAGCTCGCCGACGGCGGGACCTTGTTCCTCGACGAAATCGGCGACATGAGCCTCGATGCCCAGGCCAAGGTGCTGAGGGCTCTGCAGACCGGGGAGGTGATCCGAGTCGGCGGCGAGAAAGCATTCGTCGTCGACGTGAGGGTCTTGGCGGCGACGAACAAAGATCTGGAGGAGGAGGTTCGGCAAGGCAACTTCCGGGAAGACCTCTATTTTCGTCTGTCCGTGGTGCCGATCGAGTCGCCGCCGCTACGCGACCGGGGCGACGACATTCTTCTGCTGTTGAACGCTTTTCTGACCCAAGTGTCCGCCGAGCACGCCATCGAGCCTCCGGTCACCGTCACTCCCGAGGCCGCCGATGCTATCCGGCGCTACTCGTTCCCCGGCAACGTGCGAGAGCTTCGAAACCTCACCGAGCGACTGGTGATCCTGGCCGATAACCCCGTCCAGCTCAAAGACCTCCCCCCGTCGATGAGCCGTTCCGCGGACCAACGGCCGCCTCCGTCGGCTGACTCGGAACCGGGTTCGGGACTGATCGATCTGACTCGCTATGGTCACCCTACCCTCCGCGAGCTGCGAGAGATGGTCGAGCGCGACTACATCCTCCGCAAGCTCAAGGAAACCGATTGGAACGTTACGCGAACGGCGGAAGTGCTGGGCATCGAGCGGACGAACCTCCACAAGAAGCTGAAACAGCTCGGCCTCAAGAAGGGTCAACAGAGCTGATCGCGGCCGGTGGCGTCGACGTTCGCAAAGTTGCGTGACCAGGGTCGATGGGCGACGCTGGTGCGCGATGCTCTTCTTCGCCGCGCGGGCCACGCGCCAGACGATTCCTATCCACGTCGTTTCGAAAGATGGCTTCGACGAGTGGTTTCGCTTCGAAGAGTCAGCGACCCAGAACTGGATCCGCAGCCAAGCGTTCAAGCCGGAACCCGGCGCGTCGGTGCTGCTACCGGGGCCTGACGGCGCGGTCAAAGGCGCGCTCGTTTGCGTCGGCGAGCCCGTAACCCCATGGGACTTCGCCGGGCTGCCGACCCGGCTGCCGGAGGGGCGGTACAGTCTTCCGGACGGAATGGCCCCTGATCGCGCCCACGCGGCCGCCCTTGGCTGGGGTCTGGGTGCGTACGCATTCGACCGATTCAAGTCGACGAAGGCGGTTCGACAGACGACCTTGGTATGGCCCGACGTCGATCGGGCGGAAATCACTCGCCTGCTGGAAGGCATCTTCTTGGCGCGGGACCTCATCAACACCCCCGCCGGCGACCTCGGGCCCGCGGATCTCGCGGCGGCGGCGCGAAAGATGGCGCGACCGTTCGACGCCAAGGTCACGGTTACGAAAGGGGCGCAGCTGCTGGAGAAAGGCTACCCCGCGGTGCACGCGGTGGGTCGAGCGAGCAGCCGGGCCCCGTGTCTCATCGACGTCCGATGGGGCCGGCCCCGGGATCCGAAGCTCACTTTGGTGGGCAAAGGCGTCGTGTTCGACTCCGGGGGGCTCGACCTCAAGCCGTCCAGCGGCATGATCCTGATGAAGAAGGACATGGGCGGGGCAGCGATCGTGTTGGGTCTCGCCCACGCGATCATGGCCTCGAAGTGGCGGGTTCGGCTTCGAGTGCTGGTCCCCGCGGTGGAGAACGCGGTCTCCGGGGATAGCTTTCGGCCCCTCGATGTACTGCCGACCCGTAAGGGCCTCACCGTCGAGGTCGGTAATACCGACGCCGAAGGACGCCTGATCCTCTGCGACGCGCTTGCGGAAGCGGAGCGCGAATCGCCCGACGTCCTCATCGACGTCGCCACCCTGACCGGCGCGGCGCGGGTCGCCCTCGGCACCGAAGTCCCTGTGTTGTTCAGCAACGACGACACGCTGGCCCAATCGCTCCTCGACGGGTCGACGCAGGCCGGTGACCCGCTGTGGCGGCTGCCGCTACACCAGCCGTACCGTCGTCATCTCGAAAGCAAGGTCGCCGACATCTCCAGCACCGGCTCCACCCGATTCGGAGGGGCGATCACCGCCGCCTTGTTTCTCGAGTCTTTCGTCGAACCCGATACCAAGTGGGGTCACATCGACGTGATGGCGTGGAACACGGACCATCGTCCAGGCCGACCTTATGGCGGAGAAGCGATGGGCCTACGCGCGCTCTATCGCGGCCTCGCGAGTCACTTTCAGCTCGCCTAGCGGAGTCTCGGGTCGGGACCCAAACCGAGGTGCGCCTCGGAACGGCGCACCGAGCCGCTCATCCCTCCCGGTATCCGGCGCCGGGCTAGCTTCGGTCACCCGGGGGCCGATTCCTACCGCCGTATGGTGGAGGATACGACCGATCTGTATTCGCTGGTGGACGTCGTTCAAGACGCAGTGGTGATCATCGATTCCCTCGGCCACGTTCTCCGCTTCAACCCCGCCGCCGAAACTCTGTTCGGCTACCAGGCATACGAGATCTTGGGCCGCTCGGTCGGAGAGCTCATGGGATCCGACCAGCGCAGCGAGCACGACGAACACATGGCTCGGTACGTAGGAACCGGGACCGGCTCCATTCTCAATCGGCGGCGGCGGGTGATCGGCCGCCATCGCGGCGGCCGCTCGATCGCGATGGAGATGTGGGTGAACGAAGTGAAGCGCGACGGGCAACGGCTGTTCATGGGCGTCATGCGGCCGGTGGACGTGGAAGCGGATACCGAGCGCGGATGGCGCCGAGCGAAATGGTCCACCG
>JANQQN010000155.1 GCA_028289325.1 Myxococcota bacterium | reverse complement strand
AGACCGACGACGAGGTCTTGCCCCAGCGCCGGCGGCTCGACGAGCAGGGTCTGAATCGCGGGCAGATCGCTGTTGGCGCGGAAGATGAACTGGGTTCGGCCGCCGGGGAACACCACCCCGACGGGCACCGACAGCACATCGAGGAGCACCGCACCCGCGGGATCGGCGTCGCTTTGCGCCATCAGCGCGGCGCCGTGAGCGACGCAGGTATCGGCGTCGAGATGGGTCAGCGGTGGCCGGCCCATGGTCTCCGCCAGCCGTTTGCGCACCAGGGGCATCCGCGTCTGCCCGCCGACCGCGAGCACGTGGTCGATGTCTCCCGGGCTCACGTTGGCGTCGCTCAGCATCTGATCCACGATGCCTAAGCACCGCTCGACCAGGGGAGCGGTGAGGCCCTCGAGCTCTCCTCGATCGAGGAGGAAATCGAGGTCGACGGTGCCGCCCTGGCGATCGTGACCGATCATGGGCACGTTGATGCGCACTTTGGGCTCCATCGACAGGGCACACTTGGCGTTCTCCGCCGCGTTCATCACCCGCTGCGCGACGACCGAGTCATCATTCAGGTCGAGTTGAAACCGGGCTTCGCAGAACTCGTGGAGGCGCTGAAAGATCGCGCGGTCGAAGTCGATGCCGCCCAGGAAACCGTCGCCGCGCGTGGCCCGCACGTCGAAGACGTTGTCGACGACCTCGAGCAGGGTGGCATCGAAGGTGCCGCCGCCGAGGTCGAACACCAGCACTCGGCCGTCGAGGCGCCGGTCGATCCCGAAGGCCAGGGCGGCCGCGGTCGGCTCGTTGATGAGCTTCATGACCTGCAGGCCCGCGCGATGCGCGGCCTGTAGGATCGCGCTGCGCTGGGACTTCGCGAAGTGCGCGGGCACCGCGATCACGCAGCGGTTCACGCGGGTGCGCAGGGCGGCCTCGGCCTGGAGGCGGACCTGATCCAGCACCAGGCCCGCGATCTGGTTGAATGGGTAGACGGCGCCTTGGACCACCGCGCCCAGCCGTCCGCTGGGGTCGGCGTGAATGCGGAACGGGAACCGGTCGCGGTATCGGGTCACGTACTCGCTGCGCTCGTTGCGTCCGATGAACCGCTTCCAACCGTAGATGGTGGTGAGCGGGTCGGTCAGCATCATGTCCCGCGCGAGCCACCCGACGATCGGAAGACGAGGGTTCTTGAGGGAGACGACCGAGGGAAGAATCGGTCGCTGGCGGCCGTGAAGAATCGACAGCGGGCCATTCTGATCGGGTCCGAAGGCGACGGCCGCGGTGTTGGACGTACCGAGGTCGATCCCGAGAACCCAGCGGCTAGCCGAATCCATGCGGTCAGGATGCTACCAGATCGTGCAGCACACTCATGGCTCGATGAATCTCCGCGCTCGTCGTGTAGGGCGCCGGACCGAATCGAAGCAATGAAGACCGGCGGTCAGCGCGGACGCCCCGCAGCGCCAGCGCCTCGCACAGACGGCCGGCCCGCTCGGTTACGAACGCCACGAAGGCGCCCCGCAGGTCATCCGACCGGGGCGTAGCAAGACCCAGACCCTTCCCTGCGAGGTCGAGTCGGTCGTACAGCGACAGCATCAAGCGGGTTGCGCGCAGGCGCTGAGCCCGCAAGAGGGCGGGCGTGAGGCCTTCCTCGTCCATCCAGCGCATGGTCCACACCGCGCGATACAGCGCGGTGGGGTCGAAGGTGGCGCCGAGAAAGCGGTGACCGTGGCGGCCGTAGCTCACCCGGTCGTCGGCGCCGTCCAGCCCGCCAAAGTCCGCGAACCAGCCCGTGTGTCGGGGGCGAAACCGCTCGGCGTCGGCGGGCAGCAGCAGCCAGCAGCAGCCCTCGCCGGACTGTGCGTATTTATAACCGCCGCCGGTGACGAACACCGTGCCCGGCCAGCGGTCGACATCGAGCGGCAAGGCGTTGAACGAGTGATACGTATCAACCAAAACCGGGACTTCGCGGCGGGCCAGACCAGCAAGAATGTCGTCTAGGTCGGCGATGATGCGAGCGGTTGGGAACAGGACGTGGGATAGGGCGACCCAGTGAGGTTTCACGCGGTCGACCTCACCGAGGAACCGACCGGCGTACCCGTCGCCACTGTCGACGGGGACGACCGACACCTCGGCGCCATCTTCCGTCATCCGGGTCAGCTGCCGGCGAAGGGAGTGGAACTCGGCGTCCGTGGTGACGATCCGACTTTCGAGCGGGAAGCAGCTCGCGAGGCGGTAGACGAGGTCGTGGGTGTTGGGGGCAACGGCGATATCCAGCGGCCGGCTGCTGCCGAGCCGGGTGGCGACCCGTCGCTGGAACTCGGGCAGGATGCTGCTGAAGATCTTGGTCCATTTGTTGTCGACAAGATCCGCGGCGTCGTCCCAGGCGGCGAGATGTCCTTCTCGGCTGACGTCGGGCCACGCTTGGTGAGAGTGCGCGGTCATGAGTACGTCCTCGCCGAGGAGGTCCAAAAAGCGCGAATAATGCGGCCGTAAGCGGGCGGCAAAGGCGTCCAAGGCGGCCACGTCAGAATTCATGGGGCCGTTCATCATCGCTGGTCGGCGACGTTTTTCAAGGAAAAGGCAGCGGAAATCGACCGAAGTTCGGCCCGCGACCCGTCTTACCCCATCGGGCCCACCCGCCCCACAACGGTTGGGCCGACCATGCCGGTGGACACGCAGGCGCCCACTGCCTACGGGAAGATCGATGCTCGACTTCAAGGTGGTGCACCGTCTGCTCCAAGCCCACGGAGAAGCACTTCAGCATGAGGTGCGACCGTTTCAGATCGGCCCCGTGACCTTCGATTTTGCGTCCCGCCGATATCTGACCGGCGTTATCAATCTGTCGACGGACAGCTGGTACAAGGAGTCCGTCTGTCGAACGACCGAAGAAGCCATCGCGCGAGCGGAAATGCTGGCCGCCAACGGGGCGGCGATGGTCGACATCGGTGCCGAGTCCACACTTCCTGACGCTCGTCGGGTCGACGTCGCCGGCCAGCTCGAAATGCTGTTGCCGGTGGTCGACGGCATGATCGCGCGCAACCTCGTGGTGTCGGTGGAGAGCTATCACCCCGAGGTGCTCGATACCTGCGCGCGCCACGGGGCGCAGGTCTTCAACCTCACGGGGATGAAAGAAGCGGATGAGGTGTTCCGGGTCGCGGGCCAGCACGATGCTGCGGTCATCTTGTGTTACGTGCAGGGGGAAACGGTCCGAGAGGTCGGCGACTTTCAGCGGTCCGAGGACATGGTGCCCGTCCTGCTCGATTACTTTCGCGACCTGACCGCGAGAGCGGCTCGGTTCGGGGTCAAGAAGTGTTTCATCGACCCTGGATTGGGCTTTTACTACAAGAATCTGCAGGATTCCGCCCAGCGGGTGACCTATCAGATGGATACTTTCCTCCACGCGTTCCGTCTGTGGTCGCTGGGCTTTCCGATCTTCAACATCGTACCCCACGCCCCCGAAGTCTTTCTCGAAGACGAGCGTCGAAAGGCCGAGCCATTCTTCGCGGTCCTCGCGGCGCTGGGCGGAACTCACATGATTCGAACCCATGAGGTGCGAGCCTTGTCCCGGGTGCTCGGCGCGTTGGAGCTGTACCGTGCCCGCTGACCGCGAACGCCGACCGGATGGTGAACCCGGGGAGGGCCAGCGTTGGGCGCTGGTGACCGCCGGCGCGCAGGGCCTGGGCCGCGCGATCGTCGAAGGCCTCGTCGACGACGGGCTGTCCGTCCTCGTGCACTACCACCGATCTCGGGCCCCGGCCGAGGCGTTGATCGCCGAGCTTCCAGAGGGGCGAGCGTTGGCGGTGCAAGCGGACTTGTCAGGGCACGACGGCTGCGAAATGCTGGTGCGGGCGGTCCAACAGGGGCCCGGTCGACTCGACGTGCTGGTCAACAATCTCGGCGTCTATCCGGAAAAAAAGCTTCTCGAGTTCGATCCGGCCGAGTTTCGCCAGATCTTCGAGGTGACGTGCGCGAGCGTTTTTCAGGTCACGATGGGGCTTTTGCCGCTGTTGCGCGACGCGCCGGTCCGGGGGCGGGTCATCAATATTGGTGACTCTGCCGCCGACCGAATCGAAGCTCGGGTTCTCGCGACGCCGTACCACATCGCGAAGATGGGGGTGAATGTGCTGACCCGGACGTTCGCGAAGGCGCTCAAAGACGAGTCGATCACCGTCAATATGGTGTCGCCTGGCTTCCTCGAAAACTCGGTCGGTCGTCCTGGCGAGCCATTGCCCAACGGGGAACCCGGCCGGTTCGCGGACATCCTCGGCGCGATTCGATACTTGCTGTCTCCCGCCGCTGACTACGTCAGCGGTACCAACATCGTCGTGTCCGGGGGATGGAACCTGGGCTGACTGGCCGTCGCAAACCCTTTCGCGCGGCGCGTTTATGAATCCACGGTTGTAAACAAGGTGACCGCGACGCGATCCCGGCCGCCCGGCGCGGGTGTGTGCCGGGTCTCATATCGTCGAAATCGGACAGGTCGTGTATGACTTTGTCATGCGCCGGGCTCGGGTCCGTTTCCGTCCTTGCGTGGGGGTGATCCTCGCGTTGCTGACGACGTTCGCCGGGACCGCGTTCGCCCGGATCGTGTTCGCCCAAACGGGGCGGACGGTGGTCGCGGTGTTTCCGGTGGTGGCGCTCAGCATCGACGTCACCCCGTCCCTCCGCAACGCGCTGACCGCCTATGTTTCGACCTCGATCGCGGAGACGCCAGGCTATCGAGTGATCCCTTCGCAGGCCCTCGAAGACGCCCTCGCCGAGGTCCAGCGCACCACCTACAGCGAGGGCTACGACCAGCGGACACGAAGCGAGGTGGGGAGGAAGGTCGCGGCCACCGTCGGCGCGATCACCCAGATTATTCGCATTGGCGACGTCTGCAAGGTGTCCATCAAACTGTACGATCTCAGCGAGAACATCTCCGACGTCGCCCACGGCGCGGAAGGCGGTTGCGATGAAGCGTCCTTGCTGAACTCGATTCGGGCGGGCCTTCGGAGCCTGAAGAGGCAGCCGGCGGTCACCACCGAGATCAAGGTGGGGGTCCAGGCGTGGGGCGGGTACGTCGGCGGCCCGTACTTCAACGGTGGGCTCCAGCCCTCGGCGCGCTCGCGCTTTCGCGAGTATGGCATCGACGTTCGATTCAAACGACTCGATACGATTCGAGAGTCGGTTCGCGCGTGGCGGTCGGGAGAAGTCGACGTCATGTGGATCACCGTCGACGACCTGCCCACGGAGTACGCGGACATTCAGGCCGAGCAACCGGTTCTCTTCCTGCAGGCGGCGTGGTCGCGAGGGGAGGAGGTCCTGGTCGCTCGGCCGGGGATCAAGACCCTGAACGACCTCCGAGGACGTCGGATCGCATTGGAGAAGAACACCACCGCCCACAGTTTCCTGCTCGTCTCTCTCGATCTCGCCGGGCTCGGTTTCGATGAGGTTCGGGTCGTCGCCGCGAGCAGCAACCGGGACGCCGCGAACCGATTCATTCGCGGGGGCGCAGACGCGGCCATCGTGTGGATCGACGAAGACGAGCGGTGTCTGCGCCGCGTCCGGGGGGCGCGTCGAGTCGCGACGACCGAGGATGCCAGCTACCTGATCGCCGAGAGCCTGGTGGTCAAGGAATCATACCTCCGTCGCAACCGTGCTGCGGTTCGGGCGCTGGCGGAAGGTTGGCTGCGCGCCAACGCGGAGATCAACGACAGTCCCGCCGCGAGGCGGGCCGCGGTCGAGGTCATGGTCGACGCGTTCGGCGTGTCGGCCCACGTCGCCGAGGAGGAGCTCAAGAAGGTGCGGCTCGCGACGCGCGGCGATAATCTGAACTTCTTCGGCCTGTCACCGGACTATTTGGGCGAAAAGGGCGAAGACTTGTACGACTACTTTTGGGCTCGGTACACCGCGTTGCCCGGCAGCTCGGTGCCGCCTAAGCCGTCATGGAGCCGGCTGGCGGACGGATCAGTGGTTCGTGAGGTCACCCTCAACGGCGCGGTCCACGGCCCCGAGCGTGCACCCGATTTTCAGTACTGCACCCAAAGCGACCATCAGCGTCCGCTGTCCAATAAAGCCCTATCCGTGACCTTTCCGATCAATGGTTCGAAGCTCAGCGAGGCCGCCAAGCGGCAGATCGACCGCCAGTTCGGGCGCCTCGCGGAGATCTACTTTCACGACTGCATCCGGGTCGACGGCAACACGGACAGTCGAGGCTCGCTGGCGCACAACGTCGGCCTTTCCAAGCGGCGGGCATGGGCAGTGAAGCGCTATCTCACCCGACGTTACGGCTTCGATCCGCGGCGGATCATCGCGGTTGGCCACGGACCCCGCCGCCCGGTGGCGACCAATGCCACCGCCGCCGGACGAGCGAAGAATCGTCGCACCGACTTCGAGCTGCTGCACTGAACGAGGCCGAAGCCTCGACGTCCACGCCCGGCCGTCCTCGCCTGCCGTCGAATGACGGCTTCGCTGGCCGACGACCATCCTTTCGGCTGATACGAAGGTGGATCCGGTAGAGTATCGTCGTTTCGATGGCGGGGACGCAGCGCGGGCGATGGCTGAACGCGGGCGCTCAGAGGCGCGCCGCGGCGGG
>JANQQN010000151.1 GCA_028289325.1 Myxococcota bacterium | reverse complement strand
GACCTCGTCGTCCGCCATCTCTCGGCGCCACACCGGCCGCGTCGTTTCGCCGGCGGCGCACCGGCCGGACCCCCGGCCCGGTCGACGTCGAGCGCTGGCGAGGCAAGACCGTGGGCGCGCGGCGACTGACGGCCACGAGCGAGGGGTTGCGGCGAGCCGGCAGGACTCGCGGGCGGAACCGCCGTCGACGGAAGTAACGGCGACGCGAAAAGCACCACCAAGGATCCGGCAGAGTCCCCACCCAGCGCGTCCCTACGGCAACGTACGGCGGCAATGGAGCCCAGCCGATGTACGCATCGGAGTAGGTCCACGCCACCCACGCCGGTCCCCACCGGTTCCCGGGGACCCAAACCCATCCGTAGATCGCGTCGTACGCCCAGCGGCCGTAGTGAAAGGTCACCCACCCCCAGGGGTAGTCGGAGATCCACGTCCAGCCTACGGGTCGATACACCCATCGGCCCACCGTGTACGGTCGCCAGTTGGCCTGCACCCCTGTGGGGTCCCAGACTTCGCCATAGTCTTCGGTGGCAACCCAGTTGCCGTGCCCGTCGAGCGCGGCGCGACGCTCGTCCTCGTTGCCCTCGCGAAGCGAGGCTGCTTCCGTAGCCTCGTCGACGGGCTCCTCCGACTCGAGCGGAGGCTCCTCGTACAAGAACGCCTCGTCCTCGTCGTACGCGTCGTCCGAGTAGAAGTACCGACCTTCGTCGTCTTCCTCGACGTATTCGTCGGGCCCGGTCGAAGTCCCCTCATCGGCGGGTGAGGCATAGGTTCCCGTTACGCAGCCGGCGGACAGCAACGCGATGAGCACGGGTACGATGAGGGTGGGCCGCAGCATATTCAGTCTCCCAGCAGTAGATTGTACTCGTTGAACGAGCGCTCGAATATCTCAACCGTCCGCTCTTCCAGCCGGAACAGCACGACGTCCGCTTCATCGAGGGCGGTCATTTCCACCGTCCACACCCCGGCCGCGAGTCGGTCGTATTGCACGCCACCGAAGGTGCACGGGTATCGTGCGGCGTCGTACACCGCCCCCGCCGGATCCCGGAGGGTCACGTCGACGAACGCGACCTCCGCGCACGAAGCGCCGGCCGGGAAATTCCAGTTCAGCGCGAGAACCCCGGTGGACGACGTCAGGTCTACGCTCACGAAGCTCTCGTCGTTTCGGAAGACCGAAACGAGGATAGGTTGCTCCATCGAATAGAGCACGCTGTCGTCGCTCGCGAGCCCCTCTACGGTCACCTCGTAGTCGTCACTCAACAGATCAAAAACCGTCACGCCGTCCCGAAAACTCCCGCATCCGACCGTCTCGGTGAAGTCATCCCCCCGGGTCTGGCCCTCGAGCGTGATGCGAATCCGTGCGACATCTGCGAGGTCGCACGACACACCGTCGAACGTGAAAGAGATGGTCATTTCGCCGAAACCGCGAAAGCGATCGTCGTCGTCGTAGACGAGGTAGCAGCCGGCCGACAGACTTGTGACCCCGACCGCCAGGGCCGTGAGCATGGCGCGCTTCATACTCATGAGACGTCCACGACCCGTGCCAGCGTGACGGGTCGGATGTCAGTTTAACGAAAAACAAAGGAATTCTGAGCAATTGAACCCCTTGGTGAGCGCCCCCACGGCCTCCAGGTCGCGCCTGGGCGTCGTCGGCCGGCGACAGGTGTGGCGCCCGCGCTCCTCATCCGACGGTTAACGGGGAACGAAGGTCAGCTCGACGAAGTAGATGAATGTGCGACCCGACTGGCCCTCGAGCCAAGTGGCGTCGGCTCGCTCGACGGGCGAGGTGTAGTTGGCGAGCAGGAACGTATCAGGGCCGGTCCGGCGCACGGCAGCAAACGCGGTATCTCCCGCTGACGGCAGATCGAGAACGTGCTCGACTCGGCGGTCGTCGGTGTTGATGCGATAGATCGCCGTTCGCTTGGGTCGAGCGGAGTACGCGGAGATGTACTGAATACGCTGCTCGGCCACGGATAGGTCGGTCAGTCCCTGATCGAAGGGCCCTCCGACGTCCCGGCGAGCCACGAGGTACAGATCATCGCCATGCCGGAACATTTCCGGCGAGTCGTACCTCTCGGGGTTCGAACGGCCCGGGCAATCCCAGTCCCCCAGACGGTCCGCCTCGGCGAAGCATAGGTGCGAACCGAAGCCCGTCTCGTCGCCGTCTTCGTTGCGGGTGACCAGCCACGCGTCGCCGGCCTCGGTCAGCTCGAACGCGACTTCCGACACCCCGCCCCGGTAGGAGACTTCGGTGTCCGGCGTGACCGGCGACCACGTTACCCCGTCGGTGCTCTGCTGAAAGTACACCTCGACGTCGCGCTCGTCGAAGCTGGACCGGGTCCCCGTATAGCTGGTCAGGTACGCGAGGCCGTTTCGCACTTTGAGGTCCCACGGCACCTCGCCCGGGCGACCCGCGACTTCGGGCGTCGTCCACCGCCCATCTGCCAAGCGTTCCATTCGAAACATGGCGTTCGGCTCGAAGGCGATGGGGTTCGTCCCCGCCTCGAAGAAGTACATGAACAGCCGCCCTCCGATCGACAGCAGCCGCGGCTCACGAATGTCGCGGTCTCGAGCCACCGTCGCCTCGTAGCGCCACACGCGGCCACCGTCGTCCGCCGACACGATGTACATGACCGTGTCCCGAGACGCGAAGTGATCGGGGGCCGTCCGCCACGCGAAGTACAGGCGGCCTTCGTGAAAGATGATATCGAGGTTGTTATTGGCGTCTTGGAGCGTGACCTCGTCCGGAAGCTGGCCCAGGGGGACGACGTATCTCGGCTCTGAGACTTCGATGGTGTACTCGACCGACGTATCGACCGCGTAGTCCGCGGGGTCGTCGCTCGGGGTCGACGCACCATCGTCGTCACCGCACGCGCACACAGCGCCGGCGATCAGCGTCGCCGCGGCAACAAAAGACCGGTTCATGGACGAACGATCTAGCCGAGGCATCCTCTCGTCAATCGGGGCAAGACATTCACAGGAGCCCGGAGCGCCGGCGCAGCCACCACTCGAGGCCCGCCAGCGCCAGCAGAATCAAGAACGCCGGCCACGTGTCCCAGATGGTGATGCGTCGGGTGCGATCGACCTCCACCCGCCGCGCGTCCTTGATCTCCATGTCGGGCATGCTCGACCCTACGTCGATGAACCGACCACCGGACGCCTCCGCCAACGCGCGCAACACGTCGGGTCGGGGAAACGGGGCCTGCATCTCCACCTCCGACGCCTCCACGATCACCGGCTCGGCCGCTCGCCCGATGCTCTCGCCGTCGTGGCGGGCACGAACCTCGACGTTGTAGGTGCCCGCGGGCACTTCGTCGAAGACGATGACCCCTCGGCCGTCGGCGCCCGTGGATAGGTCTTCGGTCTTGATGACCGCGGTTCCCGCGTCTTCGAGCCGAACCAGGCGAGCCTGGACTTCGGCCCCGGCCAGCCCCTGGTAATCCGGCCCCAGAACCCGCACCTCGACCCCGACCGGCTCCCCGAGGAGCACCACCGACCGATTCGCCGACAATCGAACCCGCGACAGGTCCGGGTCTCGGATGAGCCATCGCAGGGCGTTGTTCCAAAAGCGGTCGAACTCCCGGCCCGCGCCGCCATCGCCGACCGCGGTGAACCGCCACTTCCAAAGGCTATCCGTGGTCACGGCCATCGTTCGGCCCCTCGCAACCTCCCGGATGGCCACCACCGGTGGATTGCCGGGCAGGCTCGGGTGTCGCAGGAGAGCTTGCGAATCCGGCATCAGCCCCACCGAGCTGTTGAAGCCCGCGAGCTGGGGCAACGAGCGATATACGGCGTTGGGCGGCTCGCCAGCGGCGCCGATGCGGGTGATCGGGTGACGGCGTCCTTGAGCCGTCAAGCGGGGCCGAAATGGCGCTTCGTCCCACGGCAGCGAGCCTCCCAGTCGAATGGGCAGGATCTCGGACACCTCGGTGCGGGGGTAAGCGCCGTCCTCGAAAGACAGATCGCCGCCCACCATCAAGAACGAGCCGCCGTTATAGACGTAGTCCCGGATGTACCGCAGGTAGCGCCGCATTCGGTACGGCTTGAACGAGAAGTTCTGGTAGATCACGACGTCGAAGGTGTCGATCTCCGGCGACGTGAACAGCTCGTTGACCGGGAACGGGATAAGAGCGAGCTCTTCTTGGGGCGCCTTTTGGAGGTCGGTCGTCGACCGAAGGATGAAGAAAGAAATGAGGTCGACGTTCGGGTTGCGCTTCAACAGCTCGCGCAAGAAACGTTCGTCCCACGACGGCCGACCCGCCACCTGCAGCACCCGGATCCGGTCTCGGATCACCTTGAGCACCAGACTGCGCGCGTTGTTGCTATCGACGACTTCGGTCGCCTGCACGGGCACCGAAAGCTCGTAGACCTGTTTGCCGATCCGGCGCGGCTTGAACTCGAAGGTCGCCTGGCCCTGACCGTCCTCGAGCTGAACGAGCTTCGACTGCAAGACCTGGCCGTCTTGCTTGAGGGTCACGGAGACCTCCGGCAGGTCGAGGCCCTTCTCTTCGAGCAGAACCTGAAGGGTCACCGTGTTATGGACGAACGCGAAGTCATCGGCGATGACCCGCCGGATGGCGAGGTCCGGCGCGCTGTCCTCGTCGGAAAAACCGATCGCATAGATCGGCGCCCCGAGCTGGGCCGCCTTCCGCCGGGCGGCGTCGATGGTCAAACCCTCGGTGTCCGTGCCGTCCGAATAGAGGATGACCGCGCCGAGGTCCCGACCCGACGACTGCCACGACACTTCGTTCAGTACCCGCAGGAGGTCGGTGCCGGGCTTGTCGGTGGGTAGGGGCTCCGGAAGAGGGTCGGCAGGATGGGTCCGGACGCCGAAGACCATCGGCTCGATCACCGCCCGTTCCGCCAAGCGATCGTATTCGGCCTGGTGTCGCTGCAGATGCCGGCGCACGACCTGCGAGCGCGTTCCGTCGGGGGTGGCCAAACTCATCGACCTCGAGCCATCGACGAGCATGGCGACCCGGGTCCGAACCCGCGACACCGCGCGCAGCTCGATCGCCGGCCGGAACACCAGCACCGCCACCCAGATGCCCAGCAGCGCGCGGAGGGTCATCACCGCGGCCCTCTTACGCCACGGCAGGCGCCAGACCCCCAATGTGCTGACGCCCACCGCCAGCAGTAGACCGATCACCAAAGCGACCTGGGCCCAGCCAGGGAGGGTGGTCGTGGCGACCAAACGCCAATCGTTGTACGCGCCGGCCGCCGCGTCGGGGGCGAGCCATCGCACCAGCCACTCCACGGCTACCGCCGCCTCTTGAGGATGAATGGCGCGTGAACCAGGTCGTCTTTATAGTCCAGGCACAGCGCGTACATGACGATGTTGATGCCCAGCCGGAAGGTCATTTCCCGTTGACGCTGCCCGCCCGGGGTCACCTCGTACTCCCACCGACCGAACGCGTCTCGCGCCCATGCGCCGGCGAGGTCGTTGTGCGCGTACAGCACCGCGTATCGCTGCTCGATCGGCGCGCCCTCGAGATACGGAACCCGGAGGTTACGGCCGGACTGGGTGTTGACGAGGTAAAACGACTTGTAGAGGACGTGTTGGCGGTCGATCCGCTCGAGCGGAGACCGCGGCAGGATGCGCCGCAGGGCGAGTCGAACCCCGGTGTCGAACGGGCCCCCGGGATCCGCGTCAGCGCTGTCGATGAGCAGCATGCCGCCGTACGTGAGGTGTCGTCGCAGCCGGCGCACTTCCTCGTCGCTGAGGGCCGGAATAGCCCCCGAGCCCGACCAATACAGTAGCGGATAACGGAAGATGGCTTTGTCGCTGGGGCGCACGGGCACCGGGTCCAGATGGACCTCGATGCTGGTTCGTTGGGTGACTTCCCATAGCAACCGACGAAGGCCAGTAGGCCTCGGATTCCACTCCGTTCCGACCTGCAGCTGACCAATGCGGAGATCGGACGGACCGGCCGCCCCGAGCAGCCAGGGGGAAACGAAGGCGGGGACGCCGGCCAGAAAACCCCGACGCGTGCTGGCAGGAAGTTTCACGCCTTAAACGAACCACCGAGGCCGAGAACGCCTTCCCCGGCCGACTGACGAATCAGCTCGACGGCTGAAACACGATCGGGAGGTCCACGAACACCGAGCCACCGGCCGGCCGCGGGAACCGCCAGTAGCGGACGCGCTTCTTGATGCAGCTGGCCACCGTGTTGCTGCCCATGCGGTCGTCGATGGAGATCTCGGCGGTGCGGCCGGTCTCGAGGATCTCGAAGCTGATCACGATCTTTCCTTTGAGGGCCCGGTCGCGCTTCAGGGCCCGCTCATAACAGTCGCGCAGCGCTTTCTTCTGACGGTTCAGCACCCGGTTGATCGCGGCTTGGCTCAGCTCGCCGTCGACGGCGGGCGCTTCGACCTGGGCCGTGCCGCTGACCTTGGCCTCGCTCTTGGTTCCTGCGCGGACGTTGCCGCCCCCTTCGGTCTCCAGGTCGCCGATGCCGACGCCTTTGCCGGACCCTCGGCCGCGGGTGCCGGCGGAGCCTTCGCCCGCGACGTCGACCCCTTGGATCCCGTCGAACGCCTTGCCGAGATCGCCGATGGAGTCCGTTCCTTCACTGAAGACATCGCCGAGCGCGTCGTTACCGCCCTGCCGAGTGGCGCCCAGGACTTTGAGCAGCCCTTTGCCCGCCACCTGCTTTTTGAGCGCGTCTTTCTTGGCCTTCGCGGAGGCCTCTGAGGACTTTGTGGGCGCCTTCTTCTTGGCCGGCGCTTTCTTCTTCTTCGCCGGTGCCTTTTCTTTACCCTTTTCGGCCTTCTCGGTCTCGTCTTCGGGGACCGGTGCCGGCGGCTTGGGCGGCTGCGGCTGGCGGTCGGGCATGATCATCCGCTGGTAGAGCTTATCGACCTGCTCGATCGAGGTCGGCTCGACGTAAGGAAGACTTCTTGCGTAGGCCACCAGGCCGATCTGGAACGTCGCCACGAACACGAAGATGGTCGCGAACTGGACGTCGATGTTCTGCAGCAGGGTGCCTCGGATGTCGGCGGGCAATACCGGTTTCACCGGCGCGGCGGCGGGGGCCTTGAACTGAAAGAGGACCGTTACGTCGCCGATGACCACCTTACCTCGGCTCGAGTCGTCCAGGGGGACGGCCTCCACCCCGCTCTTTCGGGTGACCTGGCCCTGCTGGCGCAGGCGATTGAAGTCGAGCGCGGCCTTCTGTCCTCCGAGCTGGATCCGACCGTCCATGGGCGGCTCGAAGCGGAGGAAGTAGTTGTGGCCGTCATACTCGAACAGGTCGAACTTCTTGGGCATGGCACCGGAGACCGCCGTGAACGTCGCGCGCTCGTCCGTGCCCACGGAGACGGTCTCCCGTCGCTTGAGCTCCCGCTCGTCGATGATCTTGCCGCGCTGCACGATCCCGATGCGCAGCACCTTCGGTCCTACTTCGGACCGTCTGCTTTTGGACGTGCTCATGCTCTTTTCGCCACCCGTCGCCTATTCAAAGTCCTGGCGGTGCCGCCTAGAACGGCGCCTTGTCCACCGACTTGATGATTTTCGGAACGAAGCTGTTTTTCAACTCCAGTCCTTCGAAGTTCAGATTGGACCGCTGGAGGATGTAAAACGCTTGAGGTTTCTGAATTCGGCCTTCGATCCGGGTCTCCGCGATGCGAATGACCCGGCGGCCCTGTCCTCCCCGACGAGACTGCTGGGCGAACGTCGGCCCGCAGGTCAGCCCCACGGCCAGGAGCACAGCGACGAACCCCACGAGACGGGTCGTCGATCGACG
>JANQQN010000149.1 GCA_028289325.1 Myxococcota bacterium | reverse complement strand
CGCCGGCGTCAGAGGCGACGGCGTCACCGCGCAGAGCGATGTCTGCGCACTGATAATACATATCGTTGCTGGTCAGGCCGCGAGTGAACGGCGGCTTGTCGTACATGACCTGGATCAGCTGAAGGGTACAGTTCTCGCACTCGACGTCGGGCAACGTCACTTGCGCCGAGAACGTGTCGCCGCCCGGGTCCGGGATCCCGTCGAGAAGGATCTCCGGTCGGTCGTACAGATCGAACGTCACGCCGACGAAGTCGTCGCAGCCGGTGAGGCAGACCGGATCTTGAAAGTCGTCGTCGCCATCGACGTCGAAGGCGATCCGAAAGTGGCCCGGATGGTTGATCGTCTCCGTCCAGCGGACGGTGATCGTCTCCCCGGGTTGAAACACGGTGACGTTGGCGGTCCGAAAGTTCCGCCCACAGGGGGACGGTTTCTGCGCAACGCCTGGACCGGAGGTTTCCGGCTCCCGACGGGTCGGCTCGTCGAGTTGGATGTGGGCCTGAGCCGCGCCGGGGGCGGTCAGCGCCGCCAGCGCGACCACCGCGCGGCACACCTTCGTCGCTCGATGAAGAACGGGGCCAGGAACCAACACGGCGGTCATCTATGCACGATAAGGGCCACGAGGCCACGCTCATGGGACCCGGACGGTTGGGGGGGCACGGACCCCAGCTGGTTGGAGACCGGGGTCCGCGGCCCCGCCGCGATGGGTTCGGGACCCTCCATCGGTTGGCGTGCTCTCGACTGTCGCTGGAGGATTGCGCACCGGGCCCGGGCGGGGCCATGCTCAGGGGAAACGTGATGGATGACGTCAAAGATGCCCTAGTGGCGCTGATTCAGGAGGCGAACGATGCTTGGCGGGCCGGGCGGCCGGAGGCGGTGGCGTCGCTGTTCCACGAGGACGCGGTCTTGGCCTCGCCAACGGGCGACGTCATCGCCCGCGGTCGGGACGCGATCGTGCAGAGCTACGTCGATTTTTGTCGCGTCGCCCGCACCATCGCCTTCGAAGCGTCGGGGTTCGACGTCCATGCCGTCGGCGACACGGCGATCGTGCGCTACACGTTCGACGTCACGTACGAGATGGAGGGCGTGACCTCCGTCGAGCGTGGGCATGAGATTCTCACTTTCGTGGGGGAAGGGGACTCGTGGCGGGCGATGTGGCGAATTCAATTGCCGTCGACCCAAAGCGGTTGTTAGCGCCGCGAAGGGCTCGCGCGGCTTCAAGCCAGCGGGGCCCGATGGCGTGTCGTCACCACGCCCGGCTCAAGATCCGTTCGGCCGGCCCGGCCTGCTCGGCCATCGATTCCGCGAGCCGTAGTTGGCACCGCGCCCGCACCAGGTTGTGGGCGGGTCGGCTGGCAAACCGGGTTTCGTCCCAGCCGAAGTAGTCGTCGATCAGCACGTCGGCCGCGAACCGTGACGCCAGCTCTAAAGCGATGGTCCGCGCCCCCAGGAACAGGACGCCGCGCTCGTCGGTCGTCAGCCAGTCGCCGGTCGCCTCCGCGTAGCCGGTGATCGCGGCCTCGAACAGCGTCAGATTAAACGCGGGGCCGTCGTCGTCTTCGCCGGCTGGATTGCACCACGACCGAAGCGCGTCGCCCATTTCGAGGGGGAGCGCCATTCGGGCCAGGGTGTCGAGGTCGATGAGGCACCGACCCCGGCCTTCGGCGGTAAACACCATATTGGCCAGCTTGGGGTCGCCATGGACCACCCGGGAGGGCGTTTCGGGCATCCGAGGCAGGGCTCGGGCGGCCTCGAGGATGGCGTATCCGACCGGGGCCACGGCATCGAACTCCGGCTTGGCGCGGTGGTCATCGAGCGCGTCGGCCAGCTTCTTCAGATGGCGAGAGGTGTCGTGAACGCCCAGCCGGCGACTCCTAAACCCGTGATCGAGGTCGCGCAGGGCGCGGTGAAAGCGCCCCAGTAGCCCCCCGGCCTCCCGGACGAGGCGTGGGTCGTTCGCGCGGCTGAACACCTTGCCGTCCACCCACGTCAACACCCGCCACGCCTGCCCATCGTCCATCACCCATAGACGACCGTCGATCGTGGGCAGGAGCTGGGGGGTGGGCATGCCTCGTCGCCGCAGGTGTTCGGTGACCGCGTGGATGTCTTCGTGGACGACAGGATCGAAGATACGATTGAGTCGCTGCAGCGTGTAACGAACCGGGCCTTCAAGGGAGACCTGCCACGTTTCGTTGATGAGTCCGACCTTGACCGGATCCAGGGACGCGCCGGCGAAGCCCCAGTGCATCAACAGCTCGTCCGGTCCGGTTACCACAATACGTCTCCCATGAATTTCACCATGCGTTCGTAGAGCGCCTCGCGGACTTTCGGATCCGACAGCTGATGGGTCAAGCCGACCAGCGGAACGAGCTCGAATCGACGTCCGGCACGAAACAGCGCGTCGGCCAGCCGGAGCGTATGGGCGAAGTACACGTTGTCGTCAGCGATGCCGTGCACCAGCAGCAGGGGGATCTGGAGGTTTCGGGTGTACGTGAGCAGGTTGGCCTGCCGATACGCTTCTGGCTCTTCTTGGGGCAGTCCGAGGTATCGTTCCGTGTAATGGGTATCGTAGTAGCTCCAATCGGCGACCGGCGCCCCCGCGACGGCGACCTTGAACACGTCGGGTCGACGCAGGGCGGCGAGCGCGGCGAGGTAGCCCCCGAAGGACCAGCCGTAGATCCCCACTCGGTCGAGGTCGAGCTCCGGATAGTGAGCGCCGAGGGCGGTCAGTCCGGCGACCTGGTCGGCGAGGGGCACGTCGCCCAAACGCAGGCGGATCGCTCGCTCGTGCTCGCGGCCGCGTCCCGGCGTTCCGCGCCCATCGAGGGTGACCACGATGAAGCCGTGGTCGGCCATCCACTGGTGAACGACGTAGCTGTGGGCGACCGATCTCACGACCCGGACCCCGGGGCCGCCGTACACGTACAGGATCACTGGATAGCGCTGGGCGGGATCGAATCTTCGGGGCCGGATGATCGCGGCGTGAAAGCCGCCTGCGTGGGCCGCAGGCACCCGTTCGACCTCCGGAAGCCGCGGGGGACCAGATCCGCTCTGCGGAATGGGGTGTCCTTCGGCTCCCATGGGGATCGCCGTCGCGTCATCAACGTCGTGTAGATGCGCCTCGGGGAGCGAAGCGAGGCTGGCCCGCACGAGCACGAAGCGGTCGCCGCGAGGGCAGAAGGCCGCCTCGTGGTGCCCGCCTTCGCGGCTGATCCGCACCGGGGTGGCCGCGCCGTCGAGCCGGGCTCGCCATAAATGCTGCTCCGTCGGATCCGGGCCGCCGGTGAACCACACCCAGCCGCGACGTTCGTCGACGTGAACCAGGTCCGAGAATCCTGCCTCGGGAGGGACGATCGCCTTTCGCGCCTTGAGCCCACCTCGGCTTGGGCGCGGGAAGTGGTGGTACAGGGCCCAGGCGCCGTCGCTCTCCGAGGCCCACAGATAGCTGCCGTCGGACAGCCACCACGGTGTCGAGTCGTGAATGTTGAGCCAGGCCGGATCATCCTCGCGGTGCAGCCTGGTCGTGGCTCCGGACTTCGGATCGACCCGCACGTAGATTTGGGATCGCTGGTCTCGGGCCTGAAGGAGGACCGTCGGGGCCCCGCCGGTGGGCCACATGACCTTGGCCACGTACGGCCAGGCCTTGCGGCTCCACTTGACCTCCACCCGATCCCGTCCCGTGATGCCGATGATGAAAAGGCGGACTTCGGCGTTGTTTCGGCCGGCCCGCGGGTAAGGCGCGACGAGCGCCGGGGCGTCGGGGGTGGCCGCGTTGGCGATGGTGAACCGGTCGAGCCGGGTCTGATCCGTCGACTGATACAGCAGTCGCTTGCTGTCGGGCGACCACCAGAACCCGTCGTGGCGGCTCATTTCCTCCTGGGCTACGAACTCGGCGAGCCCGTTCGGCCGCAGCGACGAGCCCTTGCGGGTGAGCCGAGTGATCCGGGACTTCAAACCCCGTTTGGTCGCCTTCCCGATGCGCGCGACGTGGAGATCGTAATCGAGCACGAAAGCGACCTTTTGGCCGTCCGGGGACAACCGAGGACGGGCGAGCTCCCCTTCGGGCAGCCGTACGGGCAGGGTCCGACCTTCGGCGAGATCGTGGATGAACACCCGGCCGCAGGTGGTGAGCAAGACCCGGCGGCCGTCTGCCGATAGCTGATAGCCGGACAGCCCGTCGAGCTTGATGCGCCTGCGTTCCCGGTCGATCCGCTCGGCTTCGGTCGGGCGACCCGGCCCGTTGAGCAGCGCGGTCGCGGATGCGATCGGTCGCTCTCGGTCGGCGTTCACGTCGAGAGCGAATAGGTTGGCCTCCCGGTCTCGCTCTGAGCTGCGCAGGTACAGCAGCGTCCAGCCTTCGCCGGCGAAGCTGAACGCGAACGGGCGGCCGAGGGTATGATCGAGGGCCACGGATGCGTCGACCGGCTCAGGAGACGCTGGCGAAGCAAAGCCAGTTGAACACCGCCCGGTCGCGGCCTTGGCTCTTGGCTTGATACAGCGCGGCGTCCGCCCGCACGAGGAGATCTCGCGCCTCTTCTCGGGGCCCGAGCACCGCTCCCCCCGCGCTGGCGGTCAACCGCAGCGGTCCGATGTCGGTGTCGACGGGGGCCTGTCGGACGACCTCCAACATTCGGTCCGCGGCGCGCTCGGCACCGGCTCGGTTCGTGTTGGGGAGGACGGCGACGAACGCCTCGCCGTCGTAGCGGGCGAGCAGGTCGACCTCTCGCAGCCCGTCTTGCATTCGCCTCGCGAGCTCCCGCAGGACGGTATCGCCGACCTTGTGGCCGTGGTCGTCGTTGATCGCCGCGAAGCGGTCGAGGTCGAGCATCAGGACCGACAGCGGTTGGCCGTAGCGGTGGGACCGGTCGACCTCCGTCCGCAGCCGTTCCGCGAGGTGTTGGCGGTTGCACAGGCCCGTCAAAGGGTCGGACAGCGCGAGACGATAAAGCCGAGCGTCGTCGAGCGCGGGCGCCGTCGACCTGGCGAGATGATCCAGCAGCGATCGCCGCCGGTCATCGAACCAGCCCGGCGTTTCGTGACCCGCGCACAGCACGCCGATGGTCCGGCCGCGAACGGCGATCGGCACGGCCAGCATCGACTGGACCGGTCGTGACGGGGAGACGATGGGCACGAAGCGATCGTCGCGGCCGGTGTCGGCGATCAGCGCCGCTTCGCCGTGGGCGATCACCCAGCCCGCGACGCCCTCACCGGGTCGGAACGTCACCTGCGCGGCTTGGCCTTCGGTCAGGCCGTGGGTGGCGCTCAGGATCAGACGCTGTCCATCGTCGTCCAACAGGATCAGGACCGCGGAGTCGGCGTCGACGATCCGCGCCGCCTCGGACACGATCGCTTGCAATAGGGCCGACGTCTCGGCGCCCGCATCGACCACTTGACGCAGCTCGGAGAGACTGCGAACGAAACGATCTATATCCGCGGTCGACTGCGCCTCCATGACCACGGAGTGTACATCGGCCGTACCTCTGACGGGAGCCGACCGTGCACCCGATGGCGCAACTGCGCGAATCCCTAAATCAGATCGACACGGGGATTATCGGCCGCTCGCCTCCGGGACAACGCTTGCGAGGGCGGACCGTCGGTCATAAGACGAGCCCGACATGGACGCACCCACCCTGGCCGCTTGGCTGAAGGCGCGCTTGAGCAGCGCGGAAGACGATTGGGCGCGGCTGCTGGGGGCGATGTACCGGCAGCTCCTCGCCACCCCCGCCGACCAGGTCGTGGACCGGCAGAAGGTGCGGGCGGTGATCGAACAGCACCTGGTGGCTCAGCGCGTCGAAGACCTCGTACGGGTCGGTTTTCGCGTCGGTGTTCGACCGACGGTCGCGGCCGGCCGCGACGACGAACGCCCCGTCGGTCGGTGGATGCCTGAAGAGGCGCAGCGCCGGCTGGCCGCCCTGGCGGGCCAGCCGCACCTCGTCGGTGAGGTGTGGATCGAGGAGCTGTTCAAGCAGGACGCGGCCGAAGAGCTACTGTCTGAAACCCTATATCAATCGCTCAAAGACTTCTCGACCCTGGTGCCGCGGATCCTCCAGAAGGTGTTGCCCTCGGGCCTGGGCCGGCTCGCGGGCTTCGCGGCCAACGCGGGCAGCAAGATGTTCGACGAGGTGGAGCGGGTCCTCGACGGAGAGATCCGACGCTTCCTCGAGAAAGGGGCCGGCAAAGCGCTGGATCGGGCGGCCCGCTTCGCGGCTCAGAACGTCGACTCGCCGACGATGGTCGAGGGACGCCGGAACATGGTGCGGTTCGCGCTGTCGAAATCGGGCGCGTTTCACGTCGAGCGGATGACCGACGACCGGATCGATGAGCTGGAGGCCATCGCTGAGCTGACGGCCGCCCATATCGCTACCCACGAGGAAACGGCGGCGGTGATCGACCGGCTGGCCGACCGCGTGTGGGCCGCGGTCGACGACCGAACCGTCGGCGAAGCGCTCGATGCGGCAGGGATCACATCCGAGCCGCCCTTCGAGGCCTGGGCCGCCGCCACTTGGCCTGCGCTGCGCACCGCGCTTCAGACGCCGGAGGTCGAGGCGTGGATCGACGATCTGGCGCGTGAGTTCTTCGAGCGGCCATAGCTTGGTAGGGTGATCGGGTGTCTTCGGCTCTCGAACCGCGAGCCTCGGGGCGGCCAACGGTGAGCGACGATGACGTCCGCTGTGTGCAGGCCCTCGTGCGCGGGGACCAAGCCGCGCTGGCCGAACTCTACGACCGCTACGCGGGCCTGATGCTCGCCGTCGGGCACCGGATCCTGGGCAACCGGCGGGAGGCGGAAGACCTGCTTCACGACGTGTTCCTGGAAGCTTGGCGGGCCGCGAAGTCGTTCGATCCCGCCCGAGGAACGGTCCGGGCGTGGCTGGTTCTGCGGATGCGCAGCCGGGCCGTGGACCGCATCCGCGCCGCGCAGCGGGACCGGGTCGTGCTCCATCCGGAGGGTGAACCGCGGGAGAGGGGCGAGGCGGCGCCGCCGCTCGATGCGCTGGGGGACCGGGACCGGATCCGCGGGGCGGTGGCGCAGCTGCCGTCAGATGAGCGGGCGGTGCTGGAGCTGGTGTACTTCGGCGGCCGCACGGGGACCGAGGTGGCGGAGGCGCTCGAAGTGCCGCTGGGAACGGTCAAGAGCCGCCTTGCCCGCGCGATTCGCCACTTGCGGGACGCGCTGGGGCTGCGAGAAGCGACCGGAGGTGGGCGATGACCCGCGACGAAGCGCTGGCGTTGCTGCCGGAGTACGCGCTGGAGGTGTTGTCGCCGGCGGAGCGCGCCGACGTCGACGGCTGGCTGTCAGATCCCGTGGTGAAGGCCGAGCTGGGCGAGATTCAACGAACGCTGAGCGACGTCGCGGTGGCGCTTCCGCCCGCCGCCCCATCGCCCGACGTTCGGGCCCGGCTGATGGCGTCGGCCGCGGGACCGGACCGTTATTCCGCTCTGATGCCGGAGATCGCCCGGTACTGCGATATCGCGGTCGAGGCGGTGCGATCGCTGCTGGCTCGGGTCGACGATCCGTCACGATGGGCGCCGGGCCCGATGCCGGGCATCACGATTCAACACTTCGATCACGGCCCCGCTTCGATGGGCGCGGACACCGGATTTGTGCGGTATCCGCCGAACTTTGCGTTCCCGCAGCATCGCCACTTGGGGCGAGAGATCACGCTGATTTTGGACGGCACGCTCTCGGATCACGACGGGCGGGTGTACGGCCCCGGTGACGTGATCGCGTACGATGACGGCACGGACCATCATTTCCAGGCCGGCCCCGACGGCCTCACCACCGTCATCTGCTTCAGCGGTTTCGAGCTGATATAGAACGCGCGCCCTTCGCGGGGTGCCGGCGGCCTCGGCTTCGCCGTACCCTGCTGCACCGACGGTGCGCGCTCGAAAGAACTTTCGTCGCCGCCGACCGTTGAGAGGCGCGAGGTGGTGCATGACATGGCGTAGAGCCCTTCTGGGGCTAGCAGGTCTGATAGTCGCGGTGGTCGCCTGGAACGTGGCGGTCAGCCAGTGTTGGTCGGCGCGATTCCGATACGGCGTGCGTCTCGACGAGTGTCCCGCGGGGCGAATGCGGCCCGAGATCTGGGTCGGGGTGTCGGGGCTGCGGCGAGGGTCGCCCGGTTTGGTCCGGGTCGGTCTGCGCGCGGTGTACACGACGGGATGGAACCGCGGCGTCGAACGGACGGCGATCGAGCGTGGCGCGGCGACGTTGAGCCTTCGGACGGAGACGAGCACGATCCCGATCGCGCCCGATGGCGGCTGGTCGCGGGAGCCCGGCGGCTACTTGGTCGGCCGGATCGTGCTGCCGAAGGATCTGCCCGATGGCCGCCACCGTCTCGTCGCGCGGGCGG
>JANQQN010000145.1:0-2500 GCA_028289325.1 Myxococcota bacterium | reverse complement strand
TCTGTCGCGGGTGGTCGCCGACGCGCTCGAGTTGGCCGCCTTGTCCGAGCCGGACGCGGAAGCGGCGCCTCCAGACCCGTCGGACCTCATGCGAGACGAGCCCCGCGACCTGGAGCTGTTCGACCCCACCGGCGCCGAGATCGACGGCGCGCAAGCGACGGAGTTCGCGCTCAGCGGCGAACAGGCGGCCCGAGATTTCGATCCCAAGATCACGAACAGTGACGGTGCGACGTACGGCCGGGTGTGGGGGGCCTCGGCGCTGGTCACCAGCGGCGGGTTTCGGGGCGCCTACCAAGGCACGTACCAGAGCCTGGTCGTCAGCCCCATCGCCGACGATGCCGATGCAAAGAAGCGGGCCGGGTTCTACTGGGACGCGCGCCGTCATGTGTCGGCGATGGCCGACCCGAAGGCCGTCGGGGAAGAAGCGGCCCGGCGCACGCTGGCCAAGCTCGGCGCCCGAAAGGTGCCCACCTGCGAAGTTCCGGTGGTGTTCGATCCCGACGCCGGACGAGCGCTATTGGGCCTGCTGTTCAGCTGCATTTCCGGCGGTGCGATCTACCGGCGAACGAGCTACCTGGTCGGCGCGCTGGGTGAGTCCATCGGCTCCGAGCTGATCGATATCGTCGACGATCCGCTGCTCCTGCGGGCCCCGGGGTCTCGGCCGTACGACGGTGAGGGGCTGCAGAGCCGCCGAAATGTCGTCGTCGACGGCGGGGTCTTGCGAACATATCTTCTCGACACCTATAGCGCACGAAAACTCGGACTCAGCAGCACGGCCAGCGCGGCGCGAGGGATCGCCGGTCGGCCTTCGCCGTCGTCGACCAACTTTCACTTGTTGCCCAAAGACACGCCCGCCGCGTCGATCGTCGGCGAAGTCGGGTCGGGGCTGTACGTGACCAACATGATGGGGTTCGGCTTCAACCCCACGACCGGGGACTTCAGTCGCGGCGCAGAGGGCTTCTGGATCCGAGACGGCAACAAAGCCGAGCCCGTCGGCGAGATTACCGTATCCGCAAACTTCAAGGATCTCTGGCGCCACATTGATGCAGTTGGAAACGATCTCGATCCCAAGACGGGTGTCGCATGCCCGACGTTTCGCGTCAGCCGAATGACCGTCGCGGGCTCGTGATGCTCCAGGAAGTCACGGTCAGCGAGCTACTCGAACGTTACGACGGCCTCCTTCTGGACGCGTACGGGGTGTTGATCGATGCGCAAGGTGCCTTGCCAGGCGCACGCGAAGTCATCGACCATCTCAACGGGCGGGGGTTTCCTTATTGGGTGGTGACCAACGATGCCTCCCGGCTTCCCGACACCGCATCAGCACGATACGCGGATCTGGGACTCCGTATCCCCGCCGATCGGATCATCACCGCCGGTAGCCTGTTGACCCCGTACTTCGCCCGCTGCGGGCTGCGGGGCGCGACCTGCGCGGTCATCGGTCCCCCGGACAGCGCAGCCTATGTTCGGCAGGCGGGCGCGACCGTCGTCGACTGGACGGACGCGGCCGTGTCTCGCGTCGATGCGCTGGTGATCGGAGACGAGGAGCCCGTCGACTTTCTGCCCCGGATGAACGACGCCCTGTCCCTCGTCTTCTCCCGTCTGGACGCAGGATCTCCAGTCCGGCTGATCCTCCCCAACCCCGACCTCATCTACCCCGCGGGGCGGGGTCGCTTCGGCTTTACGGCTGGCTCCATGGCCCTGTGGATCGAAGCCGCGGCCGCTCAGCGATACCCAGAGCTACCGATTCAAGCCTTCGTACGCCTCGGAAAGCCCTATCCGGCCATCTTCGAGGCGGCGGTCGACCGAGCGCAGACGCGAAACCTAGCCATGGTCGGAGATCAGCTCGAGACCGACATCCGGGGTGCGCGCGCTTTCGGTATCGACGCGGTGCTCGCGACGTTCGGCCTCACTCGCGATGCGTTGGACGTCACCGCCCCTGACGTGATGCCTGACTTTCTCCTTCGCGCCTGGGCGCTCTGATTTCCTTCGCCTCATCCCCCGACAGCTCAAGTCGACCAGGTTGGGTCCGATTCTCGTTGTCGGATCTGGTGCACTACGCGCCGCTCGCACAGGCCTGGAAGAGTCGCTATGGATGATATCGTTAAGGAATTCCTCGTCGAAAGCCTAGAGGGTCTGGACCAGCTCGAGCACGACTTCGTCGAGCTCGAAAAGAATCCGGACGACAGTGCCCGACTCGCCAATATTTTCCGGTGCATTCACACCATCAAGGGCACCTGCGGCTTTCTCGGCTTCTCCAAGCTCGAGTCGGTCACTCACAAGGGGGAGAACCTCCTCAGTAAGCTACGCGACGGCGCCCTGAAGCTCACCCCAGAGATCACGAGCGCCCTGCTGGCTCTGGTCGACGCGGTTCGCGCCATCATGGCGTGCATCGAGGCCGACGGCTCCGAAGGCAGCGCCGACTTCACGGATCTCGCGGACACGCTCACTCGCCTCCTGGAGGGCGGTCTGGCCGCGGCGGCCGACGGCGCGCCCGCCCCAT
>JANQQN010000139.1 GCA_028289325.1 Myxococcota bacterium | reverse complement strand
ACGCGGACGCCCGCCCGCGACTCGCGGAGCAGAAAGATGTTCGCGTGAAGCTGCTCGATTTCGGGATTGCACGAAGGGTCCGCCGCGGCGCGTCCGATGCGCTCACCCAGGCGGGGTCAGTGGTGGGCACGCCGTACTACATGAGTCCGGAGCAGATGTGCGGGGAAGCGGTCGATGGTCGAGCCGATCTGTGGGCCCTCGCGATCGTCGTGTTTTACGGCCTGACCGGCGAGCTACCGTTTCAAGGTCGAAGCTACGTCTCCCTGCTGACCGAAATGCTGCGCAAGGGCCCGCCCGGTCTCCCTCGACACGCGGATGTTCCGGCCGGCGTCGAGCCGCTCATCAAGCGAGCGCTGGCCCCGCGGATCGAGGACCGCTTTCAGTCGGCGGAGGAGATGAAGCGGGCGATGGAGACGGTGCTGCCTCCGGCCGCCTCGGCCCAGACCCAGCCCTTCGAGCCCCACCGGACCACGCCCACCGCCCGCCGGACGCCGGCTCGCGTCACCCCGACCGCAGGCCCGGCGACACCATCCGCGGTCTCCGACACCGAAGAGACCCCGCAATGGCGGCAGGCGCTCGAGGATATCGAAGGCGAGATTTCGGCCATGGAGGCCCGCCAGCCGACATCCCGACCTCGCGCCGTCCATGGGCCGAACCGAAAGCGGAACTGGTTTGGGCGCAAACGCTGACCGCGCCTCGAGAACTTCGCTCATGTCAGGGTAAAAACTTATTGCCGCATCGAGTCATGGTCCTGAAAATGAATGACGATTCATTCAGCGCTTTGTTTCAGGTTTTGCGCTTCGGATCATCAAGGAGGACCGCGATGCAGACTTACCGAGCTCCCGTCAAAGAGATGTGTTTCTTGCTGGAGACCTTTGGCTTCGACCAGTTGACCGCCCTCGAACGCTTCTCGGCGTACGACATGCAGACCGTGGAGGCGATGCTGGAACAGACCGCAGCCTATCTGACGGACCGCTTGCTGCCGTTGAACAAGGTTGGCGATGAGCAGGGGCTGAAGTGGGACCCCGAGACGGGCGCCGTGACCACCCCCGACGGTTTCAAGAAGGCATACCAGGGCTTGGTGGAGAACGGTTACCTCGGGATCACCGCACCCGAAGCGTTCGGCGGCGGGGGCGCGCCGGAATCACTGGGCGTGTTGATCGGGGAGATGACCGGCGCGTGCAACAAGTCGCTGTCGATGGCCCCCGGCCTGACCCGCGGATTGGTCGAGGCGTTGATCGCCCACGGTACGGAAGCGCAAAAAGACGCTTGGCTCGGCAAGCTGGTCACCGGCGAGTGGACAGGCACGATGTGCCTGACCGAGCCCCAGTGCGGCACCGACCTCGGCCTGATCCGCACCAAAGCGGTCCCCGTTGCCGACAAGGAAGGGGTCTACAAGCTGAGCGGAACCAAGATCTGGATCACGTTCGGTGAGCACGACCTCGCCGAGAACATCGTCCACCTGGTCCTCGCCCGGTTGCCGGAAGCGCCGGAGGGCATCAAGGGCATCAGCTGCTTCATCGTCCCCAAGGTGACCCTCGACGGGCGCAAGAACGCGATCAAGTGCGTCGGCCTCGAGCACAAGATGGGGATCCACGCGTCTCCGACCTGCGTCATGGAGATGGAGGAGGCCGAGGGCTACATGGTCGGCGTGCCCCACAAGGGGATGCGGACGATGTTCGTGATGATGAACTCCGCTCGCCTCAACGTGGGCATCGAGGGCGTCGCGCTGTCCGAGATCGCCTACCAGACCGCGTTCGCGTTTGCGAAGGACCGCCGGCAGAGCCGCTCCCTCGACCCCGCGAAGCGGGAAGAAGGGACCGCCGCCGACAACATCCTCGTCCATCCTGACGTTCGCCGGATGCTCCTCAACGTCAAGTCGACCAACGAGGGCATGCGGGCGCTCGGAGCGTGGATGGCGATCCTGATCGACCTCGCGCATCACGGCGAAGGCCAGGTGAAGGAAGAAGCGGGAGACCTGGTCGCCCTTTTGACCCCGGTGGTGAAGTCGTACTTCACCGAGCAGGGCTTCGAGAACATCTCCGAGGCCATGCAGGTGTGCGGGGGCGCGGGCTACACGACGGATTGGTCGATCGAGCAGTACATGCGCGACGAGCGCATCGCGATGATCTACGAGGGTACGAATCACATCCAGGCGCTGGACCTGGTCGGCCGCAAGCTTCCGATGAACGGCGGCCGTCCGGTTCGCGTATTCGCGGCGCGGATGGGTGAGTTCATGGCCTCGGCGGCGAGAGATCCGGCGATGGGAGAGTTTATCGCCCCCCTCAAGGAGGTGAGTGAGGCGCTGCACGCCGCGACGGCGATCGTGGCCGAGCGCGGCATGCAAGACCCCGAGGAAGCGGCGGCGATCGCGTCCAACTACCTCAACGTCTTCGCGTACTGCGCGATGGCGTACATTTGGGCGCGTCAGGCGCACGCCTGCATCAACGAAACGAGCGCGTACCATCGGACCAAGGTCAAGACCGCCCGCTACTTCATGAACCGCGTGCTTCCCAAGTACAAGGGTCTCATGCCCCTCATCGAGGCCGGCAAGGCCGACATGATGGCGTTCGACGTCGAGGAGCTCGAGGTCGCCTGACGCTTGTTGCCGACGGGGCGGTTATCTAGACTCCGCCGAGACGTGATTGATGCGTTTCGAACTCCGCTGATCGTCCCCGTCGCCCTTCTCGGGGCCGCCTTGTCGTCGGCGCTGCCGGCGTGCTCTTCGGCGCCGGTCGTCATTCCCCGCGGTGCCCTCGGGGACACCGAGGCGGCCGAGCAGGATGCGCCGACGTGGATCGGCGCCGACGGCAGCCAGGTTGGGGCCCGGGGGACGGTCGAGCAGATCAAACGAACCGTCCCCGCCCCGGATCCCAATCGCCCCAAGTTCAACGACGCCTCGCCGATGGGGACCAACCTCGGGCCGGTGAAGCCGACGGCCCGGGATCGCGTGTTCGTCGATCTGTTCAAGCTGGCCACCCCCTGGGTATCGGTCAGCGAGACCCAATGGGACGACGGTCGACCGATCGCCCTCGACGCGCAAGGCTGGGTCCGGAGCCTGGAGCCTCGTCAGCAGGTCGGCGCGCAGATGTCGTCGTTCAACGGCGGCCGCTTCGCGGTCCTCTATGATGGGCGGGGGGTCATCCGGCTCGAAGGCCGCGTTCGGCTGATCAAGGACAGCCCGGGTCGGCTCGAGTTCAGCGCAGACCCCGACACCACCATCAATCTGATCCTCGGCGCGACCAATCCGTCGAACCCGGTGCGGAATCTTCGTGTGCTGCCGGAGGGGCTCGCGGATCTGGGGCCCGAGCGCCCGTTTCATCCGCGGTTTCTGCGGGCGGCGCGGGTGTTTTCCACCCTTCGTTTCGTAGGCTGGACCCGCCCCAACGACAGCCGCGCCGTGCGGTGGGAGGAGCGGACCGAAACCGAGTCGGCGCGGCAGACGAGCGACAACGGCGTCGCCTACGAGTACATGATCCAGCTCGCCAACGAGCTGGGTGCCGACCTGTGGATACCCATTCCCATTCGCGCCGACGACGACCACGTTCGGTCGCTGGCGGAGCTGATCTCCGTCAACCTGGCGCCCGAGCTCAAGGTCTATCTCGAGTTCGGCGACCGGATGCTGACCCCCGGCACCGCCGGCTTTCGCTTCGGGGCCGAGCGGGGCCGCGCGCTCACCTCGGCGGGCGCGGCCAAAGCGGCCGCGGTTCGTTTCTACGTCGAGAGGTCTCGGGTCGTTTTCAAAACGTTCGAGGCGGTTTTCGGGGGCCGGCGTCGCCTCGTGCGGGTGATCGCCGGTGATAGTCGTGACCCCGAGTCGCTGACCACGGCCATGACCCTCATCGGTGGGTCCGACAACGCAGACCTGCTCGCGGTCGACACGATGGTCGGCGAAGAGATTCGGACGCCGACCTGGCAGTCGAAGGTCAAAGCCCACGACGTCCCATGGCTGCTGGATCAGCTCGAGCAAGATAGCTTGCCCCCGGCATTGGCCCGGGTCGCCGCCGCCCAGCAGATCGCCGAGCAATTCGGCGTGGGTCTCGCGTCGTATTCGGCCGGGCTGTCGTTGACCATGGGGGGGGTCACTGGCGACTCGCACGCCGAAAACCGGCCCGATCTCGCAAGCCGACACCAGCGGGTCGAGGGGCTGTACGGTCAGCTCCTCGACGGTTGGCGGGCCAAGGGGGGCCAGCTGATCGTGCACACGGCGCTGGCCAGCCGGTACGGTCGGCGGGGTCGCCTCGGTGCGATCGAGGACGTCGATAATCTCAACACCTCGAAGTATCGCGCCCTCCTGTCCTTCATTCAGCGGGCGCCGAAGTGGTGGACCGCGGGTCGAAAACCGCCGGCGGCGAACAGCGATTCAGACCTGAAATAACCCCCCCCGTTCGGCCCGCGCCCTCATGTTGACGATACCGCTTCCCCCCTTTGGGCGATTCCGATAGATCCAATCTCCCCGATGGACCGGCTCGCCCATCTCAGCCAGGCCGCCGTCGATAACCCGAACGACGCCGGGGTGTGGCTCGAGCTGGGGGGGGCGCTCCTCGACCTCGGCGCCGTCGCGCCCGCCCAACATATGGTCGCGCGAGCTCGGGCATGCGAGCCGGCCAGCGCGCAGCACTGGTCGTCGCTGGGGACCCTCCTGCTTCGGCTCGGCGACGGCGAGTCAGCGCTCGAGGCGCTCCGCGCGGCCACGATTCTCGACAATGAAGACCGGGAGGCCGCGACGTTGTTCGCGCGAACGGCGATCGAGCACGGCTCGCCGGAAGAGGCGGAAGACCTGCTGAACCGCGCGACCTGTCTCGGCGAAGAGCCGGTTCGCGCGTATCTGATCGCCCGCGCCAAGCAGGCCCGAGGACAGACCGACGCCGCCCTCAACTACGCCCTGGAGGCCATCCGTCGCGCCGACGCGCCGGTTTTCGAACACGTCGAGTTCGCGGCTCGGCTGGCCGGCAAGCAGGTCCGATACGATATCGAGGAGCGCCTGCTGCGGTTCATCCGTCAGATCGCGCCTCGCCACGTCGAGCATATGGTTCAGCTGTCGAGGTGTCTCGAACGCCGAGGTCGCACGGACCTCGCGGTTCGGGAGCTGGAGCGGATCAGTCAATACGATCTGACCGGGGCGGAGCGCGAGCAGGTCGGGTCTCGATATCTGGAGCTACAAGACGTCGACCGTGCCCGCGAGCAGCTGCAGCGAGCGGTGCAGGCGCGGCCGAGAGAGGTGTCGGCGCGGCTGCTGTTCGCGCAAGCGCTGCAGCGCCAAGGGGCGCTCGACGAGGCGATTGAGGCCTATCGCGCAGCGCTGCAGGTCGACGCCACTCGACCAGGGATCCACGCCCTGCTCGGGGCCGCTCTGCTCAACGCCGGTCGTTACGCCGACGCCACGCCCGTGTTGATCCAGGCCGTCTCCGAGAGCCCCGAAGACTCGGAGTTGCGAGCGCAGTTGACTCGGGCGTTGCTCATGAGTGGCGGCGCGGAGACGCAGTCCGACCGGGAAGGCAGCCTCTCCGGTGACCTGTCGGTCTTTCGCATCGAAGAGCTGCTGGAGTTCCTGGGGATCCAGCGGGCCACGGGCAAGCTCCACCTCACCTCGAAGGGCCGCAGCGGCATCGTTCAAATCGTGCAGGGTAGATTGACCGAAACGATCTATCCCGGCTGCAGCGACCTCGCCACTACGCTCCTGTCGAGGGGCCTACTGCGACCGGAACAGGTCGCGGCCATGTCGCCGGCTCAGCGACAAGATGAGCCGCGGTTGGTCCGTGCTCTGCTCGAAGCGAAGCTGGTGGACCCCGGTGTTCTCGAGGCGGTGGCGCAAGCGCGGATCGAGCAGGGGGTGATGCACATGCTCGGGTGGGCCGACGGTCGGGCGCGGTTCGAGCCGGAGGCGGCCCACGAAGCGTTCTCGTTCGGCTTCGAGCATCAGCGAATCCTGATGGCGGTGATGACCAGGCTCGACGAGCAGAACAAGTGACGGTTCGCGGGGCGCGATCAGCGCAAGAGCATGATCCACAGCAGGACGCTGGCGACCACGGTCGCCGTCACCACCGCGACCCAGATCGACAGGGTGTCGCCTTCGGCGTCGTCGGCGATGAACGCTTCCCGGGTTCCGTACAAGACATGGGAGCCGGTGTACGCGACGTCGCTGAGGCTCTCGTTGCCGGATTGAGCGATGAGGCTCGCTCGCAGCGCGAGCGCGCGCCGGGCTTCGGAAACGTCGTCGGCGGTGGCGAGGGCCGCGAGATCATCATGGAGCTGGCGGGCGGATTCGTACCGGTCTGAACGGCGGCTAGCGAGCGCGCGATCCAGCACCTCCTGCAGGCCGTTGGGCACCGCGGGGGCGGCTTCGGCCAATGGAGGCACGGCCCCCGCGAGCACCGCCGCGATCGTCGCCGCGACGTCGTTGCGACGGAACAGCGGTCGGCCGGCCAGCATCTCCCACAGGACCGCGCCCAGCGCGAAGATATCGGAGCGGCCGTCGAGGTCCTGGCCCTTGACCTGCTCCGGCGACATGTAGCCGTATTTGCCCTTCACTACCCCGGAGGCGGTGACCCCCGGCGTATGCAAGATCTTTACGATGCCGAAGTCGGTGAGCTTGATCGCGCCCCGCCCCGAGACGAGGATGTTGCTGGGCGACACGTCTCGATGGACGAGAGGGGTCAGTGCGCCGTTGAGCTCGACGCCGGTGTGGATGTAGTCGAGCGCGTCGGCGAGCGCCATACCCACGGTCAGGGCCGACGCCCACCCGAGCGGAACGCCTTCTTCTCGGGCCAACCGCAGCAGATGATTGAGGGAGGCGCCCTCGACGTACTCCATCGTTAGGTAGTTCTCTCCTTCGACCTCTCCGAAGTCGAAAACCTGAACGATATTCGGATGGTTGAGGAGCGCCGCGACCCGCGCCTCTTGGCCCAGCATGCGGCGGAAGCTCTCCTTGTCGGAGTGCACGGGTCGGATGCGCTTGACCACACACGGCTTGGAAAAACCGTCGGGGCCCTCGGCGGTGCCGAGGTACAGCGTCGCCATGCCGCCTTCCCCGATGCGGCGGCTCAGCCAATATTTACCGAACCGCTCTGAATCCGAAGGGCGCATTTGGTCGGGGAGCTTAGCAACAGGGGCTCTGTCGAAGGTAGTCAATTCCGGCTATCCTCCCGGCAGTGGAGGGCAACGGAACTTTCACGGCTTATCCGAGGGGTCGTCGTCGGTCCCGGGCGGCTCGGATCTGGCTGGGGATTCTCGTCGGGGTGGTCGCCGGCAATGCGGTGGCCGCCGGTACTTATCTCGCCATCAACGGAATCGCGAGCGACAAGGTGGATGTATCGCCCAGGAGTGCGGAGCGGCCCGGTGCGGCTTCCGCGGCCCACCGACTGGCGGGGCTCGAAGCGATGGACCGCGGCGACTTCGACGTCGCGGAGGATGAGTTCCTGGCCGCCCTGCGCAGCCCCAGCCCCGCCGCCGACCTCCCTCAGCTGCTCAAGCTGACGCAGGAGCTTCGTGAACAGCGTGGGGCGCCGCCCCTTCCCGCGGGA
>JANQQN010000136.1 GCA_028289325.1 Myxococcota bacterium | reverse complement strand
CTAGTACTCGGCGGCGGAAGTTCCGACGCAGGTCGGAACCCGGCGCGGAGTACGCAAGCGGAGCCTGCGGAGCGTCAAAGGCTGTACACTGGAAGAGCGGGCGTGAATCGACGAGCCACGGAGTGGCTCATCTAGTCGGTGAAGCCCGCTGACGGGCCCGATCTCGGCCGCGCCTCACAACCGCCGCAAAGGCTCTATTCGTCCAGATCGCTCGGAAGTGCGGGATATCCTGCGATCAGGTTGTGGCGTACCGAGCTTCGGTAAGCGACGTACGCTGAACTGAAGTGGCAGACGAGACCTAGCAGTCCTCCTGTTCCCAGGTAGAAGCCAGGCGTAATGATCAACCAGAACACTGCCCACAGAAAGTCACCGTTGTAGATCTGGCCGATGCCGGGAACGATGAACGACAGAACGGCGGCGATTCCAGGGTTCTTCATAGTGCCCGTAAATCCTAACCACCGGCCTCCTTTCGGCAAGTTAGGGACTTCGGGCGACCTCGCATACGGCGTATCCTGGGCCGAGACTCGGGGGCTGCAAGTGCTTGATATTACTCGCGTTGACGAGATGTCAGCCCCGTGATACCGGCGGAACGGTCCAGGTTGAGAAAACGCACGATGTGCGTTGTGACACCTGTATACCAGGTGCATTTCACCAAAGGAGAAACCGTGAGCGAGAAGCGCGTGTACTTTTTCGGAGCCGGCGAGGCCGACGGCAGCGCGAGTGACCGAAAGTTGCTCGGTGGCAAGGGCGCCAACCTGGCGGAGATGACGCGGATGGGACTCCCCGTACCGCCCGGGTTTACGGTCACCACCGAGGTCTGCAACGAATTCTATCGAGCCGGGGAGAAGCTTCCGCCCGGCCTCAGCGACGAGATGTTGGCCGCCATGGCGCGGCTCGAAAAGCTGATGGACGCCAAGTTCGGCGACAACAACAATCCGCTCCTCGTATCCGTTCGGTCGGGGTCGGCGTTCTCGATGCCGGGAATGATGGATACGATCCTCAACCTCGGTCTGAATGATAAGGCGGTTCAGGGGCTCGCAGAGCGCGCCGATCCGAGGTTCGCCTACGATAGCTATCGCCGGCTGATCGCCATGTACGGCGACGTCGTGCTCGGCGTGGGCGCTGACAGCCACGATCACGATCCCTTTGATGAGGCGATCGCGGCCAAGCGGCGAGCTCACGGGGTGGAGCATGACCACGAACTCGGGCCCGACGCCCTCAAGGAGCTGGTCGACGAATACAAGGCGATCGTCGAGCAGGCCACGAAGACGCCGTTCCCTCAAGACCCCAAGGTGCAGCTGCTGGGGGCGACGTCGGCGGTCTTCAAGTCTTGGTTCAACGACCGCGCCGACACGTATCGTCGCATCAACAACATCCCCGGCGACCTCGGCACCGCCGTGAACATCCAGGCCATGGTCTTCGGCAACATGGGCCCCGATTGCGGGACGGGGGTCGCGTTCACTCGGGATCCGAGTGACGGCACGAAGCGGTTCTACGGCGAGTACCTCATGAACGCCCAGGGCGAGGACGTCGTCGCGGGCATCCGCACCCCGCTGCCGATCAACGACAGCGGCGGTGACAGCACGGATCCCAGCGTGACCCTCGAGCAGCGCCTGCCCGGTCTTTACCGCGAGCTGGACGAGATCCGGCACCGCCTCGAGACCCACTACAAAGACATGCAGGACCTCGAGTTCACCATCCAGAAGGACAAGCTCTTCCTTCTGCAAACCCGAAACGGCAAGCGCACCGCGGCGGCGGCGGTCCGGATCGCCGTCGACTTCGTCCATGAGGGCCTGATCGACAAGAAAGAAGCGATCCGTCGCGTGACGCCCGCTCACGTCGACCAGCTCCTTCACCCCATGCTCGACCCGAAGGCCACCCGGCAGGTGGTCGCCAAAGGGTTGCCGGCCTCACCGGGCGCGGCGACGGGCAAGGTGGTGTTCTCCTCCGAGGAGGCGGCAGAGCGCGGCGCTCGCGGAGAATCGGTCATTCTGCTGCGGGTCGAAACGTCTCCGGAAGACGTCGCGGGCATGCATCACAGCTCCGGGGTTCTGACCTCCAGGGGCGGTATGACCTCCCACGCGGCGGTCGTCGCGCGCGGGATGGGCAAGCCGTGCGTCGTGGGCTGCGCCGAGCTGACGGTCAACTACGAGCTTCAGCAGGCCGAATCCCGCGGCCAGATCATCAAAGCCGACGAAACGATCACCATCGACGGCGCTAGCGGCGAGGTCATGATGGGCGAGGTGGCGACGGTGCAAGCCGGCGGCTCGGTCCAGTTCGACGAGCTGATGGGTTGGGTCGACGAGGTTCGTCGGCTGAAGGTCCGGACCAACGCCGACACCCCGAACGACGCGGCCACCGCCCGCAAGTTCGGTGCGGAAGGGATCGGCCTGTGCCGTACGGAGCACATGTTCTTCGAGGCGTCTCGCATCACCGCGATGCGTGAGATGATCATGGCGGAAAGCGAGGTCGGGCGGCGCGCAGCGCTGAGCAAGCTGGCCCCGATGCAGCGCTCGGACTTCGAAGGCATTTTTAAGGCCATGGACGGCCTGCCGGTGACCATCCGGCTGCTCGATCCGCCGCTGCACGAGTTCCTCCCCCACGGGGACTCCGAGATGGAGGCGCTCGCCGCCGTCCTGTCTCGAGACCCGGATGCGCTCAAGGCGAAGGCGGCCCAGCTCCACGAGTTCAACCCCATGCTCGGTCTGCGCGGCTGTCGTCTCGGCATCAAGCACCCCGAGATCTACGAGATGCAGACCCGCGCCATTTTGGAAGCGGCGGTGATCGTGCAGCAGGCTGGCGTTCACGTCCTGCCCGAGATCATGGTGCCTCTCGTCTCGACCTGGGAGGAGCTGGCCAAGGCCCGTGAGCTCATCGAGCGCACCGCGGAGCGGGTGTTCGAGGAGCAGCAGAAGCGCGTGGAGTTCCAGATCGGCACAATGATCGAGATCCCCCGAGCCGCGTTGACCGCCGACGAGATCGCGGCCCACGCCGACTTCTTCTCGTTCGGAACCAACGATCTGACCCAGATGACCTTCGGCATCTCCCGGGACGATGCGGGCTCGTTCCTGTCGGACTACGTCGAAACCGGCATTTTGCCGTCCGAGCCGTTCGAGACCATCGACATCAAAGGCGTCGGATTCTTGGTTAACTGGGCTCGTGAGCGCGGTCGCAGCGTCAAACCCCGCTTGAAGGTCGGCATCTGCGGTGAGCACGGCGGGGAGCCGAATTCAGTAGATTTCTGCCATCGGGTAGGGTTGGACTACGTGTCGTGTTCGCCGTTCCGCGTGCCGGTCGCCCGCCTTGCGGCCGCGCAGGCGAGCCTGCGCGAAGAGGACTGAGATCCTCCGCAGGCCAACCTGTTCGCTCAGGGCCCAATTTCTCCAGGAAAGCGGGCCCTACCCCCTCCTGCTTCAGTCTTTGCCTCCTGGCCGCGGTCGCCGCGGCGGGCTGTGCCCAGGACCTTCCAGGCACCATTCCTCCCGAGGCTCAGCTCCACTACCCGATCGGAATGACGTTGGTCGATACCGGGGATCGACAGGTCTTGATCGTCGGCAGCTCCAACTTCGATCGCAGGTTCAACGCGGGTCGGTTGTTCTCATTCTCGGTGACCGCGCTGGCCGACCTGGTGCCGCCGGCGAGCACCGACGTGTTCTTCCGGAATGACTTCGGAGACGCCATCATCGACAGCGTTCGGGTCGACTCGTTTTCCGGAGAGCTCGCGGTGGTCAACCTGACGACGGTGGGTGACGCGCCGTCGCCTCATGTCTTGAGCCCGAGCCGCTTCAACAACGAGCTGGCGGTGGTCCGGGTCGCGCCCGACGGCTCGCTGAGCTGCGAGCTCGAAGGCTCGCCTCGCGAAACGGGCTTCGACTGCACGGACTCCCACCGGGTCGGGCTGCTGGCCCGAGACGCCTACCGGGTCACCGTGGCCGAGCTCGTGACGTCGTCGACGACCACCGTGGAGCAGAAGGACCGGCAGCAGGTGATCGCAGTGGGAAGCCTGAGTGCTCTTTTCTTCGGTGGCGTCCCGCAGGGCACGATGAGCTTCATGACCTCCGATTACCTGGAGCAGCGGCTGACGGGCGCCCTGCAGCCGGTCAGCGCTGACGAGAATTGCAACGTCAACGACCTTCCGCTGGTGACGGTGCGAGGAATCGGCGGCATCGTTCCGCTCATCCCCACCCCCGTCGACACCGCCAGCGCGGCCGAGATGCTGTCGTTGTCGTTCAACTCGGCTTCGCCGACCCTGGCCCTGGTTCGCCACCGCATCACCACCGAGCTCGAGCCCGGCGACTGCCCAGACCCGGAAGCGGAGAACATCGACATCGTGCCCACCCAGGAGGTTCGCCTCGACGCGGAGCTGTCGGCGTTTCAAGGGCGAGGTCTGGTGTCGTCGGGCGACGGCACTCGCGCCTACGCTACGGTGCGGTTCCCCGACGCGCGCGATACCTTCAACTCTGCGGTGGTCGTCGTCGACGTCACCACGGACCCCGTTCGCCTCATCTCCGCGGTCGAGGTGGGCGAGGAGCTCGGTCGACCCAGCCTCGACGAGCGGCCGGACGGGGCGCGATTGCTCTACGTCGGCGACATGCGCACCGACCAGATCTACGTTCTCAATGTGATCACCGATCAACCGGTGGTCACGGCGAGGATCGAAGGACGGGGCCTTCGTGACTTCGACGGTGATGTCCGCCAGGTGAGACTGCTCGATCAGCCGGCGGAGACCGTCTTCGTCCAGGATGGCGACCGCAGGTTAGCTTTCGTGTCCAACTTTACCAACAGCACGATCGGGGTCATCGACGTGACGGATACCGACCCTCGCCGACACCGCGTCATTGCCCGCCTCGGGCGCGACCTCGACCCCCAGGGCGAGTCGGAGGGCCCGTGAGACGTTTATCCTGTCGATTCGTTGCCGTCGCGATCTTCGCGGCGATGCTGGGGTGCGAAGAAGACGACATCGCGCCGCAGTCCGACTTCCGCCGCCCCACGGGCCTGGCGTTCATCGAGCGGCCGACGCTCGTGGCCTGCCCGGCCCTTCTCGTCGAGACCTCGAGGCTCGAGGAGCTGCGCGCGGAGCAGTCCAGCGAGGTCATGGACATCGTGGAAGCCAACGTCGTGACCCGGGCCTCTTTTCAGGAGGCCTTTCGGGGGGTGAGGCAAGGAACCCTTCTCGTCGCCGACGCAGAGGCGGAGGGGGTGCGGGTACAACAGTTCGAGCAGGCGGTGGACGTCGCCGCGGTGACCTCCACCGCGACCGAGCTGCCCACGACGAGGTTTTCGATCGTGCCTGGTCCGACGGTGTTCTTCCCTCTCGTGCTGTCGACGCCGGGGTTTCCGTCGCGGGTCGCGGTCAGCAAGGACACCTACCGCATCGCGCAAGCCTGTTCGGTCCCCGAGACGATCGTCGTCGGGACCTCCACCGTGCCCGGCGTGGAGACCTCCACCGTGGTTCTGTACGAAAACGCCGACGGCGTCGCCGACGTGGAGACGGTGGTCATCGAGCGGGAGGCGGTCGGCGGGACGCGCAGCTTCGTCCTGTCGAATCTGGGGGGCGCGAACGGCGGGTCGGCGTCCATCAGCATCATCGACACCCTTCCTCGCCCCTTTCCTGCCCGAGCGCAGGACTACGTCGGCTTCGACCTCGGTTCGCTCGACCTCGGCGCTCATCCCGCCACCGCCGGCGCGTACACCTCGATCGATCTGGAAGCGGTGGGTTTCGTCGGCTGCGATGACGTCACGATCCTCGCGGCCGGAGACGTAGACCTCTCCGGTGCGCAGGTGCTCTGTGAGGTCGAAGAGGGGACCCTGGTCAGCGAGCAAGGGGTCGACCTCATCGCGCTGCTTCAGGATCCGATCCTCGGCACCGACGCGCGGCTGGTGTTCATCGCGATTCCTCGAGACGGCTCCGATCCCACCTTTGAAACCGTTTCCCTCCCCGCGCCGGCGCACCCCACGGGCATGGCCCTGTTCGACGACCGGGTGGTGATCAGCAACTCGGCCGGCAACGACATCTTCGAGGTGCCATACGCCGTGCGGCCGGTCGTGGGACCGGCCTCCACCGCCACGATCACCGCGGGTCAGCTCCTCGATCTCGGCGCGGTGCGGCGTATCGACGTGGGCGGCCCCACGAGCGGTGTGGTGAACGGCGAGCAGCTGGGCGGGTTTGCGGTTCGACTCGACGTGCCGCGGCTGGTGCACCTGGTCGACCAGGGCGGCCGCCTGACGCGAGGCACCGAGCGGCTGGTGTCACCGTTCGAGGTGGAGGCGGATCCGGGTAATCCGGAGCGGCTCGGTCAGCTCGACTTTCCCGACAGCCCCATCGTGGCCGCGACTCTGGGGCGGCTCGCGCTCCTGCAGCAGCTCGTCGGCGACGAAGGCACGCTATCGGCGATCGGCACGGAAGACTTCTTCGGCGACAATCGGGCGCCGGTGGTCATGGTGACCTCGGCCGACGCCACGGTCTTGTTCGTCGTCGGCTCTCCGCCTCGCCTGGCGATTCTCCGTGACGACCGAATCCAGAGCATTCAGCGCCTGGAGACGGATCAGCCCGATGGCTTCACCCGCTTGCAGATCGTTGGCTGCGACGCCCGCAACCTGGGGGTGCTGGAGTCGGAAGACGACCTGGCGGAGGGCCAGGAGACGGAGGTCATCCTGAGCGGGGAGACGGTGATCACCGACCCCGACGGGCCGGTGCCCGCCTGCGTCGCAAACGCGAGCACCATCGTGGCCTGCAACGATGAGGTGACCCTCGGCGTGACCACGCGCACCGGCGTCTACCGGGCCACCCACCGGGGCGCGGTGTTCACTACCGAGACCGGGACCATCACCGTCGACCTCACCGGCGAGTCACACCCCGTTCGCGTCCCGGTCACCGACATCGACACCACCGACGCCGAGATCCGGGTCGGAGATCGGGTCCTGTACGCGACCACGTCTACGACGCCCGGGTGTAACTTCGAGGGCACCGTGGTCGACTTCGACGACGAGCGGCTCGAGTTCGAGTTCGACGATGATGGGCCAACGCTCGCCGGATGCGACGATCAGACCATTCAGTGGCTGGAGGTGTATCCAGCCGGCGACGATGCGGTCTTCGCCCTGTACGCGGGGTCTCGGTTGGCGGAGGTGCTCCAGCGCAAGCAGGTGACCCGCATGGGCGGCACCGCGACGGCGACGGTCACCGACTTCGTCGTTCGGTTCGAGGGCGAGGCGCGCTCGGGCGAGCCGCTGCCGTTCGAGTTCACGCTGCGGGGCGCGGCGCCCACCGTCGAGGAAGGCTTCGAGACTCGGGTCGACGGTCGGGTGTGCAGCCTTCTCGGCAACCAATGCCCCGGCGACCTGGAGTGTTTCGCCGAGGCCCCTCAGGAAGAGTTCAGCGACGAGATTCGCACTTGCCTGAATCGGTGTCAGTGTCCGGCGGGTGTGACCTGCGAGACGGAGGATCCGCGGCTGGTTCGTCCAGGGGTGGAAATCTTCTTCAACGCGGCGCCGGTCATCGGGACTCAGCTCGCGGACAGCTTCGGCGGCTCAAGCACGCCGCTGGCCTTGCCCGAAGACGTTACGTTCGCGCCGATGCTCGGTTCGTGGCTCATCAGCGTTCCGGGAACCCGGGCCCTGGCCCAGGTCCAGCCGTTGAACGATCTCATCGGTCAGGCCGTTACCCGCTGACGCGGTCCGCCTCCTCCGCTCACGAAGACCGGCCAGGACGCGCTTGACCCCCACCCCGAGACAGAAGGTCTCCTGACAACTTGTGGCCGGCAGAGGGTTTGTTATGCTCCCGCCGAGTCGCCATGTTCCAGGTCACAATCAACGAAAAGGGTGGTCAGGGGCGCCAGGAGAGCTTCGACAAAGCCGAGATCACGATCGGGCGCGTTCAGGGCAACGACATCATTTTGCCCAAGGGGAACATCTCCAAGCGTCACTCACGCATCGTGCTCAAAGACGGAAAGTTCATCATCGTCGATCTGAAGTCGACGAACGGAACCTACGTCAACGGCAAGAAGATCACCGCGCCGCAGGTCGTTAAGTCCAGCGACAAGATCTACATCGGCGACTTCACGCTGCAGTTAGCCGGGCAGAACGGCGCGTCGGCCGAAGCCCGGGAAGTTAGCTTGCGAGCGCGATCGCCGGTCAAGAACGACGAGATCGACCTGTTCGGCGGCGATGCGCCGATGGGCCTCGACGATGCGGCCCCGGCCGCCGACCCGGAGCCCGCGGCGCCGGCGTTGATCGACGACAACTTTGATCAGGAGTTCGACGCGCCGCCGGCCGAGCCTCAGTCGGGTCTGCCTCGGCTGTCGAAGCCCGCACCCCTCGAGCCGGAGCCGGAAGAGAATCCGCGAGACCATGAACTCGAGGCGATCATCGAGCCGGAGCCGGAGCCCAAGCCGTCCGGTCTCCCTCGAGCCCAAATGGCGCCGGCGCGGTCAGGCGCGTCGCGCGTACGACCGATCCCCGCTCGCGCGAAGGCCGAAGCCGACGGGGAGCCGGCGGCCGGGGTACTGATCCCTGATGCGCCCGCCGACCTCGCGCCAGCGGAGCCACCGCTCGGGGTGCCGACCCTCCGCCCGAACGACGCCGACGAAGGTGCGCCCGTGGAGCTCGCGCCGGCGCCGGCGGTGGTTCCGGCCGCTCCCGTCCCGGCCGTCGTCGCGGGGGCGAGCGAGCTTCTTCCGCGAGCCGACGCGCTCAACGATCTCCACCTCGAGGTCGCGGAGTCCCTCTCGTTGCGGGGGCGAATGTTGGCCGAGCTTCCGGGGCTCGAGACGCATGCCGTGAACGAGGCCCGGTCGGCGGCGGATCGCATGGTCGCTGCCGGTCTGCTGTCGCAGGCCGAAGATCTCCAGATCCTGGCCGAGGAAGTGGCGGCCCGGGCGACGGGCATCGAGCCGCTCCTCGACCTGCTGGAAGACCAACAGGTGGTGGAGATCGCCATCAACCACGACCGCCAGGTGTTGGCCGACCGAGACGGACGCCTCGAGCCCGTCGATCGCCGGCTGGCGTCCGAAGCCCAGGTGGTGCAGCTGATTCAGACCTTGGCCGTTCTCGCCGGTGCCGAGCCCGACCAAGGGCTCATCGATGGCCGTTTGCGCGACGGGACCCGGGTGGTCGCGGCGCTGCCTCCGCTGTCGTTCCGGGGCCCCACGGTGTCCCTGCGCAAGACGACCCGTGACTTTTTCACCCTCGATAAGCTGCTCGAGTACAACACCATCTCACCGGAGATGATGACGTTTCTCGACCACTGTGTGCGGTGTCGGACCAATCTGCTGCTGTCGGTGGGTCCGGGGGTGAACGCGACCGCGACACTCAACGCGCTGCTGGCCCAGATGCCGACCGACGACCGGGTCGTGACCATCGAGCGAGGGGTCGAGCTTCACGTCTTGCCGCCGAGGAATCTGGTGACCCTGGAGCCTCAGGGCGGGATCCCGCTATCGTCCCTGCTGGCCCACGCCGTCTCGTTGCAGGCGGATCGCGCGGTTCTCGGCGACGTGAGCGGTCTGGACCTCACCGCTGCTCTGCGCACCATCGAGGGGCCCCTGCAGGGCTCGGTGCTCGTGTATCCCGCGTCGAGCCCGGCCGAAGTGATCGAAAAGATGGCGGCGGCGGTGAGTGAAGACGAGGGCCTGTCGATCGACGCCGCCCGCGCGCTGGTGGTGCGATCGATCCCTGTCGTGCTTCACGAGGCACGGTTCCTCGACAATAGCCGTCGCATCACCGTTGTCAGCGAAGTCCTGATCGAGGACGGCGAGATTCGGCTCGAAGACATCTTCACCTTCAAGGCCGAGGGGGTCGACGAGAACCTCATCGTCACCGGGACCTTCCATGCCACCGGCTACACCCCCAAATTCCTTCAGAACCTGGTCGACCGCGGCGAAGCCCAGGTCGACATGGACATCTTTAAGGTCTGATCCGTGCAGCGCTGACGGGGGATCGACGTGACCGCCCGTAGCTCAGGTCAGCTCATCCTCGTGGTGCGCGCGCCCAACGGCGACGTCCGCGAGGTCGAGGTGGGTGCCGAGACGCTGGTCATCGGCCGCGATGAGAGCGCGGATGTTCGGGTCGACGACCGCAAGGTCTCCCGGCGCCACGCCGCGTTTAAGATCATCGATGGCGAGCCGTGGGTGGAAGACCTCGGAAGCGCCAACGGGGTCCGGGTCAACGACCGGAAGATCGACAAGCGCGCTCGCATTGGGCCCCAAGACGAGATCCGCATCGGAAGCTTCAAGATGGTCTTGAAGCCGCTCGACCCCGTCCCCGTCGACCCACCCCCGGACGAGGCGGCCCACGAAGGCCCGGCATACCCCAGCCCCGAAGATGAGGTTTCGTCGGCGGGAACGGTTCCCGTCGTGCCGCGCGTGCCTTCGGGCGCCCCGCGTCCCCTCGACGATGTGTTGCCTCGGCTCGTCGGTGTGGATCGCCCGGTCGAAGGGCGAGAGTTCGTCTTGAAGCGGGGAGACAACACCATCGGTCGCCTCGAGGAGTGCGAAGTGCCGATCCTCGACGGTTCGGTCTCCCGGCAGCACGCGCGAATCCTGTTCGGCTCCAAGGGCCTTCGGGTGAGCGACTTGGGGTCTTCGAACGGGGTGTTCGTCAACGACCTTCAGGTCGAGGCTGCAGAGCTGGCGGATGCCGATGTGCTGCGGGTCGGCAATGTTGCGTTCCGGGTCAAGCTGCCGTCTGAGCTGGCGCTGCAGGAACCGGCGCCGCTGTTGAGCCGAGCCCGCGTCAAGCGGACGGGCCGGGACCGGCGGTGGCTCACGATGGGGCTGGCCGGGTTGTTGCTGGCCATCCTGGTGCTCGGCGGAGCGTTCGCCCTGCAGGGGCGCCGGCCGTCGGGGCCCCCCGAAACGGCCGCGCTCCAGACCCCGAGCGGCGCGGCGGAGGCCTTGGTCCCGCTCGCGTCCGATGCTGGTCCCTCGAAGATCGCCGAGCCCCGCCCGTCGGGCGTCGAGGGCGGCAGTGCAGCGCCGCCGGTCGATTCGACCGATGCGGGTCCACCGGTCGCGAAGACCGGCCCGGCCCCGTCGCCGACCGAAGCGCCAAGTAGCGGATCAGCCGCTTCGCTGACGCGAACCGCGACCGCGCCTTACAGCCCGCGCGGTCCCGACGGGCTTCCGATCGATCTGCCGACCGTCGACACGGACTTCGATCTCGACGGCTTCGTCGCTCGAACCCTCGAAGAAGCGCAGGCCTGCGAAACGGGGGAAGACTACATCTGCGTTCGAGCCCAGCTGGATGCGCTGTTGCAGCGGGATCCGATCAACCCGGAAGCGAAAGCCCGGCTGGTACGAGTGGAGAAGATCGAGGCGGCGGAGGCGGCCATGGCCGCGGCGGATCGATACGTGGCGCGCGGGGACAACGCTCAGGCGCTGAGGGCGCTCGCCGAAGCGCCGACCGACGGTCCGCGGGCGGCGGCGGTGAAGGCCCGCGCGGCGACGCTCAAAGAGCAGGCGATCGCCCAGGAGCTGACCTTGGCTGGCCGAGAAGCGCGACGGCGCCGGACGTGGAAGCGCGCTCATCGCCGATACAAGTACGTGTTGAACCTGGATCCCCAGTCCGTGGTGGCGCTGGAGGGATTGCGAGGCCTGGAGCGGCGAATGCGCGGCCGCAAGATGGCGTTTTCCGAATACCGGCCGCCGTCGAAACGTCGGCGTCGACGGGTGGCTGACGACGAGGCGCTGCGCCGGCAGTTTGCTGGCGATAAGCGCCTGGTGACCATCGCCCAGACGTACGCTAGGGGTGCGCTGGGGGAAGCGTCGAAGTTGGCCCGGCGCTTAGCGGCACGGAACAAAGGCTCGCAGGCGGTTTCCGCCCGCGCCATGGCGGCGGCGATCGCGGAGGTTCGCAAGCGGTACCAGCGGGCGAAGACCGAGGTCAGCAACGATCCGGACCAGGCGTGGGCGATGCTGATCGATCTCGATCGCTACGAGCGCCGGATCCTTCCCCGAGGAACGAAATCCTTCGTCATTCGGGAGCTCGAGGTCAGCCTGTCCGAGGCGTTTGCCGACCGAGGCCGGGCCCTGTTCGATCAGGGGCGATTCGAGGACGCTTTTCAACGCTGGGAGTCGGGCTACAAGCTCGACGCCACCAACCCGAAGATCCTGGCCGGTCTTCAGCGCCTCGAGGAGGCGGCGGAAAAGCTGGCCCAAGACGCGGAGTTCGCCAGCAAGCGGGGCGACAGAGACGTCTGTAAGCGCTGGAAGCAGATCACGCGCATGACCCGTTCCGAGTCCGACGCCCATCAAAGAGCACGCAAACGAGCCATGGTGAGCTGCCGCTGACGTACGGCGGCGTGGTGGTTCGAGGCGGTCGACCGTCCAACGTTCAAAGTCGAGCGCTGAAGCGGCGCGATGACGACGTCAGCGACCGGCCCTAGTTGCCGATCTCCGCGCGGCCGGCCTCGATGTCGGACAACTTGGCTTGCATGCGCTTCATCAGCTCCGGAAAACCTTTGTCTTCGATGAGCTTGCGGAACTGGCTGCGATAGGTTCGGACGGTGCTGACGTCGTCGACGCTGACGTCGTACACGCGCCACCGTTTTCCGTCCCAGCTCAGCTTGAAGCCCAGGAAGGTCTTGGTCTTGTCGGCCTTCACCTTCGCTTCGATCGTCGCCCGCTTGGGCTTGATGCTCGGGTCGCCCCACTTGATGGAGACCTTCTTGGGCCGATCGACCTCGGTCTTCGCTGCCATTCGCATCTTCGACTGGTAAGACGATTCGATCAGCTTGCGCAGCAGCGCACCGAAGGCCTTCTGATCTTTGGCGCTCAGGTCTTTCCAGGAGCGGCCGAGCGACCGGCGGGTCATGGTGTCCCAGTCCATCATGTCGTCGATCAGCGCTTTGAAGTCTTCGCGCAGTTGCTTCGCCTCCGGCGAACCGGGCTCGACCTGACGGACGGACATCTGGCGGGCCTGTTCAACCTTGGCTTTCAGCCAGGGTTTCGGCGATGGAGGCAGCTTCGCCGTCGCGGCGGCGGCGGGGCGGCTCGCGAGGGGGCCGGCGAGCGTCGCGCCCACGCCGATCATGGCGAGGGCGAGCGCCCATGAACGAGGGATTCCATGGGGTCTCAGCATGTCAGCTCTCGGGCAGTCGGACGTTTGAGGGGGGCGGTTGATTCCGACTGTGCGTTGGTTCACGGCGACTTTCCTCGGTGTGCCTGCATGAGGCGGCCGGTGGCGCGGGCAAAATCGACGAGGTTGAGCAGGGTATTGAAGCGGGTGGTCTGCAGCTCGGCCTCCGCGGCGGCGAAGGCCAAGAAAGCATCGATCAGCTCGTCGGCTCGTCCTGTTCCGATGTCGTACGCGAGCACGCTCGCGGTGAGCCATCCCCGCGCCGTGCGGTTGGCGGTCTCCAGCGCTTCGATTCGCTGGTACCCACCGGTGATCTCCAGGTGTTTGGTGTGGACTTCGAGCTGAATGGCCTGCAGCGCCAACGCGGCTTGATTGGTGCGCACCCGAGCCTGGGCTTCGGCCTGCTCGAGCAGCGCGAGCTTGGTGAAGATGTCGAGCTCGACCTGAAGCCCGAGCCCGGCCGCGATGGTCAGGAAGTTGAACGGGTCGTAGATGAACGGGTTCGTCTGATTGGTGGCGTTGGAGGTGTACGCGTAGTCGAGGAAGCCACCGATGAACAGCGAGGGGTAGAAGCCGGCGCGGCGGAACTCCACGAAGGCGTCGGCGGCCTTGACGACCGACTGCAGCGCGCGCAGGTCGGGGCGCTGAGCGGTCGCGGCCATCAGGCCCAGCTGAAGGTTGGGAATGTCTTCCGGCAGGTCGTCGAGATCTCGACGCTGGACGGTCAGCGGTCTCGTCTGCGGCCATCCGAGGAGCAGTCGCATGGCCCGCAGCGCGGTCTCCGCGGCCTGTTTGGCCTCCGTCTCGCGGACAGAGAGGGTGGTCAGCGCATACTTCAGGCGGAGGCGGTCGTTCTCGGTGACCTGGGTGGAGTCCGCTTCCAGCAGCGCCTCGATACGTTCCAAGACCTCCGCGAGGGTGGTTTTTCCTTCGTCCAGAGAATCGAGGAACGCCTGGGTCAGCTGGTAGGCCCAAAAGGCGCGGTTGACGTTCACCACCAGCTCCGCTTGGGCGACGGTCTTCTGATGGCGCGCGGCGCGAACGAGGTGTCCGGCCGCCTCCTTGCCCTTGTCGATCTTGCCGAACGTATATAGGGGCTGGGCCAGTTGCCCGTTGATGCGGAGCGAGACCCCGAGGGAACCAAAATCGAAATCGCCCTCCAGCGAGGAGTCGGTCACCGAATCGATGTTGTTCAGCTCGCGCGTTCTCGCCTCCGGGGTTGGGCCACCGAACAGCGTCGTGAGGGTGGCTCGCGGATAAGCCTGGGCCTCGGCCAGCGTGAGCAGCCCACGGGCCTCTCCGATCTGGGCCTCGGTGACTTTGACCTGGAGATTGTGAGCGAGGGCTTCGGCGATAAGGGCGTCGAGGGACAGGGGCCCCGTGGTTGCGGTTTCCGTGGGCTGCGCCGTGGCTTCGGAGGTGGGCGGCTCCGATCCACCGGGGGCGCTCAAGAGGGCGCACAAGAGCGCCCCGCAGCTGTATGGTATGCCCACGCTCCGCCCGCGGGTAACAAACGGTCGCCGTCGGGGCAACACCGTCTGTCTTTCCGCGACCGAGGACACAGTCATGCGAAGAACCCTGGGTCGAATCGGAATGGGAGCCGCGGCCGGTCTCGCCTTCGGCCTCGCGCTGGCCGGTCGGCCCGCCTGGGCCTCCGCATTGGGCGCAGCGACCATCACCGCGGCCATCGGCGTCACTCGGTGGTCGAGCGCCGATTCCGAGCCTCCTCTGTCCGCCGTGCGCGCGCGAATCGTGGTTAACGCAGGGCTGGCCGGGGTAGGGGGGGCGGCGGTCTTCGGCGTTCTGCGCTTCGTGCTCGGCCCCGCCTACCCCGCGGTTCGCGAGTGGTCGGGTTCGCCGTGGGCGGCGGCGGTGGTGACCGTCGCGTTCGGCCTGCTGGCGTATCTCGATACCCGCCCCGGGGCTTGAGGGCCGGCTCGGCGCCCTCCGCGGACCCCGCCGCCGAAGACCGCGGCGACTTGCCCGCGACCTGGTCCACCGGTACTCCAGCCGCATGCGTTGGGCCGCGATGCTGCTGATGAGTCCCCTGGCGACCGCTTGCGCGACGACATGTCCGGTCGCGGAACCCGGCGACCTGTCCGGGTTCGATGTTCCGGCCCCGACGCCCTACCGATTACAGGCGGGAGACGTGCTCAAGATCGACGTGTGGCAGAACGAAGCGCTGTCGCGGACGATCCGCGTCCGGCCCGACGGAAAGCTCAGCGTGCCCAACCTGGGCGACGTCCAGGCGGCGGGGGCCACGGTTCCCGAGCTGCAGGGCCAGCTGGTCGATGCGCTCAAGGTTTACCTGCCAGACCCTCTGGTGACCGTCAGCGTCGAGCAGTGGACCCCGGTCGAGATCTACGTGCTCGGTGCCGTTCGCCGGCCGGATGCCTATCCGGTGACCCGAACCCGAAGTCTGCTCGTCGCGCTCGCGCGGGCGGGTGGGGTGGCGCCCGACGCCGCCGGCTGTGCGGTTGTCCTGCGACAGGGGACCGACCGGGTCCTGCGACGGGTGGTGGACCTCGGGGCGCTGAGGCGCGGAGACCGGCCGGCCGACGACGTCGTTCTTAAGCCCGGCGACGTGGTGACCGTCCATTAGCGGCCTGGGTGTTCGCGGTCGCGGTGGGCGGCGATCGGACTCACCATCGCCGGGGGATGTTACTTCCTCGGATCCGGTATTAGCGCCATCGTCGACCCCGTGGGACGGATCGTGAAGCGAACCGACGCTTGGACGCCGGCCACTTTGGTCACGGATGTGCCTCGCCTGACCCATACCGGCTCGACGACGTTCATGCGGTGGGGCCCCGTGGTGGGCTGGATCGCGCTGGTCCTGGCGGTCGTCCAGCAGCTTCGGTCTGCGCGGCGAGGACCTGGGGTCGCCGTTTTCACCGTTGGGGTCACGATAGGATTCGGCACCGGCTGTGCGTCGGTGGAGCTGCCGTACGATCTGGAGGCGGTCGAACCTCGGTCCGTGCCTCGGCATCCGCTGCGGGTGGCGGTATTGCCTCTCGTCGACGCACGGTCGCCCGATGAGCGGCCGAGCGCCGACGGTCGCTTCGTTTATCGGCGCACGGAGTATCGCGGCACGGTCATGGACGATCTGCGGGGCCGTCCTGTGGATCGGGTGACCGAGGTTCTCGCCCGCCACCTGGCTCGGCGCCGGGTCTTCGCGCAGATCGTCCTCGTGCGCCGGGCGGAGCAGGCGTCGGATGCGGATCTGTACTTGGAGGGCCGAATCCGCCGGCTCCGGGGCTACGTGGAGGCCAATCCACCTCCGGAAGAATCCGGGCGCCCCCTCGACGAACGAAAGACCCTGGCCGAAGTGCTGCTGGAGGACCTCCGGCTGCGAACCAAAGACGGGCAGGTTCGCTTGCACGTCGATGCAGGATGGTCGCGGGTCGATACGGTCCGAACGACCCCTCCACCCGAGCCGTGGCCGGTCATGAGCGCGGCGCTACGGGTGGCGCTCGACCAGCTGTGTGCACTGATCGACGACGCGGATCTGTCGGGCGGCTTCGAGGTTCGGGATCGGGTAGGTCTCGCCGCGACCACGAGCTCGGTATCGCGGTCAGCCCCGTTCGGCGACCTCGCGACCGACGGGCCGTACGGGTGGCGGTACGATCTCGGTCCGTCGTCGGCCCCCACCGGGTGGCGCGGCCCGCCGACGTGTGCGCAGGCCGTGTTCACGTGGCGTCAAACCCGGCGCTTTCATCGGGCGACAGGTCCCTATCGGCCTCGGGTCCGGCTGTGGGCGTGCCCCGTGGAGGCGCCGTTTCGATTCGATGGGGCGGTGCCGTTCGCCGCCGAACGCCTGGGCGTGGGCCCGGGAGGGCGCTACTTCATCTGGACCCTCGGTGAGACCAACTGGCCTCGGGCCGCGGCCGAGCTGCGCCATCGCCTGCGCGTGCGTGCGGCGGACCGGCGGCCGTAGATCGGCTCAAGGGGGGCTTTCGACGACGGTGGGGGCGGCCTTGGGCGCGTACAGACGCAGCTGTCGTCGGGCTTCGATCATCTCTCCGGGGTGGGCGACGAAAGACCAATTGCGTCGATAGTCGTCGAGTCGAACCTGCAGCGTGTGGCGGCCGGGCGGAAGTTCGACGTTGTACACCGGAACTCGTCCTTCGAGGCGGCGACCGTCGAGGATGACTTCGGCGTGGCGTGGATACAGGACGTCGAGGTGGGCGGGGCCAACCTCGACCGCAACCCGGCCTGCGGACACGGGGGCGGGGGGTCGACTCAGCCACTGGACGAGCAGGGTCGACCCGATGCCCGACACCGTGCCGAGCACGAAGACCAGGGCCAGGGTGGCCCGGGGCGGGAGGCGAATGGCCGCCGGCCGGGCCGGCCGCGGGCCGCGAGGGGACTCGATCGACGGGCGAGGTTCCGACGGGTCGGCCACCTCTTTGGTCCGTTGGACCAGGGCCAAGGCGGATATCGCCTCGTCGAAGGAGGGGATCGACGGCGCGCGCTCGTCGGTGACGCGCCCCGACAGGATGTACGTGGGGCCCGCGTCCGGACCGGGACCGTCGGTGAGCAGCGAGAAGGGGTGCCCCATCTCCGTGGGCGCACCGAGGTCGGTCGGGGACTCTTCATCGATCTCGGCCCGGACCGGAACCCGCAGCAGTTCGTCGGCGGGCGTGTCCGGCGCGGGGCCCATGACCGTGGGGAGGTCGCCTCCGGTTCCCAGCGGGGGCAGGGGGATCCGGTCTTGAAACACGCTCTGCAGGTAGCTGCCGAGCTCGGGCCGCGTTGCCGGGCCCCCGTGTTCGCGGGCGGCCAGCAGGAGCTGTTGGGCGAAGGTCTCGGCGCTGGCCGTGCGGTTGCGAACGTCGACGGCCAGCGCGCGCTCGAGGGCATCGATCACCGCGTTACGGACGTCGGGCATTCGGTCGCCGAGGTCCGGGCGCTCGCCGTGGACGATCGCGTGCAGGGTCTTGGGAAGCGAGTCCCGTTCGAACAGCGGGGCGCGGGTGAGCAGCTCCACGGTGACCACCGCGGCCGAGAAGACATCGGATCGGGGGGTCGCGGGCTCGCCGAGGATCTGCTCGGGGGCCAGGTATCGGGCTTTGCCTTTGACGATACCGACCGTCGTCGACACGAGGGACATTCTGGACTTCGCGATGCCGAAGTCGGTCAGCTTGACCGCCCCGTTGTAGCCGACGAGCACGTTGGCAGGGGTCACGTCTCGATGCACCAGCTGCAGGGGCCGGCCATCGGGCTCCAGGAACGTGTGCGCGTAGTGCAGGCCCAGCAGGACTTGCGCGATGATGGTGAGGGCGATCCGGATGGGGATGGGGCGATCGAGATGCTCGTGGCGATGGAGCAGTTGCTGAAGATTGCGTCCGTAAACGAACTCCATCGCCAAGCACTGAGCGTTTTCGATCACCGGAGTGTCCACGAGCTTGACGATGTTCGGGTGCTGCAGGCGGGCCATCACCGCCGCCTCCGAGCGAAACATCTTGATGTACCGATCTTCGTCTTGGAGGTCGGCGAGCAGGCGTTTGATCACCACCCGCTCCGGTGGCTGCCCTTCGCGGAGCATCTCCGCCAGGAACAGTTCGCCCATCCCGCCCCGCTGAATCGGGGCGACCAGCCGGTAGTGACGTCCATCGAGGCCGGCGCCGACGTCGCCGACGTTGAGATCCCGGCGCAGGACCGAGTGGAGCGGGGCGGAGCTCATTTCCCTAGAGTTTTGCGCCGGCCTCGGGTTGCCCACAATGCCCTGCCGGTTCGATCGGGCTTTCGGTGGGAACGACGGCTCAGGGGCTTCCCGAGCGGCGGGTGGCCGGGTTCTCGGTTCGGGATGTCCGGCGTCGACACGACCGCGCCTCCGGCTTCCCACGCATTGATTTTGCGACAGCCACGTAGTTCCTTGGCCCGAAATGGGGCGCGGGGCGCTGATACACGATTGGAACGACGATCGGGAAGCGGGCCACGACCGACCGCGCCCCGGGCTCGTCGACGAGACCTTGCGCGATGGCCTCCAGGCGCCGTCGGCGACCGACCCCGATGTCGAGGAAAAGCTTCGAATCCTTCATCTGATGCACCGGCTGGGTATCGATTCGGCGGATATCGGAATGCCGGGTTCCAGCGTTCGTGCGTATCGTCACGTCGTTCGCCTGGCGCAGGAGGTCGCCGACGCTCGGCTGCGGGTGGTGCCTCACTGCGCGTGCCGAGCAACGACGTCCGACCTCAAGCTGATCGCCGACATCGGTCAAAAGACCTCCGTTCCGGTCGCGGCTTACGTGTTCATTGGCTCTTCGCCCATCCGCCAGTACGCCGAAGGCTGGACCCTCGATGGCATTCTGCGCAAAGCGGACACCGTGCTCGAGTTTGCTCGGCGGCACCAGGTCGAGACCGCGTTCGTGACCGAGGACACGACGAGATCCGCCCCTGACGACCTCGAGCAGCTGTTTCGCCACGCTCTGGAGCTGGGGGTCGAGCGCCTCGTGTTGTGTGACACGGCTGGTTATGCGGACCCGGGGGGGACCCGCAACCTCGTGCGTTGGACCCGCGATTTGGTGGACAGCATCCGTCCGGAGGTTCAGCTCGACTGGCACGGCCACAACGACCGTGGCCTCGCGGTCATCAACGCGATCATCGCGTGGCAGGCCGGCGCCGACCGCGTACACGGCACCGGGCTCGGGGTCGGAGAGCGGGTCGGCAACGCCGCGATGGACCAGCTGCTGGTCAATTTTCGGCTCATGGGGGCCATCGACAACGATCTGGCCGCGCTGCCGGAGTACACAGACGCGATCAGCCGCGCGTGCAAGGTCCCGATCCCGGCCAGCTATCCGGTCGTCGGCGCCGACGCGTTCCGCACCGCGACCGGCATCCATGCGGCGGCGATCGGTAAGGCGATCGACAAACGCGACGAAGCGCTCGCTGACGCCGTGTATTCAGCGGTCCCCGCGAGCTGGGTGGGCAAGCAGCAGCAGATCGAGGTCGGCTTCATGAGCGGGAAGTGGAACGTCCGACTGTGGATGAAGCGACACGGCATCGAGTACTCGGATCTGCGCTGTGAGGCGGTCCTGAAAGCGGCCAAGCGCTCCAACCGCATCTTGAGCGCGGCGGACATCCGGGCCGTGATCGAAGGCATGGAACTGTAAGCAATTCGGCTTTCGCGGCCGGTGTGAATTGGGGCGGGAGACTTGCTCTGAGCACGGGTCCGGGTGATAACGGCGCGTACATGGACCAGGCTGCTGTGCGCCTCGGGACCAAACAAGGTGGTGAAGACTTCGAGGTGGCGAAGACCTCGCGGTCGTTGAGGGCCACGAAGTCGGCAGAGCCGAGACTGGAGCACCCGTGTTCAATCATCCGCTCGCGCTGGAGCTGACATACATCGCGGTGGAAGAAGCCATGCGGCTCGGCGCTAGCTATGCGGACGCACGCTTCGAGTTCCGGCACCAAGAAGACGTCGTGACCCACACCGGGCGCCTCGATTTGGCGCGCACCCAGATGACCCGGGGCCTGGGGGTACGGGTCCTTCTGCACGGCGCGTGGGGTTACGTCGGCGTGTCCGAACCGTCCCGCCACGATGTGACGGTGGCCGCCCGACGGGCTTCGGAGCTCGCACGAGCGGCCGCGATCCTGCAGTCGTCACCGGTCGAGCTCGTTCCTCAGGCCCCGCATCGCGCGATCTACCGGACCCAGATCAAGCGCGACCCCCTCGCCGTTCCGCTCGAGAACAAGGTCGAACTCTTGATGTCCATCGACGAGCGCCTGCGCTCGGTGGGCCAGATCGTCTCCGCTCACGCGCGCTTTTCTGCCCAGCGTCAACGCAAGCTGTTCGTGAGCTCCGACGGCAGCGAGATCGAGCAGGAGCTCGTCCACACCGCGGTCGGCTATCAGGCCGGCGCATCGGATGGTGACCACTATCAAGTCCGCAGTCATCCTGTAGGTGGACCAGGGTTGGTGACCGGAAAAGGCTGGGAGCTCGTCAACGAGGTCAGTCTTCTGGAGTCGGCGGAGGAAGTCGCTCACGAGGCGGTCGCGCTGCTGTCCGCGCCGCCGGTCCCCGCCGACGCGGGGCCGGCGATCCTGACCGCTCCCCTGCTCGCCAGCCATTTACAGGCCACCTGCGCCCCGCTCGCCGAGCTCGACCGGAGCCTGTCGGCGGAAGGGTTCATTCCGTCCGAGCAGCTGGGCGTCTACGTGTTCGGGAGCTCGCGCGTGAATCTGTACGCCGACGCTCGCGAGGCGGGGGGCGCGGGCGGCTTTGGGTTCGACGACGAGGGCGTCGAAGCGCAGCGCACGGAGCTGGTGGTCGACGGGCGATTCGTCGGTTACCTGACCAGCCGCGAAACCGCGCAGCGCGTCGGTCTGGAGAGCTCTTCGGGGGCCATGCGGGCTCCGGGATGGGAGTCCAGCCCCCAGGTGCGGTGCACCAACCTATGCTTGGTGCCGGGCGAGGACGGCGATCTCGACGCGCTGATCAACGATACGCGCCGCGGAATCCTGATCGACGGCCCCAAGTCCATCCAACTTCACCCCAACGGCGGTGGCTTCATCGGCCACGGCGAAGTCGCGTGGGAGATCCGAGACGGAAAGAAGACGCGTCGCCTCCGCGATCCCGTCTATCGGGGCGCCCATCCGAGCTTCTGGTCGAGTTGCGACGCGGTGTGTGGTCCCGACAGCTTTCGGATGTTCGGAGGCTACGCGAAGAAGACGGAACGGGAGCGCCCGCTCCCCGTCGGTCACGGCGCGGCCCCGGCTCGGTTTACCGATGTCGAAGTCGGGGCGCACAAAGACCTCCCGGTCGTGGCGTCGGCAGCGCGAATGCCGGCCGCCGAACCGGCGAACGCCGCCGGTCGGAACGGTCACGCGAATCCCGTCCGCTTTCGTAAGCCGCCGGCGGTGTTGAAGGGATCGGGGCGGCGTCGGGTGCGCCGGAAGGACGTTCGCTGATGAGGGCCAAAGAAGAGGCGTACCGCATTCTCGAGTCCGCGCTCAGCATCGCGTCGTCGGGGGTCGATGAGGCCGAAGTCTCGCTATCCGGGGGAGACTTCGAATGCACGATGTTCGCCGACAACCGGATGCTGCCCACCGTGGAGCGGGGGGTCGAGGTGATGGCGATCCGAGTCGGGATCGGGGGCAAGCTGGTCCGCGGCGTGAGCAGCGACCTGTCTCCGGCCGGGGTTCGGCTGGTCGTCCAGCAGCTGAAGCATCAGCTCGAGCAGCTCCCCGATTCCGCCGAGGGCTTCGGTCTTCCTGGGCCGCAAAGCTACCAGGAGATCGACGCCTACGATCCGGAGACCGACGCCCTGCGGGCGATGGACCGCGAGCGCCTGGCCAGTCAAGCCATCTTGCTGGGCCTTCGCCATCGTATGTCGGCGGCGGGGTACGTGTCGGTGCAGCGCGGCGCGTTCGATCCCTACGGTCACCCGATGACCTATGCCGTCGCCAACACCCGCGGTTTGCTCGCCTACCACCCGCAGACCCGGGTCGGTCTCAGCTACGAAATGCGAGCCGCCGACGGTAACTGCGGGTGGGGCGAAGACGCGGCGTTCACCCTCGCGGCCCTCGAGCCGGAAGACCTGCTCGACAGCGTGGTCGAGCGGGCGGGGCGGCGCCAAGCATCGCGGGCGGTCCCGCCCGGCCATTATCCGGTCGTGCTGGAACCAGCGGTGGTCGGCCGGCTCGTTGCCCACATCGGAGACGAAGTGGGCGCGGCGGCGGTCGCCTCGGGCGCGTCGTTCTTGTCCGGGGAAAGCCAGAGGACGATCGTCGCCGAAGAGATCACCCTTTATGACGACCACGCGCACCCGCTTCACCGCGGCAGTCCGTTTGACGACGACGGCGTGGCGCGGCGTCGCGTTAGTCTTATAGAACAGGGCCAGACCGGCAGCCCGCTGTACAGCTGGGCGAGCGCTCAGCGATATGCGGGCCAACCCACCGGTCACCGGGTCGTTGACGCCTTCGGCGTCGAATCGGAGCGCGCACAACACCTGGTCATCGATGGTGGCGAGAGCACGATCAGCGACCTGCTCGGCGATATGGAGCATGGCCTGCTGGTGACCCGGATCGGGCCCACGGCGACCATCGATCCCCGACTCATTCAGGTCTGCGGGACTACCCACCGCGGACTGTTCCTCGTCGAAGACGGCGAGGTGGTGGCGCCGGTCAACGATATGCGGTGGACGACCTCGGTGCTCGACGTGTTGCGGGATACCGTGGGGCGCAGCGGCGCCGTGTGGGCGGCGGGGGCGGTGGTGCCGGCTCTCCGCACTCGGCTACCGTTGACCGGCGCGATCTGACCGAACGACCGAACGGCCGCGCCTACGGAACCTCACTGGTTCGCGCGCGAACCGGCGTTGGCGGGAACCGACGACGCGACCGGAGTCACCGAATCCGCGGCCGCGGGCACCGCCACTGGGTCATCGTCGCCTTCGGGCAAGAGCCGAGCGCAGGCCGTAGAAAACGACCCGGGCTGGAGGGCGGCATCGAGCTCGCAAGCTCGCCAACATGAATCGCGCCCGCGCTCGCCGTCGTGTTCTTCACACGTTCTTCGATGCCGCGCCCATTGGCTCGCATGAACCGCACTCAGGTCGACGACCTCCGCTCGGTCGAGGTCGACAAGGACGCTGCGGAGTCGGCCGGCGGTGATGTTGAGTCGGTAGTCGATGCATCGAAACTCGTCGCACACCGTGACCCGGTGGTTTCCGGCCAAGGTCATGGCCTGGATCGGCGCGCTGGTCTTGGTGAGCTCCGGCCACCCGAGGCTCGGCGCCTTGATCGTCGCTCGCACGGGGAGGGTCTGAATGATCACCATTCCGGTCGGCGTCTCGGCCTTGGGGCGGGGCGAGGTCTGCCAGGGCTGGGGTACATGGATGGTCACCGCGCCCGCCGTCACGTTGACCACGGCCGTCTGGGGCACCGAGCCTGGCCGGCGCAGGGTCAGGCGGTGGGGGCCGGGGGCCAGATCCCGAAAGATCACCCCGGAAGGATCTTGGCTGCGGGCGCTCAAGCGACCGTCGACCTCGGCGATGATGCCTGGCGGAACCGGAATCTGCAGGTGTCCAAGGGCTTCTTGGCCTTGCGCGTCGAACGTCACCAGGGAGCTCGCCGCGCCGAAGGCCACGGCGACGGCCGGCCACCAGGGGCGCTTCGCCTCTCCGACCCGCATGATCTCACTGTAGAGACCCCCGCGCGACCCAGCAAGCGGCACCCGTCCGCGGTGCTTCTCATGCCAAGACGGAGGCCGGGCGCGCTCAGCGCTTCTTCGACGGGGCCCCCGGGGACCGGCGAGGCGGGGTGGGGTGATCGACCTGGGTAGGCAGCTCCTCCGTGAAGTCCGTGTCGTCGGGCTCGGGGGATCCCGAGACCGCCGCCGGCGGCTGGCTTCGCGTCGATGGCCGCAGCGAGGGGTCTTCGAAAAGGGTCGCGTCCTCGAAGCTGCGGCGCCACGACGGGGTCTGGGGCGTCGGATGGACGTCGAACAGGGAAGGCGCCCGCGGCCCGCTCGGGGTCGACTCGGCGGCGAGGGGCGCGTCGGGGATGACCGACAGTGGGCGCTCGCCGCGGTCGATGGGGGCCCCGACCGTCGCCGCTTCGTCGAACGACGCCGGGGCGTCGGCGATATCGCCCACATCGTCCGGTTGAAGGGTGGTGGCGTCTACGAAGCCGCCCGGCCACTCGCCGGCTTCGACGTTCGTGTCGGCGGCCTCGTCCGAGGGACTCTCGACCTGGAAGGCCAGGACATCGGCGTCGCTCAACGACAGCACGCTGGACTCGGACCACAGGGCGCTGTTCACGCTGATCTCCTCGATCGCGGAGCTGAAGTCCGCCGAGGACGGCGCCTCGAGCGGCGCACCGGACCACATCGAAGACGGCTCGCGGGTCCCGCGGACATCGGCCAGCTGCTCGCGTACGACCTGCGCCTCGCTCGCGCGACCGGCCCCCTCGAGCACGACGATCGCCATCTCGAGAGCTCCTTCGTGGCGCGGATCGTCCTCGAGGAGCAGGGTCAGGATCTGGTCCCGCGCCGCCGTTTCGCCGTTGCGGTCCAGAAGCTGGCACAGCTGAAAGAGCAGTCGGCTGGACTCTCCGGTCAGGCCGAAAGCTTTGCACGCCGCCGCGCAGGCCTGCAGGACTCGGGGATCGGTCGGATATGTCTGCAGCAGCCCGGCGACCAGCTCCAGGGCCGGGGCTCGTTTCCGGCCCGCGATCATCGCGCGCAGAAGCTCCAAGCGGGCGGGCACCACCTTGTCCCACGCCTGCATCGCCTCCAGAGCGGTGCCGACGGTTTCGAGCAGCGCCACGTGGTCCGGAGTTCGCTCGTAGAAAGGCACGAGCACGGCCACCGCGTCTCGAGGGCGCTGGTGGGCGAGCAGGATCCGGGCGAGGGTGGTGCCCAGGTCGGCCCGGTCGGTGGTCTGCGCCGTCGCTCGCAGATGCACCACCCAGTCGAGCTGGGCGCACCCCAGCGCCGGGCCGAGGTTTTGCCACCGATCGACCGCGTCATCGACCCGTCCCGCCTCGGCCAGCGCCCGGGCCTGAGCGACGGCCAGGTCGACGTTGTCGGGCTCGATGGTCACCAGGCGATTGAGCGCCCACAGGCGCCGTCGATCCCCAGAACCGCCGGCGGCGCGGACCAGCCGATAGAGCAGCGGCCGCAGGCCTTCGGCGTGTCCCAGCAGCTCCAAACATTCGGCCCACCGAAATAGAACCTCCGGCTCATTGGGGCTGACGGTATCGGCGGCTTCCAGCATCCGCACCGCCCCCGGAAGATCGTTGGCCTTCACGCACAGGGCCGCGGCTCGATGGAAGTGGTGGAAGGCGCGCTCGACGTTGCCCGCGCGCCGGTAGGCGTCCGCGACGCGCCCGCGAAGGACGACGTCATCTGGATTCGCGCTGAGCAGGGCCCGGAAGACGTCGATGGCTTCCGCGACTCGGCCCGCTCGAAGGTGTGCCTCCGCCGCGTCAAGCATCCGACGCGTGCACAGTAGGAGCCGTCAACGAGGCGGTGCAACCGCCGGCCGGTCACTTTCGCCGAACGGTGATCTTCTGCCGTTCGAAGTCCGCAATCACCCGGAGGGAGGTCCCGGGCTCGACCTCGATCTCGCGCCGAACGGTGGGGATGCTCTTCTGAAGCGAGCCCGGTCGTTCGATCGGTGGGCATCCCACGCCTTCCAGCATCACCGTGTGTATTCCAGCGGATACCCGATGGTCGAACGAAGGCGTGCTCCGGGCGATGACCTTGCCATCCAGCGAGACCCGAGATGAGCAAGACCGAGTCCCGAAGGCGACGGTGGCGAAGCCGGACGTCGCCGGCGCGGTGGAGCGACGAGGCTCGACGGCCGCCGCCCGAACGCCCGCGTCGGCCGGCTTGGGCGCCGCGGACTTGGTCGATCCCGAGTTCGGGTCGCCGGCGGATGGGCTTCTGGCGCCCGATCCGCTGGATCCAGCCGCCGTCTTCTTGGCCACGGAGAGCGGGGCGGGCTGCGAAGGCCAGACGATCAGCCATATCGTCACCACCACGATGGTGGAGGCGAGGGCGGCCAGCACTGTCCACATCACCCGCTGGTCGAGCTGCTCGATCAGTTGGTTGAACCGAAGGCGAGCGCTCGGGGGCTCGTCGGAGAGGATCAAGCCGCCATCCGCGGTCAGCAGCGCCCGGGGGGCAGCCGGGGTCGAGGGTCGGGTGACGTCCGCGGGATCGGGATGGGCCAGGTTCGCGACCTCGGTCGGCACCAGGTCGTCGGACACAGCCCGGATCGGGGGCAGTGACTGGATCGGGGTCTGGTCCGAAACCAGGCTGATGGGCTGGGAACCGGTCGTGGGCCGCCCGCGAGGCGCGATATCGGAACGGGCGATGGTCTCGACATCGGCGGTCCCGATCGACTGCTCGATGGCCCTTGAGATGACGTCGGAGAGCTCCTCGGTGGCCGGGATCTCCGGTTCGGCGTCGGTCACGGCCTGGGCTTCCATGGCCGCCAACTGGGCCACCTGGCGCCCGAGTCCGGCCGAGCTGGCGTTGGGATAGCGCTGGAATCGCAGCTGGGAGAGATAACGAACGAGGGTCGAGGCGTCGGGGATCCGGTCGTCGGGATTTCGAGCCAGCGCCGCGAACAAGAGGTTGTCGAAGTCGGACGGCAGCCCGGGCACCAGACTGGAGACCGGACGAACCTCGTGCCGTCGCATCAGGGCGCGGGTGCTCTCGTCGTCGGGGCGCCAGAACAGGGCTTGCCCGGTCAGCATCTCGTACAGGAGCAGGCCGGCTTGATAGATGTCGGTGCGCGCGTCGACCTCGAGGCCCATGGCCTGTTCCGGCGACATGTACCCGGTCGTTCCCTTGACGACGCCGGCTCGGGTCTTCGGCATCGCCGCGATCGTCGACCGGACCTTCGCGATGCCGAAATCAAGAATCTTAACCTCGCCCTGTTTCGACGCGAGGACATTGCGAGGGTTCAGGTCTCGATGGACGAGCCCCAGGGGCTGGCCGTCGGGACCGAGGCCTCGGTGGGCGTAGTCGAGCCCCTTCGCGACCTCCTCGACCGCGTACAGGGCGTGCCCGGGATCGATGGCCACCCCGTGGCGTCGACAGGCGTCGACGAAGGCGTACAGATCCATCCCGTCGACGTACTCCATGGCGATGAAATACGTGCCGTCGACCCGGCCCAACTCGTAGATGGCTACGATGTTCGCGTGGTTCAGGCTGACCGCGATCTTGGCTTCCGCCACGAAGCTCTGGACGAACTCCGGGTCGCGGGCGTGCTGGGGTAGGATCTGTTTGATGACGAGGTCTTTTTCAAAGCCGTCCGCGCCGTACAGCTTGGCGGCAAAGACCTCTGCCATGCCCCCCACCGCGATCCGACGGGTGAGGAAATACTTGCCGAACGTGGTTGGCTGGAACACGGGATCCGGGCCGTCGCTCGGCGCTCCCCACTACAAGGGCCGCGCCTGAAGTACAGGGTGATGATGCCCAGCACACTGCCGAAGCGCAACGCTATCTTGCTCTTCCTGCTGGCGACCGTTTCGACGGCGTCCGGTTGTGGGCAGCGACTGGCCTTTGACGTGGTCCTGCGCACGCCCTCGGACCCAGATCCGTTCGCCGACGTGCGTCTGCTTCGCGTGAGCGCGGATCTCGACCGCGGGGTCCAGAGGCTTGGCGAGGTGCGATGGGACCAAGGCCCGGTCGTTTTACCCAGGATTTCCAACCCTGCCGTGCAGCGGATCGTCGTCGAGGGGCTCAATGAGCAGGGCGTGGTGATTTCCTCGGGGGCCAGCGGGCCGCTCGACCTCCTTCAGTCGCCGCCGGACGGCGTGCTGACGATCGATTTCTCCCGGGTCGGCGCTGTCTCCCTCTGGCCGGAAGAGAGTGACCCGAGACGAGGCGGTCGCGCGGTCCCCCTGACTGATGGCCGCTGGATCGCGGTGGGGGGATCGGGGGCGGACGGCTGCCCTCGGGAAGACACCCAGATCTTCGGACCCGGGCGAGAGGAGGTCCAGGTCGGCCCATTCCTGCCCGGGGGGCGAGCGGGAGACTTCTTGGTGCTCCCGCTGGGCAATGACGAGCTGCTGGTGACGGGGGGGGTCAGCTTTGAGGACTGCGACACGGAACGCGCCCCGATCCCCTACCTCTTGCGGCCGTCCGACGGCCTCGCGTTTCCGGGGGCGGCCCTCGACTGGGCCCCGGGGGCCGCCATCGCGGCCCTCCGGGAGGACCTGGTTTTGGCGGCGGGGGGCTGGCGCGAAGATCTGGCTCGAACTGAGGTCTTCGCGCTCGATCCCCAAGTGTTCAAGGCCGCGCCCTCGTCGGGGGGGCTCGCCGGCGCCAATGAGCTTCTCGGTACCCTTTCGATCCCTCGTGCGGGCGGAACGCTGGTCGCCCTCGGACCGAACCGGGCGCTGGTGCTCGGCGGGCAAACGCGGACCTCGACCGACAGCGCCCTCGACGACGCGGCGGTGTTCGACGCGACCCGAGGGACGAGCCTCGATGAGCGGATCGGCCTCGGAGAGCCCCTCGTGGGGGCCCCGGCCCAGCGGACGGCCGCGGGGAGCGTCATCGTGCTCAGTCCCGACCTGTCGGCCTCCGGCTTTCGCAGCGAGGTCAAGGCGGTGACCGTGAAGCAGGCGCGGTCCGCGCCGCTGGGCGACGTGACCGCGGTGACGGTGGTGACCGGCACTGCGACCAGCGAGCTGATGACCCTCGGCGACGGCAGCCTTCTGAAGCTCGGCCCCGATGGTCTCGACTGGATCCAGCTGCTCCCTCGCCAAGCGCGGCCGGTGGAGAACCCCTCCACGATGGACGAAACGATCGAAGGCCCGTTCATCGGGGGAAGCCTGAACGACGGCCGGCTCATGCTGCTCGATCCCGAAGGTCGGCATACGACGTTCAACCCCGGTCCGGCCGCCGTTTTGGGGTGGCGGGGTCCGGCGGGGGCCCTTGTCCTGGCCGAGGGCGAACCGAACCTCGGGATCGGTCTCGTTCCTCTACGCCCCGCCCGTTGGCGACTCACCCGCGATGGATTGGAAGGCCAGCAGAACGCCGACGACGTGGAGCTCGGAGAGTGGGCGGTGGCGATCGACCGCACGTGGATGGACTTCGACCTCACCGTGGATCTTCGGGCCCAGGCGGGATCGGAGGCGATGGTGCTGTGGGGCGCCGAGGTGGACCGGTTCACCTATCTGGCCGTGGGGGCGGCGATCCAGATCGGGCGTTTCGGCAGCGCCCCGCCCACGTGCGACGAAGGGATCGGGCCGGCGAGGACGGACTTCGCGTGGGCGACGGAGGTTCGCGTTCAACGAGCCGGCCAACGGGTCACCGTGCGGTGGCCCCAAGGGCAGCTCACGTGCACTTTCAACGCCCGCTCGGGGTGGCTCGGTCTCGGGGTTCGAAGAGGGACGGTGACCTTTCGCAGCGTCCGAGTGGGCCTTCCTTAGCCGGATCGCGGCCGCCGATCATCGACGAGCCGCGGGTTCGATCGGCGCCGGATCGCGATCCAGCAGCACTTCCCGGGGCGCAGGGTGGCCCAGGAATCGGAGGGGGCTGAGGGTCGCGCCATATGCGCCCGCCTGGATGAACGCGACCCGATCGCCTTGCCGGAGGCGGCCGGCGATCGCGCCCAGATGATCGAGCGGGGTGCACAGGGGGCCCATGAGATGAGTGCGCCCCGGCGCGAGTGAACCCCGGCCGGGCGGGGAAACGGCGACCGGGGGCGGTGATGGCCCGAGCTGGCCCGTCGCCGCCCATAGATGGTGAGCGCCGCCGTCGAGGACCGCGATGTGGTGGGCGCCGCGGGTCTTGGTGCGCAGAACCGTGGTGAGGTACACCCCCGCGTCGGCCACCAGATAACGGCCCAGCTCGAGGACGAATCGAGGCCGGGCCGCCTCGGCGGCGGCGGCGGCGAACCGGTCGAGGGTCCGTCGCGCGCGCGGGCCCAAGGCAGCCACGTCCAGGGCTTCCGTGCCGCTGTGGGCGACCCCGAAGCCCCCGCCGACGTTGATCTCCCTAAGCGCGAAACCGGCCCGTCGAACCGCCTCTGCCAGGTCGAGTGCCTCCGCCAGGTGTCCCATCCATCCCCGGATGCTGCGGCACTGGGTCCCCGAGTACACGTGGACCCCGAGCAGGTCGATGGCGTCGGGCGCGGCGCGCAGGATGTCTAGCGCGGCGACGGTCTCCTCGGCGTCCAGTCCGAACGGGTGGGTGGGACCGCTCATCTGCACCCCGAACGCGCGGCGGGGCTCCCGCGGCTCCAACCGCAACAAGACTTGCGCCCGCCGACCGAGGGCTCGGGCGTAACCGGCCACGTCGGTCAACTCCCCCGGGGTCTCGACGCTGACCGGAACGCCGCTGCGGACCGCGCGCTCGAGCAGAGCGGCGGTCTTGCCCGGTCCCGCGAGGCGCAAGCGGTCCGGTGCGAAGCCCGCGGCGTCGGCGGCGTTCATCTCGCCTTCGGAGGCGACATCGAGACCATCGACCACCGTCGCCATCGTGCCCAGGAGCGCGGGCAGCGGATTGGCCTTCACCGCATACAGCAGCCGGATCTCGGACCCGAACGCCCGCCGAACGAGATCGACCCGGCGCCGCACCTCGGCCCCATCGTAGACGAACACCGGGGTCGGATAATCCAGGGCGGCCAGCCGTTCGGTCGGCCACACGCGGCCCTCGGTCGGCCTCGGTGGCCCCTCGACGGCGGCGGCGGGCCGGGATCGGCGGGGCGGAGTCGGGCTCATCGCTCGGGAATGAGATCGTGCTTCCGCAGCAGACCTCGAAGGTGCTTTCGGTCCATGCTGGCGAGGCGAGAGGCTTGGCTCAGGCTCCCATCGGCCCGGGCCATCAGCCACGCGAGGTAGCTGCGCTCGAAGGTCGCTTCCCACTGCGCCTTGTGCTCGGAAAACGACAGGTCGGGATCGAAGTTCTCGGTGGGCGCGTCGAGGTCGTCGCTGCCCGAGGCTGGCTCTCCAAAGCTCGGCAACAAGAACTGCACCTGGCCGTCGCCGGTGAGTGCCATCCACAGGGAGCGCTCCACCGTGTTGCGGAGCTCCCGGACGTTGCCGGGCCAGTCGTGGGTCAGAAGGCCGCGGACCTCCTGCTTGGGAATCGTGAGGTCGTGATCGGTGCGCTCGTTGAACGCCCGCCGAAAGTGCTCCACCAACACCGGAATGTCTTCCCGCCGGTTGCGCAGGGGAGGGAGGCTCAGGGGGACCACGGCGAGTCGGAAGTACAGATCCTCCCGGAAGCGGCCTCGGGCGACCTCTTCGGCGAGATCTCGTTTCGTCGCGGCGATGATGCGAACGTCGACCGCGCGTCGTTCGGCGCCGCCGACCCGCTGAATCTCCCGCTCGTCGATCGCCCGCAGCAGCTTGGGCTGCACGTCGAGCGGGAGCTCGCCGACCTCGTCGAGGAACAGGGTGCTGCCCTCCGCGAGCTCGAACGCGCCCGGTCGAGCATCCTCGGCCCCGGTGAACGCGCCGCGCTCGTATCCGAACAGCTCGGCCTCGACCACCCCCGGCGAGATCGCGCCGCAGTCGAGAGTGCACAGTTCTCGATCCGAGCGCGGCGACGCTTCGTGGATCGCCCGGGCGAGGACGTCTTTACCGGTCCCTGTCTCCCCCAGCAAAAGGATGGTGGCGGTGGTGGGGGCCACCACCTCGAGCACCCCGAATACTTCGCGCATGGCCAGGCTCTTGCCTCGCGCGCGCCCGAACTTGGGGCGGTCGGACGGCAGCACTTCGACGGTGTGGGTCTGATCCTGCAGCCGCAGCTCGATGTCGCCGACGGCGAGCGTACCCCCGGCCTCCAGAACCGCTTCGTGGACCGTGGCCCCATTGATGCGGGTCTCACCGCCGGAGTGGTCGACCACGGTGACCCCCGACGCCTCCACTCGAAGCAAGGCGTGGACCGCGGAGGTTCCGCTCAGAACGAGATCGTTGTCGCCTTCCGAGCCGATGTGCAGCGTGGCCTGCGGCTCGAGGGCCACTGTCCGGCCCCGGGCGCTGCCGTTGAGGACGACCAGCTCCGGCCGGATGAGGTGGATCCGTCCGTCCAGGAGCTGGGTTCGTGGTCCCCTGGTCATGCGGGACATGCTGGCAGGGTGGCCCCCATCCGTCGAGCGATGTAACGCACCTCGATCTTGCCGGCCTGGATGATTACGCTGGTTGTCGATGAACCTGATCGCGTTGGCCATCCCGGGGTTTTTTCTCCTGATTGGGGTCGAGCTGCTGGTCGCCTATTGGCGCGGAGCGCGGGTGTACCGGTTCGGCGACTCCATCGCCGACCTCAGTTGCGGCGTCGTCCATCAGGTCGGCGGCCTGCTGTTTCGGGGCGCGGTGGCCATCGGGCTCTACGTCGCGGTGTACGAGCACCTGCGGTTAACCGAGGTGCCGTACACGTGGTGGGGTTGGGTCCTGGCGTTCCTGGGCGTCGATCTCGCGTACTACTGGTTTCATCGGATGTCCCACGAAGTGAACGTGATGTGGGCGGCCCACGTCGTTCATCACCAAAGCGAGGAGTACAACCTGACCGTCGCCCTTCGGCAGTCGGTCTTTCAGGGCTTCTTTTCGATGTGGTTCTATCTGCCGCTGGCGGTGATCGGGGTGCCGCCGGTGATGTTCGCGGTCATGTCGTCCCTCAACACCCTCTACCAGTTCTGGATTCACACTCGGCTCATCGATCGGATGGGGTGGCTCGAACACGTCCTGAACACCCCGTCGCATCACCGCGTGCATCACGGCCAGAACCCGAAGTACATCGATAAGAACCACGCGGGAACGCTCATCATCTGGGACAAGATGTTCGGGACCTTCCAGCCCGAAGAAGAGGAGCCGGTGTACGGCGTCACCGAGCCGGTGGCGAGCTGGAATGTCCTGTGGGCCAACGTCCACGTCTGGGTGGATTCCTGGCACCGCTTCCGGGCCGCGACGACGGCCGAGGATCGATGGAAGGTATGGATGGGCCCGCCGGACTTTCGCCCGGCCAGCATGCCGCAGAAGTCGGCGTGGGTCGCGTTTCCCAAATACGATCCCCCGGCCCGACGACCGGTGGTGTTCTACGTGCTGGGGCAGTTCTTCGTCGTGGTGTTGGCGACGGTCGCCCTCCTGTTCGGCAGCGCCCAAATGTCGTTGCTCGAGGTGTGGGCCTTCGGCTTCGCCATCGTGGTGACCACCGCTTCCTTGGGGGCGCTGCTCGACGGGCGGCGGTGGGCTTTCGGGGCGGAAGTCGTGCGCAGCGTGCTGGTGATGGTGGCCCTGGCCGCGCTGATGCCCAGCGGCAGCTGGGGGAGCTGGACGCTCCCGGTAGCCACGCTGGCCGTGTTTGCCCTGTGGGTGGTGGCGTTGAGCAGGATTCGGCCCCTAACCCCGAGTTGACCCCGAGATCCGGGCGCGCGGGCTACGGGCGGGGGGCGGTCGAGGGATCGATTTTGGCCTGACGGGCCTGTCGACGGCCCTCGGCGTAGCCGACCATGTACCGCGAGTGAATGCTCGCCGGCGGCCGGCCCGCACGCGCGTCGTTTTGGCCGCGCCGGTACTCGAGCTTGTCGCTGAAGCGTCGACGCGGCCGGCGCCCGGCTTCGGTCTTGATGGTGGTCAGGTTGTGGTCGGTCGCCATGAGGCACCTCCTCAGTACGGATATCTCCGTCGTCTGATTTGCAGACCGCTCCAGAGCGGATGAAATCGCGGATCAGATGGGCGGTGATCCGGAGCAAAAGCGCTCGCGGCCGAAGGCCGCGGCTTCAGCTCCGGCGACTAGGTGGAGGTACGTCGGGGGACGAGGGCCGCCGAGACAACATGCTGACACGCCGGGCTCCTCGAGCCTGGTCCGTGCAAGCAAAGCTGACGGTTCGACGGGACATCCGGCTGAGGATGTAAAGCAGGCTGGGCAGACCGTCAAGCACTACCCGCACCCGCGAGGCCGCGGTCACGTCGGTCGCTCCAGGCTCAGACGGCCGGGCGCCGACGCAGGATCGATCAGGGACAGCTGGCCTCGCGTTGCGCGCGGGGCGCGGGCTTGGATCGCGGTCAACGCATCGGCCGCCGCGTGACGCAGGCGACGCGGGCGGCGCAGGTTGCGGGTGAGGTGGCGCAGCGCAGGCACCGCTCGTGCGGTGCCCGAAAAGGCGAGGCCGTCCACCGCCCGATCGACGACCGCATCGCGGACGTGGTCCAGCAAAGCGATGAGGGCCGGTTCCTGCTCGGACCCCGAGGCCACCAGTTCGGCTACCGCGTCCGCGGCGTCGGATCCCGGCGCCCGCAGGAGACGGGCGCCGAGGATCGGGGCCGACGGCGGGCGGGTCTGAGCCAGCGCCCAGCGAACGATCTCCGGAGGCAAAGGGCCCTCGTCTCGCAGTCGAGCTTGCAAAGCGGCGGAGATCACTTCCGGCCGACCGTGTTCGAGGAGCCGGGTCACCGCACTGCCCAACGGCACGGCCATGCTGTCGCCGCGGGCGATGGCCTCCGCGAGCATCGCTTCCGCTTGCGCCGCTCTCGGCTCGATGCCGATCAGGGCGCCGGCCGCGGCCAAGCGCACTCGCGCGTCGGCATCCTCGAGCGCAGCCCGGATGACTTGCTCGTCGTCGGCGTCGAGCGCGTAGTGCTCCTGGTACAGCCACAACGTACGCGCCCGCACCTCCGGGAACGGGTCGTTGCGGATCGTGCGCCGGGCCCGAGCCCGCAGCTCGTTCGGGGTGACCGAAAACAGCCGCCGGGTAAGGTCCGCCATCACGTGGAGACGATGCACGACCTGGATCGGGGAGGGGGAACGTGCGCCGTGCCACGCGACCCGATCGATGTCGACGGTGATCCCGTCGAGGAGCGCGTTCAACACCCGACCTCGGGTCGACTCGTCCAGGACCAGCAGACCCTCGGGCACCCCGCCTTGAACCTCGACCAGCGGGTCGAAGCTGGGGTCGCCCGTGCGCCATCTTCCCCGCTGCACGTTCGCCCAGCGCAAGGAGAGTTGCACATCGGCATCTTGATCGCGGTGAACAGGGCGGATGGTGACCTTGGCCCCGCCAGCGACCTGGTCGATACGGACCGAGCAACCGTCGAGCGTCCCTCGCAACCGGGGTGGCGTCTGACCGCTGTCGGCGATCAGCCGCACCCCGGGCAGGTGGTGGGCGACCCGGGTCCAGTGGAGCGTCGTCCGGTAGTGGGGCAGGAGCTGTCGGATCAGGGCGGTCTCGACGAAGAGAACCGTTCCGAGGCCGCACAGCGCCCACCACACCGCGGCCGGGGACAGGCCTCGGGTCAGCGCGATGACCAGGAGCAGCGCGCCGAGTGTGCCGATCAAGACCTGGAGCCCGCGCAGATTCATTCACCGTACAATACCAGGTGACCGCGCCGGCTGCGCCGCGTTAGCTTTCGCTCGTGGCGCACGGCCCCTCCAGAGCCTCTCGGGCTCGCCGATTGATCGACGCGCTCGTCTCCCGAGACGTGCGCGAGCGGACCGCGCGCCTGCGGGCCGACGTCAATGAGCTCGGGGTCGACGCGTTCGGCTACGACCCCGACTTCGTGAAGTACGTCGCCAGTCCGGCGATGTGGATGTATCGCCACTATTTTCGGGTGCAGGCGCATGGCGTCGAAAACGTGCCTGACGGGCGGTGCCTGCTCGTGAGCAATCACTCCGGGCAGCTCCCATTCGACGGGGTGATGATCATGTGCGCCCTTCTCGCGGAGCGGGATCCGCCTCGGTACGTGCGCTCGATGGTAGAAAAGTGGATCCCCCGCTTGCCCTTCGTCAGCGTATTCATGGCGCGGGCAGGGCAGGTCGTCGGTACGCCGGACAACTGCCGGCGGCTACTGGAGAGCGAGGAGGCGATCCTCGTGTTTCCGGAAGGCGTGCGCGGGATCTCGAAGACCTTCGACAAACGTTACCAGCTGCAAAAGTTCGGGACCGGCTTCATCCGGTTAGCCCTGGAGACCGACGCCCCGGTGGTCCCGGTCGCGGTGGTGGGGGCGGAGGAACAGGCGCCGGCCCTGACGAACCTCGCCGGGGTCGCGAAGATGTTCAAGATGCCCGCCTTCCCCGTAACCCCGACCTTCCCGCTGCTGGGGCCGGCGGGGTTGCTGCCGCTGCCCACGCGCTATCGGATCTACTTCGGTGAGCCCCTACGGTTTGCCGGCGCGGGCGATGAGGAAGACCACGTCATCGAGACGTACGTCGGGGCGGTGAAGACGGCGATCCAAGAGCAGCTCGAGCGGGGACTCGCCGCCCGCGAGGGCGTGTTTATCTAGGCTCGGCCATGAGCGCGTCCGAAACCGGCTCAGTGGTGGTGGTCACCGGCGCGGCGGGCAATCTCGGCCGGCTGCTCGTTCAGACGCTCCATCGAGAGCACACCGTCGTCGCGGTGGATCGCCGACCGGTACGGGGCCTGCCGAAAGACGTTCAACACCTTCAGACCGACGTACGGCGCCGGGCGATCGAAGACGTCTTTCGCACGCATAACGTTCGGGCTATCGCCCACCTCGGGCTCGCGCATAACCCGCGGGGCGACGACACCCAGTATCGCTACAACGTGCTCGGCACCCAGCGGATGCTCGACCTCGCCACCAAGTACCGGGTGGAGACGATGATCGTGCTCTCCAGCGCGAACATCTACGGGCCCGACCCCGACAACTCGCATTTCCTGACCGAAGACGCGCCGCTGCTCGCGGCCGAGTATCATCCGGAGATCCGAGATCTCGTCGCCGCCGACCGCATCGTCCAGTCTTTCTTTTATCGACACCCCGACCTTCGGACGGTGTTGTTACGGCCGGTCCACATCGTCGGGCCTCGGGTGCGCAACGCGCCGTCGAACTACTTGCGGCTCACCCACCCTTGGATGGTCGCGGGGTTCGATCCCATGATCCAGTTGATCCACGAGGAGGATGTCGTGGCCGCCCTCAAGCTGGCCCTCGAGTCCGACGCGAGAGGCGTGTTCAACGTTGTGGGGCCGGGCGAGGCACCGCTGTCGAGGATCCTGGGGGTGCTGGGGCGGTCGACCCGTGCGGTACCCAGCTTCATGGCGAACCCGCTCATTCGCCGGGCGTGGCGGTTTCGGATCTCCGATTTTCCCGCCGCCGAGCTGCGCCACATTCAGTTCAACTGCATCGTGGACGGACAACGGGCGCGAGAGGTGCTCGGCTTCGAGCCGAGCTACAGCTTCGAAGAGACGATCCGTTCCGTCGAGGCATTCAAAACCTGAAGTCGATCTCCATCCGCGACCGGGGGCGTGTTCGCCCGGCGTATCGAAGACTGTCGTCGGCGAAGCTTCGGGTTTGAGTTTGGCGACCAGGCCCGATAACCATGGCCCATGCGTTTCGCCGCCGCTCTGTTCGTCGCATCGTTTCTGATGAACCCAGGCCTCGCGTCCGTCGCCGAAGCCCGCAGCGTCATCGAGTGCAAGACCAAGTGGGCGCAGGCGGTGCGCAGCTACCTGACCCAGAACCGAAAAGCCGGCCCCGACGGGACCATCCCCACCAACCTCGATGAGCAAGAGCTGGTGGCCCAAGCGTGGCTGGAGACATTCGCCCCCGCGTGTCGCATCGAGGCCCAGGGCAAGCGGCGAGCGGCCCGGGTCGAGGCGGCCCTCATCGGTGCGGTGACCCTCGCCAAGCTCGACCCTCGGGGATGCCAGAGGTTCATGCAGTACTTCATGGGCGCGAAGCGCCCTAAAGACGTTTGTGACGGCGCCCGGCGCGGCCGCGACGACCCCCAGCTGCGCGACCTGATCGCGCGTGCGCTGCCTTCGCGCTAGCGCGCGCAGCGGCCCGAAATCAGGGCCGTTTCAAACGGTTTGATGTCCTAAGGATTTCGAGCCCAAAGGGAACGGGGCGAGGTAGACTCTTCGTATGCCCCGCCCCGCTCGCGCCGTAGCCCCGTCGGCCCGCGCCGCGGCCGTCGCGCGTTGGATCGTCCTTATCGCCGCCGTGGGCTGCTCGGACTCTGCGCCTTCGTGTCCGGCCGGCTCCCGCAGCCTGGACGGTCGATGCATCAAGGCGTGCACCATCGATCGAGATTGTCTGGCCGATGAGGTCTGCGGCGACGACGGTCTGTGCGGGCCACCGGCCGACGGTCCGGCGTTGATCCTGGCCTTCAGCGTTGCGCCGGGGTCGGTGAGCGCGGGTCAGTCCGTCCAGATCGGGTACTCGGTCGCCAACGCCCAGTCGGTGCGGGTCGAGATCCGTCGTCGCGCCGACGGCGGGGTCGAGTGGTTCGCCACCTCCCAAGACTCGTTCTCGGACATTTTCGTGTCCCCCGCCCTCCCCGAAGACGTCACGATCACCCTCATCGCGTTCGGAGACGGGGGCGCGCCGGCGATCGAGTCCCGCGATGTCGATGTCGAATCCCCGACCTCGGTGGCGATAGAATCCTTCACCGCCACCCCATCCGTCGTCGACCCCGGCGACAGCACCACCTTGGCCTGGTCGGTCCGCAACGGAACGGGAACGGTCAGCATCGCCGACGAGGATGGGGTGACCGTGGTCGTGCAAGGAACGTCTTACGAGGTTGAGGCGGTCGAACAGACGACCACCTTCACCCTGACCGCGTCCGGGTCGCAGGGCGATACCGACACGGATACGGTGACCGTCACCGTCCGGAACCCCAATGGACCGCAGGTTGTTACCTTCAACCTGGAGCCTACCGCCGTCGACGCGGGTGACGGCGCGCTGGTGACGTGGACGACCAGCGGGGCGAATCGGGTCGAGATTCGAGCTCCGGTCGTCAACGGCTCGCTGATGTACGCGAGCACGGACCCCGAATACGTGCGGAGCGGAGCGTTGATCGTCGATCCGCAGGCCTTCGCTCGCTACGTGCTCGTCGCGTCCTTGGGCACCGACTCGGACACCGAATCGGTCCAGGTGACCGTCTTCCCGCGGCCCCCGGTGGCCGAGATCACCAGCTTCGAGGTCACGCCTTCGGTCGTGACCCCGGTGACGACCGCGGCCCATGTCTTTCAGTGGACGGCCGGCCCCAACAATGCGTCGACCTCTCTGTTCCTCGACGGAGAGCTGGTGCAAGAAGACTTTCGGCCTACCGATACCTACGAGGTGTCGTTGTTCGAGGCGGAGACGGTGGTCGCGGAGCTGAAGGTTGACGCGCCGGGAGGCGTGGACCGACGCCGAGCCCGGGTGTGGGCGGTGACGGACGAGGCCGAGCCCAACGATCAACGGCTGACCGCGACGCGCATCTCCAACGAGGCGGTGCAAGGTAGCCTGCCAGGGTTGGGCGTCGACGAAGACTGGTACGTAGTGGACATCGAAGACAACGAGTCGATCGGGGTCCGATTCCTCGACCGGTCGGAATGCGATACCTCCTTCGTTGTCGAGCTATGGAATGAAGACGGGCTGATCGTCGACCAACAGCCGGACAACACGGGCCGGTGTCCCGCGATCACCAAGACACTGTTGCCGAGCGGTACGTATTACGTCGTGGTGCGCGAGGTGTCGGACACGGGCTTCTTTCCGTATCGGCTGGCGGTTGCGGTCGAGCCCCCGCAGTGCGGAGACGGCGTGACTCTGTTCGGGGAGGAGTGCGACGACGGCAACACGCGTTTCGGCGACGGGTGCAGTGCATTTTGCGAGTTCGAGTCGGCGTACGAGTACGAAGGGGAGTCCATCTCGACGCCGATGTGGGACCCCCTTCCTGACGTCGCGGTCTCCCGGCCATTGCTGCCCTACGCGGAGAACCAACCCGTCTCCCAAAGCGACGAAGGCTTTGCCGTCGTCGAGTTGCCTTTCCCGTTTCTCTTCTATGGCCGAACGTACGTCGCGGTTGCGATCCACGCGAACGGCTTCTTGTCGTTCCGGGCGCTGGAGGGAGGGGCGGCGGCGGAGCCGCGGCAGCCGCTGGGGCCCTCGCCGCCCAACGCGGTGGTCGCCGCTTTGGGCGTCGACGCGGAATGGCCGCCGGACCGATGGCCATCGACGTGGGAAGACTCGAATGCCGAGCTCGGGGCCATCTTTTGGATCGATTTTAGCGACGCGACCATCAAGGGCGACGCCGACACCTTCAACCAGGTCCGCGTCGGTCTGACCGACAGTGGGGCGATCGTCTTTCGCTACGGTGAGGTGGGCACGACGCAGTCGTTCGGCGCCGGCATCGAAGACCACTCCGGCAACTACCGGTTCTCGTTGTGCAAGGAAGGCCGGTGTGCTGACGGGCGTGAGATCAGCAACAGTGTGATCGTCGTCCGGAACACAGGGCAGTAATCAGCGGTTGTAGGCAACGATGGGCGGACCGAAACCATCGGGCGCGGCGCCCGTACCCTCCGCGGTGTCCACACACGCGCCGCCCAAGATCCCTGGTTATCGACCCGTAGCCTTGCTCGGTGTCGGTGGCATGGCCGCAGTATGGATGGCCGAACGCGGCGACGGTAGCTGGTGTGCGCTCAAGGTGATCCATCCGTATACCGCCGATGATGACGCAGTGCAGGGACGGTTTCGTCGGGAAGCGGAAGTCGCGGTTTTGCTGCGACACCGGAACATCGCGGGGGTGAAGCGTGCCGGTCTGGAGGCCGGCCAGCTATTCCTGGATATGGAGCTGGTGCAGGGGGTGAGCCTATCGGCCCTGGCCGAGCGGCTGACCGCCCAGGGAGCCTCAATGCCCCTCGGGCTATTGTGGCGGATCAATGACGACGTTCTGCGCGGGCTCGACTACGCCCACGAGCGAACGGGACACGACGGGGAACCGCTGGGCCTCGTGCATCGCGATCTGACCCCGTCGAATGTGTTGGTCGGTTTCGACGGAGTGACTCGAATCATCGATTTCGGGATGGTTCGTGCCTGTTTGGGGGCGTTTCAGACGATGCTGGGCCAGATCGGCGGAACGCCGATGTACATGTCGCCCGAACAGGCCCGGGGCCGCCGCGTCGATCGCCGCAGCGATCTGTACGCTTGGGCGACAGTGATGTTCGAGATGCTCACCGGCCGTCGGCTCGTGACGCGGGGCGGTATGGCGGTCATGCTCAAGTCCATCCTCAAAGATCCCGCGCCGCGCCCGAGGGACGTGCGGACCGAGCTTCCGGCGGCCCTGGATCCCCTGTTTGTCGCCATGTTGGCCAAGGATCCCGCGCAACGGCCGACGTCGGCGAGCGCGGTCCGGTCGGTCTTCGATGGTGCGATCGGACAGCACAAGTGGTCTGAGGACGACGTCGGGGCGCTCGTTCGTTCGGTGTTCGCCGACCGTCACGAGGTCTTCAAGCGGTTGGGGCGAGGCTCCACCAGCACTGCGGATCGGATGGCCAGTGCGATGGCGGCGACAGCCATCGAGTCTGCGATGACCGCACCGACGGTGGTGCGCTCGGTGCCGGTCACCGAGCCGTTCGTTCCTCCTGCGCCCCGTGGACGACGCGGGTCTTCGAGCGGCGCCGTCACCGTCGAAACCGGCATCCGCCGAAGGTAATAGCGCCGACGCTGGTCCCTACGGCGGGCGGACGCCGGTCCGGGGTTCGCGGGTCACCACCCGCCATACCAACTTCTGTAGACGTCGAGCGAGGTCGGAACCGACGCCCTGCACCGCGGGCAAGCCGACCGGCGACCGCCGAAAGATCACGGCGAAGTGGGTGAGGGCGGCGAGGTAGTTGCCCACCTGGCTCGGGTGAAGGTCGTCGGGTTTCTGTTCGGGAACGAGCAGCGGTAAGCGCTCGAGGATCTCGGCCTCGTTGTCGGGCAGCGGTTGGCGGGTCGGCAATGGCCAAGCGGCCGGCCACTTCGCACGCGGATTCTGGAACAGGTGTTTGGGACGAAGGGGGCGGCCATCAGGCAATCGATAAGCGCCGGCCTGGGTGGAATCGTTCAGCACGTCGTGGAGCTCGGCGAAAACCGTGGCCCCCGGAATCAGGAACACCGGACCCTTGGGCTCGCACCCCTGGCCATCGTCGCCGGTCAACAACCGGTTGAGTCGAGCTACGAGGTCGGGGGCGGGCACTCGGCCCGTCCCCGCGAGGTCGGCGAGGCGCTCCCAGTGGACGCGGTCATCGGACAGCCGCTGCCGCCAGTTCCACCGCGCGCGAGGCCCATACCCGCGGTCGCGGGCCCCGGCCTGAAAGCTGCTCCACGTCTCGTACAGGTAGACGCGAGCGTTCGGATTGTTGCGGATGAGCGCGCAGTAGAACAGCTGGGCGTAAAACGCGGAGAACTCTTCGGAGGTGATCATCCGGTCGATAGGGACCCCTTCCGTCATGACCAACGCGTCATACGCGCCGCTGTTGGACTCGAAAGCGAGCCGACGGTCGACGATCCCGGGCGCCGGTCGGTCGTCGGCATGAGCGGCGCCGCGCCACAGCGCGGAAAGCGGGGCGTCGCGACGGGTATGCTCGGTGGCGGCGTACGTCAGGCTCGCGGTCTTCGCGAACGCTTCGATCATGCCGATGACGTCTTCGGCGCTATCGACGGTGGCGTCTTTGTGGGTCAGAAGGCCGTTGCCGACCCAGAACACCCGGACCGAATCGATGGGCCCTCCGAGCTGGGCTTTCCAATCGACCGAGCGGGGGTCAGGCACCGAGTACGGGGCCGCCAATACCAGCGCCGCCGCGACAAGGATCAAGCCGAACAAGACGGCGACGATCTGGAGAATCTTCACCATCCCGGATCATTTGTCGCGCAGGCGCGCGGCCAAATCAAACTCGGGGAGGGCGCAGAACGCGTGCGTTCATCGCCGGTCGTGGGAACTGGGAGACGAGGAGGTTTCTTAGGGATCTATTCTGTCGCTTCCATGCTCACTCTCTCCTACGAGTGAACACCTATCTTTCTGAAATCACAGGGAGCCTCCTGAACGCGTCTGTTCATCACCGGTCAGTGAAAACAGGGAGTCTAGGAGGTCGGTCTCCCTAGGCCCCCGGGTCGCGGCCGGGGCCGAGTTGATGGGGATGGTCGGGGCCGCCGAAGACCTCGCCCACCGCGGTCGCGGTGGCGTCGAGCTCGCGGCCCAGCTCTTCGAGGGTCTCGATGACCGGTGAGGCCTCGCCGCTGATGCGCTCGGCTTGGGAGTTTCGCAGATGAATGAGCGACAGCTGCAGCTTCTCGAGAATCGCGACGTTCTTGTGGAGGCGAGCCACGATGCGCTCGCGACCGAGACTGATGCGATCGAACGCTTCTTTTTGCGCGCGCAAGCTATCCATGGCGTCGCGGTAAGTGGCTTGGGCCGAAGGGTCGCGCGCCGAGGCCATCTTTCGGTCGAGGTCGGCGATGCGGGCGTCGAGCTGAAACGCGGACATCGACGCGAGGTCTCGGTCGACCTGCTGGCACTGCTGCGCGATGTCCAGGATCCGCAAGACGGCTTGACTGCTCCGAGCGCCTAACGAGCGAACCGCCGCTTCGTCTTCGCGCTGGGCGAGCTCCTGTTGGAGCGCCTGATAACTTCTCAGGGCTCGCTCGAGGATGGAGTAGACCTCGACGTCTTTGGGGATCGAAGCGGCCTTGAACGCGCGCTCGACGGGATCCAGCGGGGGCGCGAGATGTCTCGGCGCCGACGCCAGCCCAAAGAACAGCCCCGTGGCCGCGCCGGCGCTCGCCGCCGCGAGGGGGGCCGGCAACCACGTGGTCAGAAAGTCCCAGCCGAGCAGCACTTGTCCCACGAACAGGCCGGCCGCGGCGAGAACACTGGCCACGAGCCCCGTCGCCAAGCGGCCGCGCCACGGCGACCGAGGGGCGAGGACAGGCACCGTAGACGCCCCCAGCAGCGCGGCGGCGAAGGCCGGCCACGGCATCGCGAGCGCGAACAACGCTCCGCCCCCGGCGCCGAAGACGCCGCCGCCCAACGCTCTGAGCCATCGCTTGCCGCGGGCGGCCACGGTGGCCAGCGCGCCGGTGGCCACGGCCATCGTAAAAAAGATGGGGGTGGCCACCAGCGACCCGCCGACAAAGGTGGCCGCCAGCGACGCGATCAGCGCCCCCGCGGCGCCACCGGCGGTGGCCCGGGCCACCGTCCGATGAAACGCTTCGTGGTCGCCGCGCACCACGAGTGCGCGCTGTACGCGGTTGGCGGGCTTGAGGGCGCGCCGAGGCTGTTGGCTGGCATCCACGATCAGCGGCGTCAGTACGTGAAGACCTGGCGGGCTCGCAGCTTCTCGCGCTTGATGAGGTCTTTGCCGTCGGCCGAGTCGTAGCGGTAGCTGGTCAGCTGATCGAGGGTCTTCTGCATCTCGCGGACCTGGACGTTGAGCGCGGGACTGTTCAGCTGTTTGTTGGCTCGCTTGGTGCGAGCGATGATGTTCCGCAGCGATCGGACCGCCTTTTTACGGTCGCCACTGGAATAGCTGGCCGCGGCTTGTTCCCGAACCCGCGCCGCCCGCGCGCTCGCGAACGCCTCTTCGACCACCCGGGACGCACCGAGCGCAACCTTGGCTGCATCGGTCGTGCCGACCGCGGTGAGCCGCGCTTGGTGTTCGTGGGGGTCCAAGCCGTTCGCGCTTCGGTGGCCGATGAGCACGCCGAGAGTGGCTGCCGTACCCGCGTCGACGCCGTCGACCTTCAAGGTGAGCATCACCCGGCGTCGGTCGCCGCTGGCCATGTCCCCGACGGGGATCACCGTCCGCCCGCCTCGGATCTCGGTGCGGTAGCCGAACACCTCGGCGATGCGGAGCCCCGGCGGAAGCTCGAGGCTGAGCTCGACATGTCGAGCCGCGAGGGCCTTGAGGCCCGCGAGCTCCTTTTCGAAGGCCTGGGCGATGGCAGCGCCACTGCGGGCGTAGTAGTAACCGCCGCCCGCGCTCTGGGCGACCAAGGTCATCAGGTCCTCGTTGAAGTCCACCCCGACCCCCAAGGTGGAGATGGTGACGCCGGCACGCCGGGCGTCGGCGGCGATCTCTGCAATGGCCGTCGGATCCGTGATGCCCTGGTTCGCGTTGCCGTCGGACAGAATGATGAGCCGGCGCGCGATCTGCGCCTCGGCGGGAGCCAACGCGCGCAGGCCCGCCTGAAGCCCACCGCTGAGGTTGGTGCCGCCGCCGTCCAGAATCTCATCGATGACCCGGTTGATGCGGTTGCGGTGGCCTTCGACCCGGGTCAGCGGAAGGTCGACGGCGTAGTCGCTCGAATAGGTGATGATCGCGATCTGGTCGCGGGCGCCGAGGCGGCTGACCAGCATTTTCGCCGCCCGGCGGGCCTGTCGAATCTTCTCCCCGGCCATCGAGCCCGAACGGTCGACCACGAGGGCGACCGCGGTGTCCGGTCGCGGCCCGCGGGGGCTCCGAATGGCCTGCAGGTCGAACAGCGCGGAGATTTCGCCGGCGTGATCGGCGGGGAGGTAGCCGTTCGACAGATGCCCTCGCACCTTGACGACATCGCCGAACGATACCGATGGGCTCGGTGACGCGCTGATGGCCACTGTCAGCGTCGGAGTCGCAGGCACGGGATCCGGCGGCGCTGGCGACATGACCACCAGCACCGCGGTGACCAGGAGCGAAAAGGCGAGGGCGAACAGGGCGACAGTTTTACGCATCGGCATCTCCCAAAAGCTGAACGTACGGGGGGACCATTCGATCTTCCGTTCGGTTCCGCGTCACAAAAAAAAGCGTACACGATCCGGGCCACGGTTGGACATCGGCCCCCCACATTGCCCGCAACTCGATGTTGGCGGGCCTCTCGTTAACCGTGAACGGCGTCGAGGACGCGGTATCGCGCCTGCGCGAGGCGCGATGACCGGCCGCTCGACGGACCGACCGGCGGCGGCGCGGGCCGGACTGCAGCCTGGGGGCGACACTCTCGTGCAGTGTTCGGCATGCGCCGCGACCGCCGGCGGCCGGACGTACAAAGGTTCGCCCCCTCCGGGCGGGGCGCCGAAGGCCCGCCACGCGATCGCGCCCGGGTGATCGTTCGTCGACCGTGCCCGTGGTGGGGGCTCTGGATCGCGCGCGTCGACTTTTTTCTACCGGGTACGGATCACCGACGTTGAGCGGGAAGGATGTCGCAAGATAGATTGCACGTGCTCGTCCCAGGATGAGGCGGTACCGCGAGGACGAATACGAGGACCAGCGGCGACCGCGCGACGGTCACGAAGGTCATTCCGTGCACTGAAACGCTTCGCGGACGCAGAACCGGTCGTCGATCTGGATCTGGCTACCGGGGCCCGGGTCCGACTGCAGCACCGTTCGGCATTCGAAACCGTCCGGACAATCTGCATCATCGATGCAGTCCTTCGTGCAGTACGCCGAACTACCTTGGTATGCAACGCAGGTCAGAAACTCGCAGTCGAACTGCGGGTCGCGGCGGATCGCGTTCTGAATGCCGTTTTCGGTCACTACGGGCTCGGGGATCACGACGTCTTCGGCGCCGTCGATCGCCGAGCAACACCGACCAACGTCGTCGTCGCTGCAGCCGACGAGCAACGATCCGATGGCGAGGATCGCCGCCGCCAGCGGCACGCGAAGCCCCGGTCGGCCCCGCCGGCGGGCAGGGAAGTTCAGCGATGGCGTATGAATCATGGAGCGCCTCTCAGTGTTGCGCGGCGCCGTACGCGCCGCGATGGGAATTGCGGATCCTCGGTTTGATATGGCGCATGCTGCATCGTAGCATCCGCTGCCCCGAGCGGGCCTCGAAGGACATGACTACCCGACCTCTGATGACTTTCGTCGCGATCCCGTCGTCGGTCGCGATCGTGACCCTTGGTCTTTGCCTGGGCATGACCGCCCCCGCATCGGCGCAGACTTCGCCTACGTCCCCGTCCGCGGAGCAAGCACCGCAAGAAAGCGAGGAGACCTCGGACCGGGAAGCGGACGAGGAAGGCCGACAAACCGAGGAAGGCAATCGGCCATCCGACCGCAAGTTGTCCGACCGGATCAAGTCGGTACAGCGGAAGGTGTTTCTGAAGAAACATCGCTTCGAGCTTTATCCGCACTTCGGGATCGACCTGAACGACGCGTTTTACGCCCACCTCGTCGTCGGAGGGTCGGTAGGGTTTCACGTGGTGGATTCGCTTTCACTGGAAGGGCGCTTCGGCTACGTGCTCGATTCGATCGAGCAGGAGCCGATCCGTTTCGTCCGTCAGGAGGCCGGCGGTCTGCCCGAGCGACCGCCGCGATTCGAGCTCCACGGAGAGCTCGATGTGCTGTGGGCCCCGATCTACGGCAAGGTCTCCCTGTTCGGAGAAGGTATCCTCCACTTCGACACGTACATCGCCGTCGGCGGCGGGGTGTTCAAGACCGACGAGGGGGTCGCGCCGGCCGCGAACTTCGGGATCGGCCAGCGGGTGTTTATCAACGACTGGCTGGTGGTGCGGGCGGAGATCCGGGACTACCTGTTCCCCGACACGCGGAACAACGAGTCCGACCTGCAGAACCTGCTGATGGTCAACCTCTCGATCTCGGCGTTCCTGCCGACGTCTTTCGATTACGACTACCAGTGAGAGTGAACCGATGATTCGCGCGTTCATCATCGCGATGGTCGCCCTCTGGGCCGCGGGGTGGCCGGTCGACGCCGGGGCCCAGGACCGGACGGTGAGGCCGAAGAAGGGGCTGTCGCTTCAGCAGATCGCCGAACGTCAGCAAGACCCGGCGCGGGCCGAACTCGATCGGGCGATCCAGACCCTGAAGAACGGCCGTTATGCCGACGCGGCCATCGCCCTGTACGGCCACATGCGCAAACACCGCCGACACCGCGACGAGGCGCGGTACAACCTGGCCAAGGCGCTGTACCGCATGGGAACGTACCGGTCGGCGCTGTATTACTTCACCCGGCTCCTGCGGGCGGGGCCGAAGAACCGGTTTTACCGGTCCTCGCTCGAGTGGTGCCTGTTCATCAGCCGAAAGATGAACGACGACGACGCGGTCAACGAGGTCGTGGCCCGCTTCGGGGGCGAGCGCTTTCCGACCGCATATCGCAACGAGTTTCAGTTTCGCTTGGCCCGCTTTCACTTCGATCGCGCGTTGGCCATCGAGCGGGGCGAGGTGGCCGGCGGCCAGGTTCAAACCGAGGTGGAGGTCGAGGAGCGCTCGATGGGCGGCAAATCGATCAAGGGCGATATCTTCGGTGACCCATCGGACGCAGCGCCGCCGCCCCCGCCGCCGAAACGAAAAGCAAAGAAGACCACGGGGGGGATATCGCTCGACGACGACCTGTTCGCGGACCCCAAGGCTGCGCCCCCGCCTCCCCCACCGGTGCCGCCCCCGCCGGCGCGCAAAAGAAGCAAGTCGAAGGGGTGGACGCTGACGGCCGAGGAACACACCCAGCGGGCGTATCGGCTCGTGACTCAGGTCGACCGCAGCTCCCGGTACGGCCTGCGCGCCAAGTTTCTCGAGGGCGTGCTCCTGTACCAGATGGGTCAGCCCAACGCGGCCCTCGAGCCGTTCAAAGAGGTGGTTCGAGGGACCCGAGACGCAGAATCGGCCGCGGATCGACAGCTTCGCCAGATGGCTTTCTTCCAGCTCGCCCGCACCCACTTCGGGGCGGAGCAGCCGTCGTTTTCGATCTTCTATTACGACAAGATCGACACCGACTCGTTCGCGTGGCTCGACGCGCTGTACGAAGGCAGCTGGGCCGAGTTCCGGCTCGGCAACTACGAGAAGGCGCTGGGCAACCTGCTGACCCTTCACGCCCCGTTCTTCAAGGACGCGTATTATCCAGAATCACTGATCCTGAAGGCCGTCGTCTATTATGAGAACTGCCGCTACCCGGAGGCGAAAGCGATTCTGAAAGACTTCCTAACCCGCTATGAGCCCGTCCACGACGAGCTCGAACGGCTCACCTCGAAGAAGCAGAGCTATGAGGCGTATTACGAGGCCCTCGAGAAACTGCGGCGAGAGGCGAAGCGCGGGGGCCAGGGCCAAGCGGCGATCCTCGCCGAGGTGCTCGACATCGCGCTGTCGGACCCCGAGCTGGAGCGCCTCGACCGCGCCTACCAGGAGGTCGACGCCGAGCTGCGCCGGCTGGGCCGAACCAAGTCCGCGTTCCAGACCACCCGACTGTACGCCGGCTTGACCAAGCTGCTGACCCGCAGCCGGGCCGAGCTCGCCAAGGACGCGGGGCGGGCGGTCAAGAATCAGCTGGAGCGGGAGCGAGCAGCGATCAATCAGCTGATCAAGCAGGCGGTCCGGATCGACATCGAGACCGCTCGATCCGAGCAGGAACGCATCGAATCCAAGCTTCGTGACGTTCAGCGACGGCCAAAAAAACTGGAGAAGACCTTCGTCGAATGGACGGACGATGAGAAGATCGTATGGCCGTTCGACGGCGAGTACTGGCGGGACGAGCTGGGTACGTACGAGCTTACGTTGGCGCACTCCTGCCGGTAGCGAGGTGGTCGAGGAACGATGAGCATGTCGCCGGGCAATCGATACGGTCGACGCGATGAAGCCGATCGGCCTGATCCGAGAGATCGACGGGGCGCCGCACGGTGGTGGCGCCGAACGGCGCTTTGCGCCGTGGTGGGCGCGGCGTCGTGGCTGGGAGGCGCGAAGGCGCCGGTATCGGCCGCCGAGCCGGCCGCGAAGGCCACCGCGCCCGGCCTCGCCTACGATCGGTTTCGCCGCAGCATCGAGGTGCAGGTCGCAGCGAAGCGAGAGGAGCAGATCCGAGGCCTGCGGCGGCTCCTCAAGCTCGGCGCCGACGAGGCCGAGCTCCCGGATCTCAAGTTTCGGCTCGCGGAGCTCTACTACGAAAAGTCACAGTTCTACTTCTTTCGACAGCAAGAGGCGGAAGAAGCGGCGCTGGCGGCCAAGGATCCGTCGACCCGGGCCCGTCACGCCGCCGAGCAGAAGCGGCTGGTGGTCGAGTCTCGGCGCTGGGTGCAGGCGGCGCTCGATCTTTACCGGGAGATCCGGGAGAAGTATCCGAAGTACTCGCGAGGCCCGGAAGTGCTGTTCGCGCTGGGGCAGAGCTACTGGAGTCAGCTGCGCTACGACGACGCGGTGGCCGCCTACGCGGACCTGATTCGAAACTTTCGCGACAGCCCCCTGGTGTCGGAGGCATGGCTGGCCTTCGGCGAGTACTACTTCAACAAAGGGCAGGTGCACAAAGCGCTCAAGAGCTACGAGAAGGCGGCCACCGACCGGCGGTCGCGGGTGTACGGGTTCGCGCTCTACAAGCAGGGCTGGTGTTACTACAACCTCGCCGAGTGGAAACAGGCGCTCCGCAAGTTCCGAGGGACCGTTCTGTATTCCCAGCTCTCGAATCAACTGAGCGGCGAGAACAAGATCGCCCTCGGACGAGAGGCGCAAAAAGACTGGGTGCGGACCTACTCGCACATCGGTGTGGCTCGACAAGCGAAGTTTCAGATCGCGGATCTCCTGGGTGTCGACGACTGTGCGGGGTCGTCGTGCCGTAAGCTGCTGGAGCAGCTGGCCGCGCTGTGGTTCGACGAGGGCAACTTCGAAGAGTCCGCGTACCTGTACCGGGAGCTCATCCGGTTGGCCCCGAACCAGCTGCGCAACGCCTTTTTCCAGGGGCGGGTCGTCGACCTCGTGTCGCGCAGCGGCGACAAGCGCCGGGTGATCAAGCAGACTCGGCGGCTGGTCAAGATCTACGAGCAAACCAAGGCTGCGGTGGCCGCGGGGGCCAACCGGGAAACCGACGCCGACGACCTACTGGAGGCCAAGCTCCTCGCCGAGTCGACGATTCGCCGCCTGGCCCAGCTGTGGAACCGCGAGGCCAAAAAGACCCGCAACGACAAGACCTACGAGTACGCGCAGGCGATGTACGGCGACTATCTGAAGCTCTTCAGCGACTCTCGATACGCCTACGAGATGCGCTTTCAGCTCGGCGACGTCTATTACAAGATCGAGCGGTTCGACGCCGCGGCGGCGACATACCAAGCGACGGTCCTCGCCGACCCCAAAGGCAAGTATCTGCAGGAGGCCGCGAACGACAACATCCTCGCCCTCGAGGAACATCTGAAGGACCTCGGGGTGAAGCGCCCGGTGGTGAAGGGCGCGGATCCGGTGCCGCTTCATCCGGTGAAGAAGCAGCTGGTCGAAGCCTGCGATCGGTACTTGAAGTTCGTGCCGCCCAAGGGCGATGCCCGCCGGGTGGCCGTCAAATACAAGGCGGGCAAGACCCTGTACGACTACAACCAACACGACGAAGCCCTCCGACGCTTGGGTGACGTCGTCGCCAGCGACCCGAAGTCCGAGCAGGCGGAGTTCGCCGCCAACCTGGTTGTCGATATCCACAACCTCCGTAGCGACTGGTCGAACCTGTACGAGTCCGCTTCCAGCTATCTGAAGAACGCCGAGCTGATCGACGGCCGAGCCAAGCTCGCGCAGGAGCTCGCGTGGTTCAGCGAATACGGCAAGTTCCAGGTCGTGCAGCGGCTTCAAAAGCGCATCGAGAAAGAGAAAGGTGACTTGCGCTTGGTCGCTCAGGCCTACGAGGACTTCACCCGGGAGTTTCCGCAGTCGAAGAACGCCGACAAGGCGCTGTTCAACGCTTCCGTGGCCTGGGATCGATCCGGTCAACCCGAGCGCGCCGACGGCCTGCGCCGGCAGCTACTCAAACAGTACCCGAAGTCGCCCCTCGTGGCCGACGTGTCCATCTACGTCGCCAAACAGGCCGCCGACCGGGCCGACTACCGGGTGGCGGCCCGCGCGTACCTGCGGTTCGCTCGCAAGTTCCCGACCGACGAGCGGGCCCGTGACGCGCTGTACAACGCGGCCGTCTTCTACGGCGGGCTGGGGATGGTGAAGACCGCCAACAAGCTTCGTCTTCAGTACCTCGAGGACTACGGCCGCGTGCGAGGCGCCCGCAAAGAGGCTGCGGCGATCTACTGGGCGATCGCGAAGGATCTCGATCGCGCCCGCAAATGGCGCCCGGCGGCCCAACGCTACGGCGACTACGCCAAGGAGTTCCCGACCACCGCCGAGTACTGGGAGGCGCTGTGGCGGCAGGCGGAGATCCGGCAGACGAAACTTCGGCAGAAGACCGAAGCGGAAAAGATCCGGCGCAAGCTGCTGGGGGCCTACCTGTACATGACCAAGCGCAAACGGCCGGTCCCCGAGTCCGCGGCTCGGTACGCATCGCAGGTCGCGTTTCGACGGGTGCAGGAGGACTACGATGCCTACCGAAAGCTCCGGCTGCGCTCGCCCAATCTCAGAAATCCGAAGCCTTTTCAGCGTTCGCTGGCGGAAAAGGCGAGGGCCCGAAGCCGGGTGATCAAGAAGTACACGAGGGTGGTGACCCGGTTTCGCCAGGCCGAGAGCACGATCGCGTCGCTGTATCGGATCGCCCAGGCGTGGGACATCTTCGTCAAAGCGATCGAGCGTCTGCCGTGTCCGAAACGGCTCGACCGAGACACGTGTGACTCATTGAAGATCCGGCTCGACGAAGAGGCGACGCCGGCGCGGGAAGCGGCGGTGAAGGCGTATCAATCTTGCGTCGACAAATCGAACGAGCTCAACACCTTTACTTCGTTTTCGACCCTGTGCGTTCGCGCGCTGGAGACCCGCGCACCGGATCGATATCCGAAGATCATCGAGAAGCGGCTGTCGTTCGAGCCGCCGCTCGACGTTCCCCCCATCGAGCGGCGCCCCCTGATGCTCGATGCGGGTCGGCCGTCGATCGGAGAGTCGGTGTCGGCGCGGGCGACGGAGGGGCAGCGATGATTCGAGCGGGCGCCGTTGTTCTCGTGGCCGCGACGTCGATCGCGTGCGCGTCGGGCGGGTCGACCCCGACCATCGAGCCCGTCGATCGAACGCCGTCGGCGCCGTCGCCGGGCGCTGCCGCCGACGACTTTCAGGCCCAGGTCGCGGCCATCAAAGCCATGGGCCCGTCTGTCGATTGGTCCGAGGTGGCCGAGCGGATGCGTTCCTTCGTCGAGCGCCACCCCCGACACGCACCGGCTTGGTACAACCTCGGCGTCGCTCACGAACGGTTGGGCGAGCCCGACGCGGCCGCCGATGCGTATCGGCGGGCCCTTGCCGTCGACGAAGGGCTGCGCTCGGCCCAGCTCAACCTGGCTTCGCTCGCGGCGGGCCGCGGCGATCGCGAGGAGGCGCGAGGCCTGCTGGAGGCCGTCGTCGAGCGGGATCCGACCGCGGTTCAAGCGCGGGTGGCCCTCGCGAGCTTTCGCCTGAGCCAGGAGGCCTACGACGACGCCGAGAAGCTGGCCAAGGAAGCCTTGGCCCGGGAGCCCGAGAACCTGTCCGCGTACTGCGTCCTGTCCCGGCTTTACCTGAGCAAGAAGGCCTATCGACGCGCTCGACTGGTGGTGGCCCAAGGCCTGAAGATCGAGCCGAGCGCGCCGTGTCTGCACTTCGCTCTCGGGCGCGTGCTGCTGGTGGAGAAGGACACAGCCAGCGCGCTGGTGGCGCTCGAGCGGGCGGTGCAAGGCAATCCGAAGCTGTTCGAGGCCCGCTTTCTGATCGCGGAAACCTCGATGGGGTACAAGGCGTTCGAGCGGGCGATCCGGCATTTTCGCGCCGTCGCGGAGAACAGCCCTCGGCCCGGCTCGGCGTGGGTGAATCTCGGCGTGGCGTACAAAGCCAGCGGTCGCTTCGACGAGGCCGAAAAGGCGTACCTGGCCGCGGTCGACGATCCGCAAGCAGCGCCGGCCGCGGACTACAATCTCGGGGTCCTTTACCTGCGTCACCTGGAGCGCCTGGAGGACGCCGAACGCCACCTACAGCGCTTCGTGAAGCGCGTCGACGGCGATGATGAAGACGCGTATCAACTCCTCGCCGAGATCGACCAGATGAAGCGGTTCAAGGAGCAGGAAGCGGAGATGGCCAAGGAGGCGGCGCGACAACAAGAGGTGGAACGCAAGGTCGCCGCGGAGGCCGCGGCCCGCGCCGCGGAAAGCCCACCGGCCTCCGAAGACACCGTCGAGCCGGCCGCGACTGCGGCGCCGGGCGCCGGCGCCCACGCCGCGAACGGGGCCCAGACGACGACCGCGCCGAACGCGGAGACGAAGGCGCAGCCGACGGAGAAAGCGGCCAAGAAGCCCGCTCGGACATCGAAGTCGCGAAAGACCAAGACGAAGAAGACGAAGAAACCCCCACCAAAGGTTCTGGAACCTGACGATTTTGAGTGACTCGTCTCACGCTGTGTCGAAAAACGACCGGCGTCGAGGGCACGGTTCACTCCGGGAACCAAGTTAGTGTCCGCAGTGTCGATTGTTGAAACGAGGAGGTTTGCAATGCGTTTGTGGGGAGCGCTGACGGTCGCGGCGGGATTGTTCGCGGCGAGCGCGGCGGCAGAAGGGCAGACGATTACCGATAAGGCCCCGAAGAGCGGGGTCATTTACCGGAAAAAGACGGTCTTCTCGTTCGAGGACGATACGATCGATGGTGATCTGACGAAGCCGGATGGCGCGTACGTCGAGAGTCGAAAGCGGGTTCGACACTCCAACCTGATCAAAATTCGGGATAACTTCCGGGACAAGATCCTGAAGTCGGTCTCCAAGATCTGATGCCGAGGACGACATGCCCACTGCGCTGAAGCTCACGGTTCACCAAGGCGACGATGTGATCGCCCAAGAGACCTTCGAGCGCGACGTCGTGAAGATCGGTCGCCTGGCTTCGGCGCACCTCAAGCTCGATGACCCGAAGGTGTCGCGGATCCATGCGGTCATCGAAGCGACCCAAGACGGGGTGGGTTACGCGATCATCGACATGGGCTCCACCGAAGGGACGGTGCTCAACGGTCGGAAGATTTCCAAGGAGCGCCTCAGCGACGGCGACGAGCTGATGCTCGGCGACCTGCGGGTGATGGTGAACATGGCGCTGGATGCAGCGTCGCTCAGCCCCGGTGCCAACGGCGGCGGGGTGGCCGAAGCGGCGACCGCGCCCGGGCTCGACGTCCCGCCGCCGCCGCCGGTGTCCGCCCACGTGCTTTCTTCGCCGGTTGGGCGCGCCGGCTCGCTCGCCCAGGGGCTGCAGGCGGGCCCCGACGTGCCCCCACCCCCACCCCCCGCTCCCGTC
>JANQQN010000132.1 GCA_028289325.1 Myxococcota bacterium | reverse complement strand
GCTTCCACGACGGGATCGAGCGGTCGCCGAACAGCAGCCTGGTGTCGGGCCTCCGCCTCGACGCCGACGGGAGCGACGAAGCGGAACCCGACGTTTCGGATGGCCCTCGGCGGGTGGCTTCGGTCGACGCGCTCGCCGCCCAGGCTTCGCTGATGGATGCGGCGGCGAACGACCCATCCGCGACTCCGAACGCCGAACTCGCGCGCCGGCCGCCGGTGGCGCCCTTGCGGGCCGACGATCCGAACGTGACTTATACGTCGGTCGCGGGGCCCGTACGCCCCGAACACCTCGGCCTCCTCGAGCGGTTCGAGGTTTTGCAGCGCGACCTCGAAGACGCGATCGAAACGTTCGATCGGGTCCGAATCATTCACCGGCTGGTGTCGCTCATCTCCATCTTCGAGGACCTCAAACAGCTGGACCGCGCGCTGCTGGCCGCGGTGAGGCTGGCCGAGATCGCGCCCCGGGAAGACCACTTCGCGGAGGTCATCCGCCTCGGTCGAGCGGCGCAGGCGTATCCGCTGATGTTCGACAAAGTCGCGGAGATCGCGACTGAGCTCGGGCCGGAGCAGGAGATCCAGTTCGGTCTCGTCCTCGCCGATATCGAGATCGCGGACCTCGGCGATCTGCCCGCCGCGATCGCGCGGTTCGAGCGGATGGCGGAGCGCTTTCCCGAGAACGAGGCGCTTCTTGGCCATTGGCTCACCGTCCTCGAGCAGCAGAACTAGCACCAAGCCATGAGCGAGCTGCTGGTGCGACGCTCGCTGCGGGAGGACGATCCCCGGTTGGCGTTCCCTTTCATTCAGCGCGCGATGGCCGTCCTCGAAGAGCAGGCGGGGGCGCCCGAGCGGGCCACCGACCTCCTGCTCGACTTCATCGAGCGCACCGATGGATTTGCCGCTGCGCGTCAGCAGGTCGAAGCCCGACTGACGCGGGAAGGTCGCCACGCGGAGCTCGCTGCGCTGCTGTCGCAGGAGATCGACGCCAGCTCCGGCGACGATCGAATCACCAAGTATCTGCAGCTGGCGGACCTCAAGGCCGAGCCGTTGGCCCAGATCGAGGAGGCCAAGACCCTTCTGATCCAGGCGCTCGAGGAGCAGCCGGGCTCGTACGCGGTGCTCGGACACCTGGCCCGGCTCGCGGAAGCGCAAGGCCGCTGGCATGACGTTCTCAGCTACGGTCAGCGTCAGCTCGACAACGCCCCGGATCCCACGACCCGAACCGCGCTTCGGCGGCGACTGGCCGGGATCGCGGAGGCCGAGGCCAACGACGTCGAGCTCGCCCAGGAGCTATTGGCGTCGGCGCTCGACGAGACGCCCGATGACCGGGCCGCCCTCGATCAGCTGGTGCGGCTGCAGGTCGCGCAGCACAACTGGGCCGGTGCCCTGGAGACCCTTCGCCTCAAGTGGAACGCGGCCGACACTCCGGAGATTCGGGTGGACGTAGCGCTGGAGCGGGCAGAGATCTTCGGCCAGCACTACGACGACATCGACGCCGCGGTGGAGGCGGTCGAAGACGCACTGCATGAGGTCCCCGACCATCGCCCAGCGATGCGGAAGATGGTCGAGCTGTATGAGGCGGCAGGCCGGGCCGACGATGCGGTTCGTGTGCTGGAGCACTGGGCCGCGGTCACCGAGGGCGCCGACGCGGCGGAGGTCCACGTGCGGCGGGGCCACCTGCTCGAGTCGAGCTTCAACGACCCCGCGGCGGCGGGGCTCGCGTTCGAGGCCGCGCTCCTCGCCGATGTCGGTCACACCGATGCTCGGCGGTCGCTGCTGCGGATGGCCGAGGTGCAGGGCGACTACGTGCGGGCGCTGGCGTTGGCCGTGGAGGCCGCGGAGCGGGCGGAAGACCCGCGGGAGGCGGCGCTCGAGTGGCAGCACGCCGGCGGCATCGCGCAGCGCGGGGTCGGTGATGACCTCGAGGCCCTGCGCTGTTACGAACGCGCCCTGGCCCTCGCCCCCGACGATCTGGCCACCACGGCCACCGTCGGTGAGCTCCTGCTCGCCCGGCGATCGTTCGCCGAAGCCTACCCTCATCTCGAGCGAGCGGCCCGCGGGCTGAGCGATCCCGATCGGTCGGCGGGCCTGTTCGCCGCCGCGGCATACGCCGCGCATCAGCTCGACATGTCCGACGCCGCGATCCGCGGCTACGAGGCGGTCCTCGAGCTTCGACCCGACGACCGGGTTGCGCTCGACCAGCTGGGGACCCATATGGCGGCGAGGGGAGAATGGAGTCGGGTTCACGACCTCGGCGCCAATCTCCTGCTGCACCACGAAGACGCGCTGTCGCCCGCGGAGCGAGCCCAGGTGTATCTGCGGATGGCGCGGGCCAAGGTCGGCGAGGAGGACTTCGAAGCCGCGGTCCGGCTCGCGAAGCGGGCCGATGCGCTGCACGAAGCCGAGGACGTGCTCGAGGTCCTCGCGGAAGCGCTCGACCGGTCCGGCCAGCCGTTCGAGGCCGCCGACTGCCTCAAGCGGCTGGCGCCGATGCGGTCGGACGAACCGTCGCGACGGGCGACCCTCATTCGCGCGGCCCGTCTGCTCAGCGACGGGGAGATCGACCTCGCGCGGGCCGCGGCCCTGACCGCCGAAGCCCAGGCCCTGGCGCCCGAAGACCTCGAGGTTGCAGAGCTGCTGTCCGAGCTCCGGCGACGCATCGGTGACGCGCGGGCGGCGGCGACCGCGCTTTGGGTTCCGAGTCAACGCCTCCACGGACGCCCGAAAGCCAACCTGCTGGTGCGTGCGGCCAGGGTCTTGATCGAAGGGTACGTCGCTCGCCATCAGGCGCGTCGGTGGCTGTCGCAGGCGGTGACCCTCATTCCGACCCACGCCGACGCCCTCGAAGACCTCCGGGTCATCCTCGCGTTCGACGGTGAATACGCAACCTTGGCTCAGGTTCAGGCCCGGGCCGCGGACGCGTTTTTGGAAGACCCGAGCACCGAAGTCGACGCGGGGCCCGACGGACGAACGGCCGCGGCCGAAGAGCTTCTGCGCTCGAACATGGACCTTTACCGGTTCCGCCTGGACTCCCCGCAGCGGGGGTTGGCTTGCTGCCAAAGGTTGCTCGCGATTCATCCCCACGACGGCACGTTGGAGGAGGTGAGAGCCCAACTCCTCGAGCAGCTCGTCGGTCGTCGACCGGAGCCCCAGCTGCTGGACGAGGCCGTGCGGGCGTGGGGACGGGCGTTGGAACGGCGCCCCGGCGATCCCGAACTCATCCAGCGGGTTACGAACCTTCGCCGCCACGCGGGGCAAGCGCGGGCCACGGCTCTGCTCGGAGAGCTGCAGGTCGCGCTTGGGCTGATCGACACCGTGGACACACCGCCGGCGATCGTCGAGGACGCCACCGTACCCCGGCTATCGATCAAGCCGTCCACCCACGAAGCCGAAAGCGCGGCCCGGGAGTGGCTCGATCGACTGGGTTACGCGCCGCTGGTCGCGTTTTCCGACGCCCTGCCCGAGCCCCGGCCTCGTAAGCGCGACCTGGTCGCCGAGGCGAGCCTGCTGTCCGAGGTCAGCCGCCCGCTCGGCTACGCCGCGGCACGTCTCGGAATGGACCCGCCCCCGGTCTACGTCCGCGAAGACCTGGAGATCCCGATTCGCGCCACGTGGGTCGGTAACGGCCCGGCGCTGCTGATGGCGCCGGATGTCGGGGACATCTATCCGCCCGGGGTGGTGCGATTTCTCCTTGGTCGAACCCTGGGGCTGTTGCGCGGTCGGGCTTTGGCGTTGGTCGTGGTGCCCCTCGACGTGCTGCGGGAGGGGCTGTTGGGATTCGCCAAAGTCGAAGACCTCGGCGCGCACTTTGCCGACCCCAAGAATACGAAGCGGCGTGGGCGGGCGCTCGAGCGCGCGGTGCCCGTGCCGGACCGGTCGGCGCTGATGACGGCTTTGTTCGAGTGGTTCAGCAATCCGAGGCGCCGCAGCCTGGCTGATGAGCGCGACGCGGTGCTGCGCACCGCGGACCGGGCGGGTCTGATGGTGGCCGGCTCGTTGACCGCATCCCTGCAGGGGCTTCAGGTTCTGTCTGATGGTCGGGTCGAACGGGCATGGCGCGTGCCGTTACTGGAGTATGCGGCCAGTCAGGCATGCGCCGAGTTGATGGAACGCCTCGACTAGAACACCAAGCTCGGGTTCAGGTGGGCGTCTACGCACGCGGTGGGCGCCTTTAGGGGCCTTCGTTTATCGCCGGGTCGTGCTACATAGCGGGAGTCGACGAGACCCATGACCGCGTTGATTGTAGGCTCGGAGGCCCGCTTACCGGACGGCGTGCGGGCTGCGCTGCGCGACCTCGCTGACCACGAGGTTGGGGACGCCCTCGACCGCGTTGCCGTTGTGATCGTCGATCCGGCCGTGGCGGCCGAGGCGTGGCGGGAGAGTCTCGCCACCGCGCGTAACCAACATCCGGATCGCTGGCTCCTGGTGGTCGGCCCGCCGGCTGCTTTTTCGCTCGCCGTCGACGCCGGCGCCGACGATGTCGTGGCCATCGAGGCGACGCTCGACGAGGTGAAGGCCCGATTGCGGCTGTTCCTGGATCGCTTTCGGCATTTGCGCCGAGCGGTGCGCGACTTCCCGAGTCCCGTCGCCCTTTTCGACCGCGCCGGGGTCCACCAGGTGGTCAGCGACGGATATGGCGCCCTCTTCGACCTTCCGGAGCGGGTCATCATCGGCCGACCACTCGCGGACATCGTGCCCGGATTGACCGGTCGACTGCCCGGTCCGGATCGCGCGGGCCTGACGACGTTCATGGTCGACGTCGCTGGCGAGGTTGAGCCTCGGCGGTTGCTCTTTGTGTGCGTAGATACGAGCGAAGGCATCATCGCCTTCGTCCACCACGACGCCGAGGCCACCGACGTGTCCGATCGCCTGCGGGTCGCCTCCCAGGCGCGTCGCCTCATGACCCTCGGTGGCGTGTCAATGGGGCTTGCTCACGACTTCAACAATCTGTTGACGGTCATCCTCGGTAACGCCGCCTTTCTCAAGGACGAACTGGTGGGGAGCGCCAACGGGCAGCGGCTCCTGCGCGACTTGGAACACTCGGCAACCCGGGCCGGCGACCTGACCGAGCAGATCCTGCGCTATGCGTCGAGCGCGGAGGAGCCGGCGCATGCGATCGACGTCAACGTGCTCGTGAGGGACGTCGGGCCCTTCCTTCGGGCCTTGGTGGCCCCCTCCGCGGAGCTCCGGCTCGAGCTGGCGGATGCCCACCTCGAGGTCGATGCCGAAGCCTCGGGCATGACCCAGCTGCTGGTCAATCTCGTGCAGAACGCGGCCGAAGCGACCACCGACCCCCGGGGAGAAGTGGTGATCCGAACCGGCACCGCGCAGGTGACCGAGGAGCTGGCCGACCGGCTCGAGCCCCGATACTCGATGACCGGCCCGCTGGCGGTCTTCGTGGAGGTCGAGGACAACGGCCAAGGAATTCTCCCGGCGACCGTGTCCCAGATATTCGAGCCGTTCTTCTCCACCCGTGGCCACGGTCGAGGCCTCGGTCTGTCCGTGGTGCGCGACGTCGCCCGTAGCCACGGCGGAGGCGTCGAAGTGGTGAGCGAGCCGGGCGCCGGCACCCGGGCCCGGGTGTGGCTACCCCCGGCGGCGGGGGCCAACATCAATCCGGAGCCGTCGGTGTCGGTATCCGCGGAGCGGTGGTCGAGTCGCGGGTTGGTTCTCGTGGCTGATGACGAGCCCGAGGTCAGGGGGCTGCTTCACCGCATCCTGGTCACGTCCGGGTTTCAGGTGTTGGAGGCCGAAGACGGGGATGCGGCGCTGGAGCTCGTGCAGGCCCACCCTTCGGCGAGGCTGCTGATCCTGGACCTCACCATGCCTCGGCTCGACGGGGCCGAGGTGGTCCGGCGTCTCGCGGCCCGCGGCCGGACCCTGCCCGTGGTGATGATGAGCGGATACTCCTTCGCTCAGGCCAAGGCGCGCCTGTCGAGCCTCGATGTCGCGGGTTTTATCAAGAAGCCGTTCTTGCCGGGGGCGGTGATGGCCAAGGTCAAACGGGTCTTAGGCGAGTGACCGTCGCTCAGTGGGGCCACCTCAGCGGATGATCGGTAGGCCCTTGGGGGCGTCCTCGAACGGATCCTCGTCGGGGCCGGTCAGCCACGCCCCGATCCCGAGCTCGTCGAGCGCGGGGCGGGCGTGGGTCAACAGGACGGCGTCTTTGACCCGTTCGTCGTACGCGTCGAGCGCGGCCTGAAAGAGCGCCCGTCGGCGAGGCTCGAAGGTCGGGTCCCGTTTCTCGGACGGGCAGCGGGAGCCCCACGTCACCTGCCGCCGGACCACCGACAAAGAGTACGGGAAGCGTTCGCAGCTGAGAGGCCAGTGGGGATAAAGGGTGCAGGTCAGGCGCTTGCTGAGCGCGGCGCAGACCTTGAGGTCGCCGGTTTGACGCAGAACGGGAAGGGTCCTCCACAGCTCGGAGGCGACCAGCTCGCCCAGGCCGGGGCGCTCGGCGAGCATCGAAGCCGGGAAGTTGGGTTTCTTCTTGGTCATCAGGTCGGTGCGGTCGAGGTCGATGAGGCGTGCGATGTCGCGCAGCCGTAGCGAGACCACGTTCTCCAGCCCGGCGCAGCAGATGTTGGTGCAGTTGGGGCAATCGGGAATGGTCCCCGCGGCGACTCGATTGACGATCCGCCACCGGGACAGCAGGTCGACGTCGAAGCTTGCTCGGAGCTTGAGCTCCCGAACCGCGGCCGTCGACAGCAGGCGACCCCAGCTGCTGCGATACTTTTCCCACAGCCCACTCAGGGCCATCGCCCGGGGGCTGGCCGGCACCGAATCGGCCACAGTCCGTATTCAACGCCGGCTCTCAGGTCAGGACAAGGCGGGCTCGAATCAAGACGTCCCCGACCCTAAGCACGCTCGCCGCCTTACAGGTCGGCGCCCGAAGGTCGACCTAAGAGAGAGGGGAACCGTGGACGAACCGGTCGCAACGTTAGATCTGACGCCCGACGACATCGTCGAGCGCTCGGAGGATCTGCCGGAGGTCGAGCCCGAGCAAGGGGCGACGATCGCCCCCAAGACCGAGCCCAACGTCAAGAAGCCTGCGCCCTACGTCGGACAGTTTCGACTCCTCGCCCGATTCCCATCGAGCTCGGCGGGGGACGTGTTTCTCGGCGTTCGCCGAGCGGAGTTCGGCTACGCGCGACGCGCGGTCATCAAGATCGTCTGGAAGCGCCGGTCATCCTACGAGGAGCTCCGCATGGCCCTTCTCGATGAGGCGCGGGCGGTGGCCGCCCTCGACCATCCCAACGTGGTCAAGATGCTCGATTCGGGGAGCGCCGCCTACGGCACCTACCTGGCCCTCGAGTTCGTCAACGGGCTCGATCTCCTCCGGGTCATCAACGGCCTGCGCAAAGCGCGCGACCGCCTCCCGGTCCCCATGGCGATGTTCCTCGTTGCCGAGATCCTCCGCGGCCTCCACCACGCCCACCACGCGACGGACGCCCTCGGGGCACCGCTTCACCTCGTCCATCGCGACGCGAACCCCTCGAACATCCTCGTCGCGCGGTCCGGCCACGCGGTGCTGACGGACTTCGGGATCGCGCGGATGAAGGAGCGATGTCAAAACACCACCGCCCCCGATCTCGTGAAGGGCAAGTTCCGTTACCTGGCCCCCGAGTACATCACCCATCGGGAGGTCGATCACCGGGTGGACGTGTACAGCATGGGCATCGTGTTGTTCGAGTCGTTGGTCGGCGGTCCGTGGACGGAGCCGATGTCCCCTGACGTCATGCGGAAGATCGTCAACGAAGGGGTGCCGGTGAGCGACCTCAGCGAGCATGGGGTGTCGACCACGGCGCAGAACCTCATCGGTTACGCGGTGGCGCGGGACCCCAATCAGCGGTTTCAGACCGCGGCCGAGATGGCCGACGCCCTGGACGCGTATCTGGTCGAGCAGGGTGTATACGTCAGCCCTTCGGTCGTGGCCGGGTATCTCACCCCCCGCCGGGTCTTCGACGTGCTCCGCACGGATCTGCCTCGCCCCCCGTAGGCCGCGGTTCGGCGAGCAGCCGCGGAGTCGGTCTTTCGCTGTCCCCGCCGCTTCGGCGCTCAGTCGAGGAAAAAATCGGGGGCCAGGGGGCCGCCAGGCGTGAATGCGTATCCGTCGAAGTCTTCGACCCCCTCGGCTCGCAGAAGCGCCTCATCGATGAAGAAGTTTCCCGTGCACGTCGACGCCGGTTTGGTGATGATCGCGTAGGCCGCGTCGGCCATGATGTCCGGCTTGCGGCTCTGCTTCATCATGTCATCGCCTCCCAGCATGTTGACGGCCGCGGTCGCGATAGCCGTCTTTGGCCACAGGCTGTTCACGGCGATCCCGTCGTCTCGCAGCTCCTCGGACATGCCTAAGGTGCACATGCTCATCCCGTATTTGGCCATGGTGTACGCGACGTGATTGCCGAACCACTTCGCCCGCATGTTGAGGGGCGGCGAGTTATTGAGGATGTGGGGGTTGGACGCGTTGCGCAGGTGCGGAATGCAGGCCTGGCTGCACAGATACGTTCCCCGGGCGTTGACCTGGTTCATGAGGTCGTAGCGCTTCATCGTGGTGTGTTCGGTGCCGGCGAGAAAGATCGCGCTCGCGTTGTTGATCAGGACGTCGAGCCCGCCGAAGTGCTCGACGGTCTTCGCGACCGCCGCGTAGACCTGTTCTTCCGACCGAACGTCGACGACGAGGGGCAGAGCTTTGCCACCCGCCGCTTCGATCTCCGCGGCCGCGGTGTGAATGGTGCCCGGAAGTTTGGGGTGGGGCTCGCTGGTCTTGGCCGCGATCGCGATGTTGGCGCCGTCTCGAGCGGCCCGGACGGCGATCGTCTTGCCGATGCCTCGGCTAGCGCCGGTGATGAAGATGGTTTTGCCGGACAGGGGTGCTTCGGTCATCGGTCTTCTGGGCTTAGCGGCCGGCCCATCGGGGAGCAAGCGGCGAGGGCGCAAGTGCCGGACCGCGAGGGCGCGGCGTGACCGGCGGCGATGGCGACCGACCGTGCGCCCCCGATGGCGCGCCCGCCCCCCGGCTACGGTCGCGGGACCTGCAGCTGCTGTACGAGGACGCGGATCTCGTGGCCATCAACAAGCCGGCGGGCTACGCGGTGCACAAAGGCTGGGACCAAGGGCCGCCGCTGCTGCCCCTGATCCGGGGCCGGATTCGGCGCAAGCTCTTTCCGGTTCACCGGCTCGACCGACCCACGAG
>JANQQN010000119.1 GCA_028289325.1 Myxococcota bacterium | reverse complement strand
GTCGATGAAGTTTCGCGCCGATGCGACCAACGTCCGACGTCGGGCGGGTGACCACTCGGTCGTTCGAGCAGCGCGCCGAGGGGTAGAATCGGCGGTCATCGATCGATCATCGAGCCGCCTCGTCGACGACGGACGCGCCGTTGTCGAAGCCCCGGAGGTTCACCATGACCCGGACTTCGGGCCGCGCGACTACGTCGTGGCCCACGACGGTGACCGGTCGCTATTTCGACTGCATGAGATTCGCCTCGTCTCGTCGCCGTTTGCGCTCGGCAACGCACCGGCGACGGTAGACGATGGGCACCGCGTAGCGGCCGACTGGGACGCGCCGCGCCGCTTCGGGATCGGGGCGCCGTCCGCCGTTGCGGTGATCCACCATGGCCACGGGGCCCAAGGCACCAAAGACGCAGACCCGGGCCCCGGCGCCGTCGAGTACTCGAACGCCTTGGTCAACAACGGCGCGCTTTACGACGGGCTAAAGCGAGCGACGCTCGCCGACGAGCAGATCGAGCAAACCCATCGCAGGCTCGACAACGAGCTGGGCAATCGGTTCGGCCGCATCACCTTTCATCCTCCGCTTGACGGCCTCACCCGCAGAAAAGCGGCCGATGCGAAGTACGCTTTGCTGCAGATTTTGAAAGAGAACGCCTACGCGGGGTTCGATAGGATCCACGAGGACCGATTGGTCTCGCTCGACGGAGACACTCACGCCTGGAGCCTGCAGACCGACGGCCGCGGTCGGGTAACCATCGAGCGCCATGGCAAAGGCGGCAGCCGAATTCCCAAAGAATCTCAGCTGTCCAATGCGGACGCGGCAGACAAACTGGTGGCCATGGGCCTTCGCGTCAAGCCCGGCGGATGGAAGGAAGGGGAGCTCGCGAAGGTGCACGCGGCGTTGCGAATGCTCGATGACGACGAGTTGGCGGCGGTGCGGGGGGTCGAGCTGCAGCGGGTTTCGTCTCTGGACAGCCGTCGTGACGCGGAGTTCGAGTTCAAACTCACCGTCGACGCGCGCACCAAAAAGCCCTCCCGCACCGATGTCATCCGCTTGACCGACAACGCCTTCGCGTCCGACGGCAACCGCTTTGTGGGCGATGGAAAACGGTATCGACTGCCGATGAGCGTCAATGTCGTTCTGCACGAGGTCGGCCACGCGATCGCGACGCAACAGATCCGAGAAGCGAGCTTCGCCCAGGCCAACGCGGCCTACCACCTGCGAAGAGCAGACATTCGCTTCCGAAGGATGTTCAGGCGGATCGCTCTGCAGGGTACGCGCAGGCAGAACCAGGCGTTCGAGAACGCCACCAACAACGTGCAAAGAGCGATCGACAAGCTGGCCAACGCCAAGGACGCATACTCGGTCCGGTTTGCTCGCCGGCGGCTGACGTCGGCGATGGGCCGACGGGATGCGGCGGCAAGAGCCCTGAGAGGATCCGTCGACTCGGTCGTCGCCGCGCAGAATCGCACGATCCGCCACGCAAAAAGTCTCGGCGATGCGATCACCCGGCTTGACCAGGTGACCGAACGAGACGGACGCTCCACGCGCGACCACCGATTTGAAGACAGATTCGATCGGGTCTCACCCCCGAACATTACCGACTACGCTGCAACCGAGGGTATGAAAGAGCTGAACCCAGATGGCTTCGCATTTTTTAAGACCGACCCTGCGTATCTTGAGCGGAACGCGCCAGATCTCTATCAATGGTACGCGGAGAAGAAGCACATGGCCGACTGAAGCTTGGGCCGCGATTTACTCGATGGTCTTGGTCGCGGCGATGGGCTGCGCCAGCCCTCCGCAGCAGGGTCGGGCCGTCGGCGTGTTGCTGCCTCTTCCCATTTTGTCGGGTACGGCGCCCGCCCCGGCGAGCTGGCCCCAAATCAAACGACGATTCGACGACGGAGTTCAGGCGTACCTGAGCGGTAATTATGGCATCGCAGCGGAGGCGTTCTTGTCCGCAACTCAGCCTCCGCCCCAGGAAAGGACCGCCTACGACGATATCGTGTACGTCGGACGGGAGCTCGCATACCGCAACGCGTGGCTCAGTTTTGAAGCCGCCGGCCGGTCGGAGGAAGGACGGCAGCGGATTACGGCGTACCTCGGGGCCGAAGAGCCCCGGATGGTCGAAGACGTGCGACGGATCCTCGACGGGACCGAGTCGTATCCGAACGACAACGACCCCGCGCTCGAATCGACGACGAGGTGATGGCCACGACGCGGCCGAGGCAACACCACGGCGCCCTGATGCCGTGCACGTTTCACAACAGACGCTCGATGTCCGAGGGTCCGGTCCGAGGTCGGCGACCACAGTAGCGGCGCGCTCCGCGATGACCTCGAGTTTCGCGCGGTCGTCGGCGACTGCCCTTGCCGGACTGAACCGCTACGGCGTGGTGTCTTCTGCCGCGGGCGCGCCAGCGACAGCGATGACAGGTCCAGGTCGAAGTCCCGGAACGGGGCGCCTGGATGATCGCACTGTCTTCGTAGGTCTCGAGCAGCTGGTCGCCGGCCTCTCGGCGCTCGTAGACCTCGAGGGTGTGGTGCACGGGATGCACCAGCCACACGAAAGCGATGCCGGCGCGATGGTACAGCCGGAGCTTCCTAATCCGGTCGAGTCGCTCGGTGCTAAGCGAAGGTACCTCCGCCACCCACCTTGGAACTTCCTCGACGTCGAACACCGGCACGCCTCGGCCTACGATTCGGGGTAAGGCTGACGTATACATCGCGGACCGCCTGTTAGGTTAGGTCGCCTCAGAGTCGACCGAGTTGGGGATGACCGACGATCGATGGGAGTATTCGTAATGCAGGCACCGCACCGGAACCTACATCACTTCGTGGTCGGCGCCGCACCCGATGGTGTTCGGTACAAGAAGGGGCGCTCGAGCCAACGCGTATCGCTAAGAGCGCGCACTGAAGCGATGTCCTCAGGGGCAACCGATGACGTTGCCGCGCTGACAGGCATGAAGAGAAAGCCGATCGTCATCGCGCCCGGCTGCTCGCCAAACCACGCGCGTCCCTGACCTTCAACGATCACAGTGTGCGCCTTCGACGTGGTGCGAAGCGTGATGTGCGCCGGCAACGAGATCGACCGCCCCTCGATCATCCGGTACACGAGGGCGTTTCCAACCCCAATATCGTCCCCCGTGTTCGGCCGGCGAAAGACCAGCCTAATCTGACTGTTGGGTCCGTAGGTCGGAAGCGCCGACGTCGCCGGCGGCGGAAGCGACGTCGGATTACTCCGAAATGGGCGGAGCTGCTGCTCCGCCTCGAACGTCCACCCTCCGGGAACCCCTTCGCGGGTCGCATTCGGAACCATCAGCCACACCCCGCCGACCACCACCGCCGCCGCGACCGCCCACCCCACTCGGCGACTTCGCCGCCGCGGGCTCCGGGCCGAAGCCAGCTCGACCGGCGTCTTCGCCGCAGAGATGGCGTCCTGAAGGCGGCGAAGCTGATCCTGGGAGACCCCCGAGCGCAGCTGCTGCGGATCGGGTGCCTGCCCCTCCGGCAAACCGAGACCGGTCGCCTGAACGTCCTGAGGCGCGCGATAGAGATCCCTAAGAAGGCCCTCTAGCTCGACGTCATCGTTCATCGTCACTCCCCGTCATCGTCGTCGCGTCCGTCGCGTAGGAATCCGCGAATCTTTTTCAGTAGAGCGTGCTTACGAGTGGCAATCACTTTCGGCTCAACCTCCCTTCGTCGGCTCACCTCCTGATTGGATAAGCCTTCCACGAAGAGCGCCCTAAAGATCTCAAAATCGCTGTCGGAGCACTCCGTGCGTAGGTATCTAACTAGACGATCGGACGTCTCGAGGTAACTGAACCACTCGGCCGGCGTGGCCTCGGCGCTGGGCACCACCGATGCGACCGCGTCGAGCTCCTGGCGTCGCAGGCTTCGCCGTACGAAATCGAGTAACCTGCGGCGCGCGTACGTTCGCATGTACCCTACCGGCCGGCCTTTGTTCGGCTCGTATCGACCGAGAACGGGTTTCTCGGGCCCCAATACACGCTCGATGAGATACTGGACGAGATCGTCCTCGTCGTGCCCGTCGATCGGACCTCCCCACGCCTTCACCACTCGTTTCGCCTCTAAGCGGAAGGCTAAGAGCACGATTTCGAGAGATACTTCGCGGGGTTCCGTGCCCGCCGTCGAGTGCCCGGCCTTACTCATCGCCACCGCCATCCCCCTCCGATACATCATGCAATGAGCTGGTGGTCGATCAATATTCGGTCGGCCGAACTCGAAACAACAGCAGGGGCATGTATGGCCGGCGCGGGTGAGTATGACTCTACCCAATCCAACATCTTGATGTCTGACATTAGGTCATCGAGATCCATTCGAACAATCGAACTATTGGCGGCGATTATCCACATTGACTTCTTGCGGATTCACCGGTGTCTCCTCATGCTTCCGACGTGACGCAATTTCTCGAAGTCTCGGCATCTCGACGAGCGCACTAATGCTAATTCAGTCAACGACCGTTATCGCGCTACTCTCCTTGGCACAGGCCGGCACAGACACTGGCGGCGCCTCGATCACTCGCGGTGTTGAAGACCCCGCAGTCTTGGTCGAGTCGATCTTCGCTAAGCTAAGTTATGATTCTGCCTACTTCGATCGAGTCCTCAGAGCGGAGAGCGCCGGCCGACGCCCGCCTGGCGTATCTGCGGAGCAGTTTCAACGTGACGTCCGGCGCTCGACTGCACTTAAGCCCGTTCTTAGCAAGATTCTGTCCGGGAAAGACAAGTACCAAACCGGCCAGCCTTTACCCGCCCCCGGTCGAGGCAGCCGCACACGGGTCTATGACAACCTTGTGGGCCTCCTCAACATGATCCAAGCGCGGGAGCAAAAAAAGCCACGCCTCGTCCTCGCTCTGGGGGAGCGGATCAACGTGACCGACGTTCGAGATCTGGGTCTTCGCATCAAAGGCGAGCCGACCTTCCGGCTGCGTCTGCTGCGCGAGTACTTCTATCTCATGGCTGGTTCGTCGTTTCGTGTCGGTAACGACGCCGCAGCCAACAGATGGAACCGACAGATTCTCGAGGACCCCCGTCTGAGCGCCCTGCGGGAGGCGTCCGGCCAAACGAAGCTCAGCCCCGAGGAGATGCGGGAGCGGCGAACGCAGCGGCTACGGCTCAGCGCCATTGCCGTCAAGCCGCTGGAGCAGCTTGCCGGCCCCAAAGACATGGAATGGCTCGGACAAGGCCTCATGGAAGTGTTGGTAGCCGACCTCTCTCGGCTCACTGACCTCACCATCGTCGAGCGGGCGCAGCTGGACAAACTGGTTGACGAATACAACTTCCGGTACTTTCGGGACGACGGCGAGAACAACGACATCGAAAACCTCAGAGACATCCTGGACGCGGGTAGTCTATTCGTCGGCAGCTATGCTAACGACGGCGACCATCTCCAACTTCAGGTGCGACTCATCGATACCGCAGATGGGCTCATCCTCGGCGCCGCCCAAGCGAAGTCTGCCCGCGATGACGTCTTCGACATCACCCGCCGCTTGCTGCTCGAGGTCCTCGGTCGCATCGACTGGGTCGAGCCCCTGGCGGCAGCGGAGGTCATGGAAAGCAAGCCCCCCAACGCCGACGCCCTCCGTGACCTCGTCAAGGCAAGGTCCTTGGTCACTACGGAAGCGGCCGAGGCGCGCCGTCTCTACGAAAAGGCGATGCAGACCGACCCGCGAGCAGGCTCGATGTTTGCGCAGCTCAAAGAAGAGTTTCCGGACGTGAAGGCGCTGACCGCGTTAGCCCCGTTCGAGAACATCTCCGGTCAAAAAGATGATGAATGGATCATAGGCGCGATCAATCAAGCCCTGCACGGCGACCTCCCTAAGGGCGGTCTCGATCTCATCGATCGCGATCTGACGGCGCGCGCCATTGAGATGGGGCAAACCATCACGGCGACAACCGCGACGATGCTCGCGGGTGCCCTCGACGCGCACTTCGTGATCGTGGGCGGGCTCGCTCGGGAAGGCACCACCCTCCGCCTCGACGCGCGGATGATCGCAGTCCAGACGGGCGAGATCCTGTTCGCGCGCGATGCCAAGGGCGACGCCGGCAACGTTGGCCGGATCATCGAGGCGCTGACCGCCGAGATGCTCACGGCTTCGGGGCAGCACCTTTCGGAGGACGTCATGCAGAACCTCATGGGCCGCCGCCTGTCCAACTCTGAGCTCAAGACGCTGGGTCAGGCCGACGAAAGGAATCGAAATGAGCTGGCCAAGCCCCTGACCGGGGCCAAGGAAGAGAAATTCATCCCCGTCCGGTCCAAGCCGCGAGGGCCGCGGGCGCGACGAAAGCGCATCGCCGTGGCCGGTGGTATTATCGGTGTCGCGCCCGCCGTTCAGCTGCGCCTCCGGTTCGTCGGCCTTAGCTTCAGACCGCTCAGCACAGAGATCACAGCCGCCATCCGTGACCTGCAGGACGGCGGAAGCTTCCGGGACATTCGTGCGTCGTACCGCATGGCATACGGCACCCGATTCCTCGATCTGCTATATGTGGACGGAACGTTGGGCGTAGGTCTACAGATTGAGAACAAAGACCGCTCCTTCCTCGCGGTCACGATACCGGGCAGCGTCGAGTTTGGTCTGTCCGGCAAGTACTTGCACGCGGGTATCGAAGTTGGGGCCGAGTACCTTGTGACTCATCGAGTCGACTTCGTGAGTATGCTTGCCTTGGGTGCCACGTTTTACTAGGCTCCCTTCGCTTCAACACGATAGTCATCGAACTCGATGCCGTACTTATCCGCCTCGCGGTAAAGCTTAGTACGATCGATCCCGAGCTGCTCTGCAGCGCGCGAGACGTTCCCCTTCGCGTTCACCAGCGCGTCGTGAATCCGTCGGCGTCGCTCGTTTGGCAAGGGCGGGGAGTGTTTGGCCGCTGCACGCCCGTCGTTGCGCAGTGCCTCCAAACGGGAGTGAAAGTCATCAGGGAGATCGCGTTCCGTCAACGGCCTCTCGGGATCGCCCGCTACTCGACGAGCCAGATTTCTCAGCCCACGCGCATTGTGAGGCCATGGATTAAGCAGCAGCGCCTCAGCGAACGTCCGTGACATCGTCGGCTTCGCGCCAACCTCGGCCTCGTAGAAGTACTCGAACAGGGGAAGAATGTCGGCTCGGCGCTCGCTCAAGGCGGGAATCTCGATAACCCAGGTGCACAGACGCGCGTACAGGTCGCTGCGAAAGCCGTCGGCGTCGACCCGTCGATTGGTAGCCGCCACCAGACGCACGTCCACCTTGGTGGTTGCGGTCGCCCCGACCCTTCTGATCTCACCACTTTCGGCGGCGCGGAGCAGCTTAGCCTGCACGCCAGGGTTGAGCTCGCCGAGCTCGTCAAGAAACAAGATGCCCCGGTCGGCGGCCTGAAACAGCCCGTCTGAGGGCCGGTCGGCGCCCGTAAAGGCGCCTTTCACATGGCCGAACAGCTCCGAATCGGCTACAGTCGGCTCAAAGGCGGCGCAGTTCGCAGCGCGGTATGATCCGCGCCGCGGGCTGTGGCGCACGACCACCTCCGCCGCAACTTCTTTGCCAACCCCAGTTGGTCCCGTCAGAAGGATACCTCCACTCGCGTGTGCCGCTCGAATCAATAGGCGACGCACGCCGCGCATCGTCTCCGATTCAGCGATCCACCCCGGCTCGGGGGCGTCGTTGTCTGGCGGTCCGCCGTAGGGATGGCACGGATCGACAACGAGCAAGCTGGATCCCATCGACAACACATGGCCGAGCGGAACGGGCGCCGCGCCGACCGGACGCCCGTCCATGAAAGTGCCGTTATGCGAGCCCAAATCGTGCACCTGCCAGCCGTCGCGCCCGACGTCCACGAGCGCGTGCTGCTTCGACATCTGCTCGTCGGAGATGCGAGCCGCCACTGTTCGAGCCCGACCGAAGATCATAGCCTCGCCGTCGAGCGGCCACCGAAGCCCAATCGCCTCCCGCTTCGACGAGTACACGACGACCAGGTGCGCCGGTCGCTGATTCGGCGGTCCGCTGCCGTGTTCACAGGTCTTCGTCAGTGCCAACGCAGAGTCTTCAGTCATCATTCACCTCGACGCCAACCTCGCAACTTAGCGTCCAGAAGCTGAGCGTCACCTGACGCCGCGGTATCAGGTCGCTCGCCCGCCGAACCAAGCAGCGTTCGAGGTGCGCGACCGGCTGAGTATCGCTTGAGCTTCGCGGCGCCAGCCTCGCCCGAACATCCCGATCGTCCGGATAGATATGTACGCTCAGTCGAGCATCGGCCGAGCGCCGGATGTGCCGAAGAGCCGGACAGGATGACAGGATCGATAATGCCTCCCGCTCGATATGTCGGGCTTCGTCCGCCGCGCCGACCGAGCCGCCGCACCGCACGTTCACGCTATGTCGACGAACACCAGCCAGCGAACTCGGCGGCGGGCGGCCGGTCTTGGCGGCGGCCGTGCGCTTAGCGGATCCTGTCGCCCTGTCCGCCGAAACCCCGTGGTCTATGGGGTCGATTGTATGCAACAAGGGCGTGGCGCCGGTCGGTATCGGCGCCATCGGATCACCGGACGGCGTAGACGTTGGCGCTGCGAGCTTGATGAACGCCGCGCCGGCGATGACGGCCGAGACCAACAGCAACAGGGCATACATCGCGTTCCGTCGCAGGCCCGGGCTCGCTCCGTGGAGGTGGGCCTCAACGTCCTCCTTCCGTGGATCGCCGAGCCGGTCACTTCGCATTGAAGGCCTACTTGTCCGACCGTCGTTCGGCAACGCATCATCCGGCTGATGATCGTGCGACGCGGCGTCGACATATGGAAGCGGCCTCTCGAGCGGAAGCGCCAACAGCATCGAACGCGCCAAGGTCGCTGACCGAGGTCGAAGGCGCATATCTGGATGCATGAGATGCCGAATAAAGTGCGCGAGCGGTCCTGGAAAGTCGTCGGGAAACGGCAGACCGGCTACCGTCGCAGGACGGCCGGGATCTGCGCCGTATAGCGCTTCGCTGGTCCAAGGCAGCCGCCCGACCGCCGCTTTGTAGGCCGTTACGCCCAAGGAGAACAGGTCGCTCTTTTCCGTCGGCCGCCCCATCGCCTGTTCCGGCGCCATGTACCGCCAAGTTCCTACGATCCCGCCGGCCATCGTGAGCGGAATGTCTTCTTCATCATCCGCATCGAGCGCCTTGGCGACTCCAAAATCCAGCACACGGATCTGCCGGCCACCGCCGGAGATGAACTGGATAAAGATATTGCTGGGCTTGATATCCCTTAGAATGACCTGCTCTGCGTGCGCTTCCTTCAATACGTCGAGCACGTCCAGTAAGACCTGATAGACGCCTTTTGGGCTGAGCGACCCGCGCTTCAGACGATCTGCAAGGCTCTCGCCGTCTAGAAGATCCAAGACGATGAACGGCGTGCCCACTTCATCGGTTCCGCTATCCAATAGTGTAATCACGTTGCGCCCCCGCAGCCGCGCGAGGATCTTTCCCTCGTACCTTAACCGTTGCGCCCGGCTGTCGAGCCCCTGGCCTTTCGGTCGCTTTATCGCCACTTGTCGGTTCGCACGAAGGTCCCGCGCGCGAAAGACCGACCCCATGGCCCCCGAGCCTACCTCGCCCAGCAAGCGGTACCGACCGGCGAGCAACAAAGCCTCGTCGTTCGGCGGTCGGGAGTCGCAGTCCGGTGGTGGTTTGGTAGCTGCGCCGGCCGACGATTCCTCTTGACCGAGGTCAGCTTCCGACGACGTGTTCGGCGGCGCCAGACCGGGCGAGCCTGGGCCGAGTTCGCAACTCACCACGACAACCTGGTCCTTGTCCTCCGTCCGCCCCATCGACCTCGCCTCCGTCGCCGGCGCTCGCAGCGACTATAGCCCCCACCGGAGGACCCGACTCGCGACGGCACGCAGGCCACCCGTGCCGTCCATCGCGGCCCGAACCTCCTCAAGAAGCGCGGATTCGGCTTCAGGGTCGGCGCGAAACAAGCGCGCCAGGAGCCTATCGAGCTCGTCTTTCGACGTTCCTTGCTCTTTGAACAGATCGTATCCGACGTATGCAGCGTTCCAGATCGCGTTCAGCGAATCGCGGTCTTGCCGTAGCGCCTCGGCGTACCAGCGCATCGCGGCTTCGGCATCACCGGCGAGATACGCGACGTTGCCCCGGGCAGTCGTTACCTTAGCGCTCCGATCGAGCCTGGCCAGCGCGCGCATCGCGCCTTTTCGGTCGCCGAGGAGGGCGAGTTCGACCGCCGCCCGATACTTCATGGCGGCGGGGTCGTCCCCCAACGAACGCCCCCTCAACCGAGAAACCCGCACCTGATGATTTCGACGAAACGTCGTCAGCGCACGGCGCGCGCCGTCGTACGCCGTCGACGCCAGCATCTTGGGTCGCTCGCCAGTGGCTTCTTGCCCATGCTGAAATCCGCGGGCCCACGCCGCCCGCACATCGACGAGCCTCGCGCCCGCAGACGCCGCGCGTAGCGGCGCACCGGCGTCACGCCGCGCCTTTGGAAACATACAGTCGGAACCTTGAATCCGCACTGCCGCATAAAGCGCGCGGTCGTGCTGAAAGCTGGCACCGGGCCGAAGCCCCGCCTCCAGCGGCCATCGGATTCGCGCCGCCACCAGCAGGTCGTGAGAGGTCCGTACGAGCGCCACTGGAACCGCGAGACCCTCGAGCATAGACGCCAGGAGGACCGCCACATCATAGGAACTGCCGCTTCGCCGCAACAGCGTCTGGTCGGGCGTCTGCACCGTCATGACTGTAGCCGGACTATTCGGCGGCGAGCGGGTCGGCTTGGCCAGCGCACATGCCGCACCGAACGCGGCGGCGAAGCGCATCATGGCGCTGGACGTCGACGTTAGGCTCGTGCCCGCAACCAAGTCTTCGACCGATCGCTTCACGCCTGGTGTATCGGGAGTCACGAACGCTGCGATGCCCCGTCCACGACCTACCATCCAACTCATCACGTTGCGCCCGTGGACGGCGATCACGGAACGCAGCGCACGACGGAGCACGCGCGGCCCCACCTTCAGCCTTACCTCGATACGACACGACCAGTCTTCCGTCTGTTCGCCATCCGGGAGCGTGCCAAGCGAATTGCTCAACCGAAGCGGCAACGTCGCGTCGCGACTGGGAGGAACTTTAGTGGTAACCTTGGCCGAAGTCAGCGACGGCCGGTCGCCGCACGCCAGTGAAACCGCGACAACCTCCACCATCGCCGCGCTCCGGTTGCTGACCACAAGCTCGGCAAACGGCACTCGCTCATAGTACCGCGCCCAGGCCGAGTACAGCGCGGGTCGCCTTGGGCTAATGCGAAGTGACACAGGCGGTGCAATTTTGCGATTCCCGGGAGTGTGGACATGCCGTAGCGATATCCTACCTCCGGAGGATCCGACGTGCTTGAGCGCCATTGAGAGCTCCTCAAGCTCGGCAGACAGCCGCTCGAAGACGCTGTCGTGCCGGATATACATGACAAGCAAGCCCGTACCCTGCATATGCACCGACAGCTCCCGGACCCCGGGGAGTTCTTTGATCAGCGCCTGCAGCTCTCGAGTCATGGCCGGCGTCCAGCTTGACTGCGTTTTGACTTCGAGCAGGACCCGTCGAGTCGGCGCGTCTAGCAAAGCCCGGCCGGCCGAGGCCTCGACCGCAGCGGCCACCTTAGCGCCAAGCCGCGCCGCCGCCCGCGACAGTGCATGACCATCCCAGTGTCCTTTGCCCACCTCGGAAAACTGCTGACCATCGAGCACTCGGGAGCTATCGGCGGTGATCACACTCAGGGTGGCGACGACAGACCAGATCGAGAGACTCCCGAGTCCCTTGACGCCTTGAACCTTGGAGTACCACGCGGTGCCGGTAATGATGATGTCTACATCAATCTCGGTCAGGAACTCCTGGGCGCGACCTTCGTGGCTCAAATCTCGACCGCGAAAACGCCGAATCTGGGCCGCGCGCTCCGCATTGACAACGATCAATCGCTCGGACTTCGCGAGGACGCCGGCGATGCTGTCCTCGGAGATATTTTCCGCGGTTGGGCTCGAGCTCATCACCTGTCCGTATCTATCTTGAATAAGAACGGCCACTCGGAGTGGCTTCGCGATTAAGTCTCGCGGCATCAACACTGTGCCTACGACGAGCACAATCCACCACCGAGAAGACACGTCGCTTCATATACGTAAATCCTAGTGAGATGAAAAGCCCGGTCGATTCGCGTGAACATGTTCATTGAACACTGACCGTCCCCACCGAACGGCAAGCCCGAAATAGCGCCTCAAATAGCCTTTTCAGACCAATTTCGACCCAAGTGACTTGGCAAAGTCATTGCGTTGGCTCGGAGCATGACGCGTTCAAGTCATGCTCAATCAAACACCCAAACCAAAGCGCTCGTCTTGAGCATTGCTGTCGTGCTTGCATCGATGGCTAGTCTCAGCCGCGCGAGCGCGGCCGACCCGAACCCATGGATCTGCAACGAGGTATTCACCGGACCTCCGGATGTCTGCCCAGAATGCAGAGCTACGTTCAGCGCTGCGTACGATGCCAGCGAAGCCGCCGTACCGAGACTGGTCATCAACGAAGGAGAGGAGTCATTCGTGCTCTGTTCCACTGAAGCGGTGCTCATGACCGGCACCTATGTATTGTTCTCAGGCCCGCCGCCGCAAACCACGCCCACCCTGCAAGAAAGCACCGCGGTGCAGCTGGACCCAATAGACGCCCTATTGCCCGGGGCGTCGTTAGTCACGAGCTTCATCGTCTCGAGTTACGAAGTCGACGACTGTAGCTAAACCGCCTTGCGCGAGGATCACCGTCGGGTATCGTCCGCCGGTGATCCTTCGTCGCTTTCTCGTGGCCGTCGTCGCCCTTTGTGCCCTATACTGCACTGCGGGGGACGACAGCTCGTCCCTGCGGGTCTCGGTGCGGTCCGGCACTGTCGTCGGCACTTCGGACACCGTCTTCTTTGACGTGGCCGTAGGCCGGAAAACCTGCCGGCCGGCCAAACTCGTTGCCGCCATCGAGTCCGGGTCGCAGGCCGACGAGGTCTCCCTGCAATCGGTGTTCGATCGAGTCCCGGGCAAGGGCCTCACCGCGACGGCCAGCGTCGCCGCTCTCGCTCTGCTCGGCGCCGAGCCCGGAGAAAAGGAGGTCGTCGTTCAGCTCTACTGCCGCAACCGACTCTCCTCTTCCTCAAGCAAGATTGCTTTTCGGTACCGATTCGAACCGGACGACATCTTCCTCCACATTTTCGGATTCGATCGCATAGAGGTCGACGACGGCGCCCCAGTCTACGTCTTCGCTCCGTCGACCGAGCTCGGCGTCAGCGCTCGTATCACGCCCCACGTGGCCGCCAAACTCTCCATCGAGCCGCCCGGGCCTCACGGCCTCGCCGCTCGCTTGGCTCACAGTGACCCCACCGGACGCCGTTGGTCGATAGTATTGCCGCCCGCCTCGCCACGACCCTTCAAAATCGCGGTGTCGATTCGCGGTCGTAAGGTCGCCGCCTGGACCGTACGCATCGCCCCACCGTGGCGGTCTCACGTCGCGGGCTTCTCCGAACGCCTCGACGGACTAAAGACCGTGACTGAGGGCCGAAAGGCGCTCCTCAGCGACCTGAAACCCATCGGCTGGCGGCGACACGCGGCGCTGCTCGCGCTTAGTCGCCTCGCCCGGTCGACGGGCGCAACCGCCGCCGCTAGAGCCTTGTTTGAAGACATGCTGACCAATGCAACCGCGCTCCGATCGCCGTCGGAGCAGGCCGCATCACACCGGCGACTCGCTTTCATCAACACAGTCATCGGAGGTTACGACGCCGCACGCCGTCACCTCGACCACTCGGCCCGAATCACCGAGCGCTGGCGAGACATCGTGGGACAGGGGTTCACGTGGAGAGCCCTCGGCGCTTTGCTGTTGAGAACTCAGCCCCCCGGCGCCGTCGCCCTGGCCAGCGAGTCGTTCCAAAGATGTCGGCGGTCGGCGCAGCGGCGCGGAGACGCACGGCTAGCGTCGCTATGTGCGGTGTACGAGGCGGCCACGCTCGCCCAACACGAGTCCGTCAGCCGAGCTCGTCAGCTGTTGGCAGCAGTGCCCCCCGACCAGCAGCAAAGCGACATCTGGAAGGCGATGCGCGTCTTCGTCGAGTACCACGCGCTTGAGCTGGGAAGCCTCAACCCTCGCGAAGTCGATGCGCTCGGCGCTTTGACCGACCGGGCTCTGTCGACGCTCACCCCCTCGGCCGAGCCGAGCCTTCCGCGGTTTCTGATGTCCGCACAAGTCCGCATCGGGCTCGAACAAGGCAACCTAGCGCGCGCGCAGGGCGCTTTGGCCCAGCTCGGTCGACTGCGCGCCGACTCGGCCATTCTCGACAGCATCCCCTTACCGCTACTTCGCGCCGAAGTCGCAATTGCTGCCGGTCGCTTCGCCGCCGCCGCGGCATCCTTGAATCCGATTTTAGGTTCCGCGACGACTCTGACCGAGGACCGTCTGCATGCTTTGCTCCTGCTCGCCGAGGCCCAGGAGAGTACTGGCAAGTTCGCGGCCGCGGAACAAACGCTGAGTCGTCTCGACCGCGACTTGGTCGCGCTGTTCCAGCGCTTCAGTCTCCCTCCGTCTCGGGCCCGGTTGTTGCGCCGGCTCCGACGTGGGCTCGAGTTCCAACAGCGCATTCGTCTGCAACGCGGTCAGGTGCTCCGAGCGCTTGCGGTCGGAGAGCAACTTCGTCTGTTGACGCTCTCCGCGTTCGTACCGACCTCGGCGCCCGAGATCATTTCGCGCCTCGACGAGCTTGACGCCTTGCCCGGACGTTTGCCGACCGACACGGGAATCTTGGTCGTCGAGCCTTACTCGCAGGGCCTCCTCGCGTACTTCACGCGCTCCGGCGGCAGCTGGCGCCACTCTAGCGTCAAACACGTGCAGGAAGCCGTCTCGCTGCTCGGTGGTGGGCTTCGAGCTCTCTACTTGACGGGCCACGCCCTCGCCGGTGTCGACGTAGCCGACCTACGCGACGAGGATGGCCGTTCATTAGCCATCGGCCTCGAGATTCTGCGGCTGCCCAGCCTTCTACCAAGCGCCGCACCTCATACTCGAAAAGAATTGCTCGACAAGCTCATCATCGGCGATCCCGACGGAACCCTCTTGCACGGCGCGGAGGAAAGCGAAGTTGTCGCTAATCTCGTACGAGGTACTACTGTACTCGTCGGGCCGGCCGCGACGCGCGGTCGGGCTCTCGCTGCGCTCGGCGCCGGCGTCGATCTTTTTCATTTCTCGGGCCACGCCGAACACTCGGTAGGTGATCCGCTGAGCATACGTCTGCGGCTGTACGACGGGGTGCTTCGCTTACAGGACTGGTTGCGGATCCCGACTACGCCAAGGCTTGTCGTCCTTAATACGTGCAGCTCAGGGCCACCAGCAGGCCCCTACACCGTAGGTCTATCCGAAATTCTGCTCGCCCTCGGGAGTCGCTACGTTATGACGACTAGCCGTCGGGTAAAAGACGAAGGTAGCCGTAAATTCATGCAGCTCTTCTACCAATTCGGCGGTCAAAACAATCCTCCACGAGCGCTCAGACGAGCTGCAGAAGCGGCGGATATACAGGGTATTGACACCTGGCGTGCCGTGCAGTTGTGGAGCAACACCCTAGAGTCTTACTCGACCCGATCGCCACGTTAACACAGTTTACGCTCTAATCTCGACCACTTCCGGCACGGATATCGCTCCCGTTCAATTCTTGGGGCCGCCACCTCGTAAGAAGATACGCAGGAGCGCCACCGCAAAGTTTAGGCCACGGTGGGGGGCCGTTGGGCAGAACAACCCGGTAGATAAGACTATCTATCTATCCGGAAGATTTCCCGTCGCATATCGACGGCCTGACGCCCTTCTACGCTCACCAGACGGCCTCGCCGAACCAGTTATGTGAATTGAGGGGGGCTCATTTGCATGATACTAGCCGGGTCGGCGAGGCCGTCGATCTATACGAATAGAGTCTCGCAATAAGGTAATGGAAGGAAATCAACCTTGATAAAGAAGAAGTTAATGAATGGCTTTATGGCCTCGACCCTGTCCGCAGCCGTGGGGTTGGCGGTCGGGTGTGGGCCCAGCTTTCAGGTCATTCGGCAGTCAACGCCGTCTGCGCTGGCCAATGTCGAGAAGGTTTCGGTGCGGTTTGACTACTCACAGCTATACATCGGCGGCGAGAGCGAAGCCACGTGGGTCAAAAAAAAGTCCGAGAACGACGCCGACTACCCGAAGACATGGGCCGACCTGAAGAACCGCCTCGAAGCAGCCTTTGTCACCTCGTTCCGCGGGGTCGCGGGCGTTGGTGAACGCGGCAACCTTGGCGCACCAACATCCGGCGGCGAAGCGGCACTTGTGGTCCAGGTCAAAGAGATTGGCATCGGTAAATATATTCCGTTCTATGCTCCTCCTACGAAAGCGAATGCCAACGCCGTCTTTAAGATTGGCGACCAGGAGACGGACGGCGTGGTCGTCGGAGGCGCTTCTGCGCACTCTCTGACGAGTCCATCGGTCTTTCAGCACATCGAGCCAGTCGGCAGCCAGATGGGCAACACCGCAGGTCGCTTCTTCGTCCACGCTCGCGCTCAATAAGCACGCAGTATTCTGAGCTTCCCTCAATTCTACCTCCTGCGAACTCGATACTCTTTCGAGTGTTCCTTCGAGCGCTGCGCGGGAGAGTAGCGACTAGACCAGATGAACGCCGTCCCCAGGATGGGTGTCGCACCGTCATGCCGCCTGAACCACTTGATTGGAGTAGATACGATGATTCGTCTCGTTTTCTGGTTACTTGCTGCCGTCTTTTCCCTCGGATGCGGAGAGAGCGCCGAGTGCGAGCAACTCGCGGACTGCTGCGAAGCGATCAGTCTCGATTGCGCGCTCAGCCAGAGCGCGGATGGATGCGCAACAACCCTCGATGTCATTCGAACGAGTCGGGCCAACGATAGCCGCCCGATTCCCGACGTATGTCTCAATTCGTCGGGCAGTACTCCCGACACGCAGTGGCCGGCGGCAAAGAATAAGCGAACGATCGCAGATCGGAGAACGAACGATGACTGACCGACTGTACCGGGCTCTATTGGGCGTCTGTTGGGCGTCGGCAGTGCTCGCCGTTGCATGTGGCGAAGATGAATTACCCGTCGGTGAACAAACGGCGGACGAGGTCCTCAGCCTGACCGAGGTTCAGTCCGCGATCGCAGCCACCGGATTCGAAATCAACCGTGGCGGCGATGTACCGCCGCTCGGTGGAGGCTACGGAGCCCTGGTTTCGATCACCGAGTCAACGATCGGTACGGCCGGCAATTCGTTCAGCTACGCGACTTGCTACTACGGTCAAACAAGCGGCGGAGAGCTTAGGCAGCGCGCACCCGCTTCTTTCGCCTCGACCGAGGTAATCAACTATGTTACAGGCGACGGTGAGGCCTTCACGATCTACCGCGACGCATCGACCTCGCAGTGCGAGCAGTACTCAATCATTAGCGGCGCCCGACTTAGTGAGGATCTCCTTTTTGCAAGCTTCTTAGCGGTCTATGCGCCAGGCTGCATCGATAATGGTCAGCCATCCGGAGACTACGAACGCGGCGACATGTTTCTCTCCGACCTCGGCAACGGCCTGGATTGCCCCTTGCCATAGCACCACCCCGGTCACCACAGCGCGACTATCGAGCACTCCAATTAGTCACGCATCGTAGTAGCTCCAATCCTTCGCCGATTCACCTGGCGATTCCATGCTTGAAGCGCGTTGAAGTTCGTCGGTGCGGGCCATCAGGTGGGAGCCACTGACGCTGCTCAGCCTTACCTAAATCTCGTCTGGCTTAACCAGCTTCCGTGCTCCACGTGTAATGCTTGGCCAAGCTGACCGATAGTTTGAAGGCGCGCAAGCTCCTCACCGCGACTCGATGACATACCGTGGTCATACCGAGTCGGGCGGCCGAGGTTTGCAGTCGTACGCCTGCGTTTATCGACGCCCACTCAATTACGCCCGAATTGACCTCGAATAGAGATGTAAGTCGGCACCCGCTGACGCAGTCAAAGGAGCAAGGCCCTGAGCTCGTGTGTGACAACAACGCCATCACGCTCATGGACTTCGACCCAGCGCTCTACTGTACTACTTAATAGATCCCGGATCACATCGGCGCCCAGAATCCTGCAGCCAGATGAGGAAACGAATGAAAAGAATCAAACCTGTCAGTCTACCGACATGGATAGTCGTCGGCATCGCCGCACTGCTCCTGCCTCGAACTGGGCAAGCACAGGAGGGGCCTCTTGCCCCTGCGAAGCCAACCCCGACTACCGATGCATCGCGAGCGACGGACCCTGCCAACGCGTCCAAATCGATAAGCCGAATGCATGCCGGCGTTCGCGGCGGCGATCTCGGCGGTGGGCTTACCTTCGAACGCCGTATTGCGGGAGCCGGACCTTTTCGGATATCGACCGAAACCGTGACCTTCTTCACCGCGTCCAGCCCTAGTGACTCTGTGACGGTGTACCGGATCTCAGGCGAGCAGCGCGCAAGGGTAGCATACCGATTGATCGGCAGTCTCGAGTCTTACGGCGCCGCTGGCGTTGGTGTTCGCTATACCACCGTTTCATTCGACGGAACCAATACGTCCCTGATCACCACTGGAGTTGCGGTCATCGTACCTGCCGTGGTCGGCATGACCATAACCTTGGGTGATGTCTTCGAGATCGGAGTGGAAGGAGGGATGTTGTACGATATCGATAACGAATTACTCGACGGGATCGTGGTTGCTGGCGCGGGCATTCGGTTCTAGTCCGGTGAGCCGCCTCCCTCCGGTTGAAGACGGCGAAGCACGCGCCCGGGGCCGGCTTCACCCTCGCCGAGCATGACCATAAAGCGCGCGTGCGTTCTCGGTATTCACGATCGGTCGGGGCGGAGAGATAGACATCGGCTTTCTTCGCGCGATCGGACGAGACCGCGCCGTCACCATCACCGCCGGCAGACCGTGCTCGATGAACGGCGGTGATCGCTACAGCCAAGGTCCGGCGCCCAGCCCAACAACGCATCGGGCGCCTGCAAGGTCACAACGGAACACCGAGGCCACCCTTCACCGCGCGGTGGACCCTATTGGCCGAGAGCCAGCCCGAACGGATGCCCACGATGGTGATGAAATCGCTCTGGCCGCGGGGGCATCAGAACTCGGGAAAAACGCGGTGCCCCGCCGAGGGTCCGCGTTGCCGACGATCTCCCGGACGTATGCATACCGGATGTTCACTCGGCCTTCCTCGTGATGCCACGGCACGAAGTCTGAAGACCCGAGCATGTGTCTTCCTCGCGGTTGACGGCCGCGAAACCTGGCGGACGGGCTCCGCGCCGAGGGCCCCGGCACCGTGTCGTAGTGTGCGCAAACCACTGCCGCGGGGCGGCGTTGTCGGAAGCGTCTAGGTCTAGACCGGTCTAGTCGTCGGATAGGTCGGGGCAGACTCCGGGGTTACGCGCACGTGCTACCGTCCGGAGCCAGTGACTAATCGCCGGCAGGAGCAGAAGGCCCGCACGCGGGCGCGGATCCTCGAGGCGGCTCGGACCAGCTTCGAGGCGAACGGATTCGAGGGTACGACGATCGCGACGGTAGCGAACGCGGCGGGCGTCGCTGTGGGGACAGTCATGGCCCACTTCCCGGACAAACCAGCCCTCGTCGCGGCCGCCTTCCACGATGCTATCGCGGACGTGGTCGAAGACGCGCGGCAGTCCGTGCCCGACGGGCCCGCAATCCCGCGCCTGCTGCACGTGGCGGATGCGCTGTACCGGTTCTATGCTGCGCGCCCCGCCCTATCGCGGGCGCTCATCCGCGAGGCCACGTTCCCGGAGGGTGCTCCGAACCCCGCACTGATGACCCAGCTCCAGCACTTCCTCGAATGGGTCAAAGAAGAGCTGGCCGCCGGCGTCGCTCGTAGCGAGCTGCGCGAAAGTCTGGACCCGAGCCTCGGCGCCATCGGGTTCTGGGCAGATTACTTCCTCGTGCTCTTGCTGGTCCTGCAAGCGCCCGAGGCCGTCGACGCGCATCTCGTCCAGCTCGAGGCCCTCCTTTTCCTTCGTTATACTTGACTGAGCACATTCAATGAATTCATTCATTGAACGTGCTCGACGCTCTGATCATCGGTGCTGGAATCGCCGGCCTCACGGCCGCATGCGCCCTAACCCGACGCGGACTGTCGGTCCGAATCGTCGAGCGACAGCCGGCTGTCGCGAGCGGCGGCGCCGGACTGCTCCTCGCCGGCAACGCGCGGGCCTGTCTGGCCGAGCTTGGCCTTTTCGCCGCCCTGGAGCCCCGCGGCCGATGGATCACCGACATGGCGATCACCGACGCGGCGGGCCGGATGCTGGGTGGTCTCGGTGCCCGCGAGGCGGGCGACCCAGCCGCGCTGTTTGGGGTGCACCGACGGGCACTGCATGCATCGCTGCACGACGGTGTTGGGGACGCAGTTTGGACTTACGACGCCACCGTCGAGGCCCTGGACCCGAGTCCCGACGCGGTCCGGGCGACGCTGTCCACGGGCGAAGCGGTGACCGCGCGGCTCATACTCGGCGCCGACGGAATCGGCTCCCGAGTGCGCAACCTGGCCTTCGGACCTCCGTCGCGCATCTACGCCGGCTACACCTGCTGGCGCGTAGTGGTCCCCGATCCCGGCCTCGCCCGCGCCGCCGAGATGTGGGGCCGCGGGCAGCGCATAGGGCTGGTGCCCGTGGCTGAGGGTCAGGTGTACGTCTTCTTGGTCGAGAATGCGCCGCCGGGCAGTTGGGCGACGACGACGACCCCAGACGAATTGCGGCAGCGTTTCTCGGCCTTCGGTGGCGATGCACCGGCGGTCCTCGACAGCGTCGACGTGACGACGGATATCTTGCACCAAGACATCGACCACATACCCGCACACGCCTACGCCCACGGAAGAATAGGCTTGCTTGGCGATGCGGCCCACGCCCTCACTCCGAATATGGGTCAAGGCGCGGCCATGGCCATTGAGGACGCAGTCGTGCTCGCGCGCGAGATTGCGACCCACGGCCCGACCCCGACTGCCCTCGAGGCCTTCGAGCGCGTCCGCGCGCCGCGGGTGCGAGACATTGCGCAACGTTCCTTGCGTATCGGTCAGGTGGGGCAGTGGGCCCACCCCCTCGCGTGCGGCCTGCGCACCCTGATGCTCCGCCTCGTCCCGCGGCACACCGGCGTGAACCAGGTCCGCGCTCTGGTGGCCGCCGGTCCTTCCGCGTCCTTCGCCGCGTCGTGATCGGTTCAAGCGATTCGACGTCGAAGAACCGCCCGGGGCGCGGTGAGAGGACTTCGACGTCACCAAGCGCAACTCCGTCGAATCGCCGCCCGCCGGACGAGACGATGCGTCGCATGTCGATCTCTCAACCGAGGTGGCACTATGTGGCCGCAAGACAGCCCCCATGGGGCGGTGCAGTTGCGTTTCGAGAACGCCGATAGGCCGTGGCACACGGCACCGTTACATGACCCGCGGCGGTCGGGCCGTAACGCCTCGAACAGCGGGGCGCTCTTCTTCATAGAGACGGAGGATAAAACGCCCGGCCGGGTGCTCTCTCATCTCCAAGATGAAGCTGCGCCCTTTGTCGTCGGGAAGGCCTTCGGGCGGCGGAAACGGAACGCCGTACTGCCGTGGCCCGACGCACAGCGAGCCCATTGCCGCGAACGTCAGATCAGCAGCGGTGAACGTGTCTCCAAAGAGATAGGGGCGGCCGTCTGCAAGCCGAGCGGCGATCGCGTCCATCGTCTCGCGAATCACCGCATTGGCCTCGACCAGAGCCGGCCCGTCTTGCCCGGCATAGCGTTTGAAGAAGGGCGCCGCCACCGGCCCGGCGATGCGGAGCACTACGTCCTGCCATCGCGGAGCGCAGCACGCGTTGTAGGGCAGGCAGTACTCGAGGGTGCGAAAGAACTAATCGTACGCGATGCGCCGCGCCTCTTCACCGAAGCGCCCAGCGAACTCATCCTCCAGGGCTTCAACCTCGGCCCGTGCGGGCCCGTCGGGGTAAAGCGACACGGCCGCCCGTTCCGTCGCCCAGCGGACGATCTTTCCCGAGCTGTCCAGTGTCCCGTCGTCGCACACGAGTATAGGCACGGTCTTCGTCCCGCCCGCTGCTTTGGCAACGCGTCCAGCCATGAACTGCAGGTGCTGGTCTTCGTCGTAGTCGATCCCGGCGTGATCGAGAGCCCAGCGAGCACGCTCGCAATAGTGGCTCAGCGGAATCGTGACGAGCCGAGGACGCACTCCGGCACACTACTAC